>NZ_JBQENZ010000020.1:0-147941 GCF_052044935.1 Ensifer sp. 22460
ATGCCGATCAAAGGAACGTCGTCGGAGACCGACACGTTCACCGTGCCCTCGGCTGTGTCGCCGTCCGTATCGGAGGCGATCACCTTGACCGAGCCGAGGCTCGCAAGGTCGTCGGCGTTGACGCCGGGATGGCTGGCGTAGTTGTCGTTCAGCGTCGCCGTCACCGTGGCGCTGTCGCCGCTGCGCACCAGGTCAAGCGTGACGATCGCCACGCCGCCGGCGCGGCCGATGATCTGCGTATCGGAGACGCGATCCCAGGTCAATCCGCCCGTAAGGCCGCTGGTGTCGCCGAACGCGATCGTCGCGATCGTATCCGAACCGGCAGCAAAGCCGATCGTGCCGGCGCTCGTGTTTGAACCCGGCGTCGAGCCGTCGGCAAGGGTCTGGTCGTCGAGCGTCAGCGATGCCGAAGCTGCAAGCGGATCGACCGTCGGGCCAGCACCATCCGTCACCGTGATCGTCTGGCTGTCGATCGTCGTGTCACCGTCGGCGTCCGTGGCCGACAGCGAGAAGGTGACGTTGACGCCACCGGCATTGTTGAGGTTGCTGGCCGCATCGAACGACCAGGTCTTGTCGGAATTGACCGTTAGCGTGCCTTCGGCAAGCGCGAACACCACCGACTGACCTGCCGTCAGCGCCAGGGTCTGGGTGGTGTTGCCGACCGTGACGTCCACTGTGCTGACACCGTCAGCGCCGGCCGAAAGCGTCCAGTTGCCGGCAAGCGCCTGGCCCTCGACCACGTTGGACGAGGCCGGATCCGTGATGCCGATCGAGGGAACGTCGTCGACGATGTCCACGCGCAGCGTCGCCGTACCGGTCGCGCCGTCAACGTCGGTGACCATCAGATTGAAGGTATCCCGGTCCTGCTCGACATTTGCGCCTGGGCCGGAGCCAGTAACGGGGCTCGTCAGTTCATAGGTATACTGCGCCGTGCCAGTGGCGGGGTTGTACGCGGTGATGGTCAGCACGCCGAACAGGCCCGCGACCGATTGGCCGACGAGTCCGCCGATTGCGAAAGTCTGGCCGTTGATCGTCAGGCTGGCGACATCGTCCAGGCCGTCCGGATCGGAGATCGTGAAGATGCCGTTGACCGAAGCGCTGCCATCGCTGGCGCGCGATCCGCTGGCGAGGCCAGCTTCGTCGACCTGCCGGTCGCTAACGAGGATGCCGCTGGGATCGCTGCTGCCGCCATCGGGGATGATCGACGGGTTGTCATTGGGGTCGAGCGTAAAGGGAAGAAGCTCGGTCGCCTCGAGCGTCGGAAATTCCAGGGCGGTCGGCGGCAACAGACCGATGACCGGTCCGGCCTGGCCAATGTCCGCGTTGGCGTCACCAAAACCGCCGCCGCTGCTCTGGTTCGAGACGACGCTGATGCTGCCGTCCGGACCCGCTGCAACGTTGATGCCGTTTTCGCCGAGCACGGCCACCAGGGTTTCGCGCGGGATTTCAGCATCGCCGATGACGAAGGTCGGAACCTTCAATGCGGCGTTGTGAATGGTGATCGTCGACCCGTCCGGCTGTTCCAAAACGATATCGGTACCGACGACCTTGATTTTCTCGATCGACGCACCTGCGGGCAGGTGCACCACGTTCGAAGCATCGGCGGTGACCGTCGCGGGCATGGGCTGCGTCTGTGGCGCTGTCTCGGCGCCTTTCACCGGCGCTCCGGTTGCCGGGTCGACGAGCTGGGGTTCTCCCTCTTCTCCCGTCGCCGCCTGCGCCACCAGTCGGTCAGCCTTGCCATCCGGCGCGTTGCGAAACTCGATTGCCTCTGCCTGCGTAGCGGCGGCTTCGTTCGAAATTGTGGTGCCTTCGGTTGCCATAGAAATACCCCTCGACCTTTGCGAGCAAGAAAACACCAAGCTTTTTGGAGCGCAATCGGGGGCTGAGGGATTAGCGAAAAACAGCATAATATATTATGCTAATACCCAAAATTGGTGAGCTTAGTACAAATTTAGTATTTCTGGTCATTGGTCCATAACCATCTTCCGCGCGGGCACGGCGGCTCGAAAAAGTGGCCTCGAAATCGTGCTCGACGACACCTGAGCCCTTCCATTGGTTCGACGTGCAGGCTTATCGCCTAGGGAACCTCAAGAAGAACTGCGAAACAAACGGTCGCGATTGGCAATCCACGCGACATGCCGCCAATGACGATGTTGCTGGTGTGTCTACAAGGTGGGCTGGCGGTCTGATCTGAAAGAATACTCAAGTATAAAATTTGAATAAAATTTTATACAAAACGTATTGTTTCGGAGTACACTAAATAATACATACCGCTTTACCGGCATTTTTCTTTTCATTCGTACAGTGTCCTCACGAAACCGAGAGACACGGCAATGAACAAGAACAGCTGGAAGCACTGCGGAAAATACCTGAAGACTTCGGTGTTCGCGATCGGCCTGGTGTCGCTATCTGCGACATCATCCGTTCAGGCGGGCCAGTCCGGTATGCTCCACGCTGGTCTCTTCCAGCAGCTGCTGAGCATGGCAAGCCCCCTGGCAGCCGTCGCCACGGAGACGATCAACACCTTGTCGAAGCAGGCTTCCGAGGCTCTGAAGAGCCGGCAGGTGCAGAAGGTGGCGGTGACTGCGCGCGCGAGCTTCGGCGGCCAGGCAGCGGCAGAGTCGGAACCCTCCGCCGTGTTCCATTCGGTCGCCTTCCGCGTCTCTTCAATCCCAGTGGCGCGCAAATGGAAGACCGTCTATCCGGCAGTCGTGGCGGCGGACTTCAACCGCTGCGCACAGGAGAGCGGTTGTGCCGCCCGCGGCATTCTCGGCAAGGCGATCGAAAACGCCAACGGTCTTGCATTCCGCCAGAAAATCAGCGGCATCAACCGCACGGTGAACCGGATCGTGCGCTACCAGCCGGACGCGGAGAACTACGGCTCCAAGGACTACTGGGCAACGCCGGATGAAATTCTTGCCCGCGGCAAGGGTGACTGCGAAGACTATGCCATCCTGAAGATGGCTGCCCTGAAGGCGGCCGGTCTGCCGTCAGAGGCCATGTCGATCGTTGTACTTCGCGATGTCCGGCGCAACCTCTATCACGCGGTGCTGGCAATCACGACGAGCCAGGGCCACTTCATTCTCGACAACCTGAGTGACGAGGTGAAGCTTGACCGCGCGCTTCCGAGCTATCAGGCGCTCTTTTCGGTCAGCGCCGATCGCTCCTGGATCCATGGCATCAAGACCACCGGCGATAAGGTCGCGTCTGCCGAACCTTTCGCGGATGTCATGCCCGGCGAAGGCGTTGCGGTTCGCTGAACCTCGGCTCCAACGTCGACGTCTTCACGATCAGACCTATTCATGAACGCCGCCCAGCCGTCCTCGCGGCAGGCGGACCTCCGAGCTCTCAGGCCAGGATGAAGCCGATGATCACGTCCTGGTCGGCAAGCGGGGCCAGTGCGGCGTTGAGTTTGCCGCGCGTCACCTGTCCCTGCACGCCGATGGTGAAACCCGCGGGCTGCGGCTCGCCTGGAGCTGCCTTCAAACGGCGGACAAGATCGACGAACTGAACATCGAAGGCGAGCCTCAAGCCGCGCGCCGGCTGCGGCTGCTGCGACCGCAGAACCCGCGACTGGACAAAGGAGAGGAACGCGGGGTTGAAGGCGACGATGTTCTTGTTTCCCGTGAGCGCAAAGGCAGGCGTTGGGCTGGCGCGAACCTGGCCGGCGACGATCGCCAGATTGCTGCGTTGCCTGGCACCGATAAGCTCGTCGCGCATGTAGCGCGTGGCGACGTAGCGCAGTCGCGCCGTCAAATTCCCCTCGCCTTCAAGCTCTCTTTCACAAGCTGCAACGATATCCGCAAGTCTTCGTCCCTGCCGCGCGGCAAGCTCGCCAAGACAGTGCCAATAGATTTCCTCGAGCTTGATCCCGCGGCGCTGACCGCCGATGGTGACGACGCGGAACCGCAGCGCGCTCAGGTCCTCATCGGACGGTGGAGGCTGCGTTTCGTTCATTCATCAGCGCTCCCGCAGAGCTTCCTCACGCGCCTTGTTGATCGGCTTCATCAGATAGGCAAGGATCGTCTTCTTGCCCGTCATGATATCGACCGAAGCGATCATGCCCGGCATGATGGCATATTCCCGCCCGTCCTTCACCAGCGCAGCCGTGTCGGTTTTAACGCGCACGAGATAATAGGTCTCGCCATTGTTCTGGTCGACGAGACTGTCGGCGCTGACGGTTTCAACGATGCCGCCGAGGCCGCCATAAATCGAGAAATCATAGGCGGAGACCTTGATCAAAGCCGGTTGGCCCGGACGCACGAAGGCGACGTCGCGCGGTGAAAGCCGCGCCTCGACGAGCAGCGTCTCCGATGTCGGCACGACGCCGCCGATCACTGCGCCCGGCGTCACATAGGCACCAACCGTGTTGACATCTAACGTATTGATGATGCCATCGACCGGGGAACGGATATCGGTGTTGGCGACCCGGCTGGTCGCCCCGCGGATCGTTTCGTCGATCACCGAAAGCTGCGAGAGGGCCTCCGTTTTTTCCGCCAGGGCCTCCTGCTTCAGTTGCAGGGAGAGTTCGGTGACCTGCAGCGACGCCTCCTCGAGCGCCGCCTCCAGCTTGCCGACCGATTGCTTCCACAGGGCGAGCTGTCCCCGGGTGTCGGTCAATTCCTTTTCGACCCGCAGTAGCTCTGTTTGAGCGATGAGCTTGCGTTTGGCCATCGGCTCGATGAGCCCCTGTTCCCGTTCCGTGACCTGCAGGCTCTCGGTCAGCCGGGTGATGTTGGCTTGCGCCTCCGCCAGTTCCTTCTGACGCTGGCCCTCGCGGGCCTGCATGACCGACAGCTTGTTGTTGAAGTTTCCAGCCTTCGCCTGGAGCAGTTGCTCCTCGTTGGCGCAGATAGCCGGTGCGACCTTGGCGATATTCTCGGGGCAATTGTACTTGGCGTCGTAGGCCCCACTCTCTTCGAGCTCCAAGCGCGCTATCTGCGCGCGCAGCGACCGTGCCTTGGCTTCGAGCTCGCCAAGCGAGGAGCCGCTGGCCGTATCGTCGAGCCGCAGGATCAGGTCGCCGCGGCGGACGACCTGCCCGAGCTGCACGGCGATCTCGCGCACGATGCCGGGCTCGCTCGACTGGATGATCTGCGTCTTCGAGACGGGAATGACCTTGCCTTCGCCACGTGCGATTTCGTCTACCTCGGCAATCGCCGCCCAGGCGACGAAACAGCTGATCAGCAAGCCGATGACAAGCAGTCCGGCGCGCGCGGCAAGCGGCGGTTTCTCAGTCATGCTGCCCCCTTCCGCCACTTGCGGACAGGCATTGTTTCGTCGTCATGTCGAGAGCGTGGATCATAACCCCGCCCCCTCGGCCGGTCCGGCAGGACCGGAGCGTCGTTGCAACTGTTCGATGACCGCGGCCTTCGGGCCATCAGCGACGAGGCGCCCGCGGTCGAGAACAAGCAGGCGATCGACGAGGCTCAGCATGCTGTGACGGTGCGTGGAGATCAGAAGTGTGACATCGCTGCTGAACACATTGGAGAGCTTGTTGATCAGTTCACGCTCGCTGGCGAGGTCCATGGCCCCGGAAGGCTCGTCCAGGAACACCACCTTCGGCTTGCGCAACAACAGCCGGGCAATGGCGACCGCCTGGCGCTGCCCGCCCGAAAGCTGGGAACCGCGCTCACCGACCGGCATGTCATAGCCACGCGGATGATGGGAGACGAAGTCGTCGACGCCGGCAAGCCGGGCTGCCGCGACCACTTCTTCATCGCTGGCGGTCGGGTTCGCCATCAGCAGGTTTTCCTTGATGGTGCCGGAAAACAGGTCGGAATTCTGCGACACGAAGGAGACGGCCGAGCGGACAACGGAGGGATGCAACTGCCGGATATCGACGCCATCGAGCAGAATACGGCCGGCGCTGGGCGCGTAGAGACCTGCGAGAAGCCGGCCGAGCGTGGTCTTTCCCGAACCGATGCGGCCAATGATGCCAACACGCTCGCCCGCCTTTATCGTCACGTTCATGCCGCTGACCACTTTGTAGTCGGTCCCCGGATAGGCGAAATCGAGATTGGTGAAAGTGATGCTGCCGTTGCGGATCTCGCGGTTGACGAAACCGATCGTGTCCGGCCGATCTTCCGGCTGCTCCATCACCGCATTTAGGATGCGCAGCGACAAAATCGCCTGACGCAGCCGTGCCAGCGTCATCGCAATCTGCCCCAGCGGCGCGACGGCACGGCCGGAAAGCATGCTGGCCGCAATGATCGCGCCCGAGGAGATGTTGCCTTCAGTGAATTCGTAAGCGCCGGCGACGACAATGCAGACCGTCACCAATTGCTGCACGAATTGTGTCGCGTGCGAGGCCCAGGAGGAGATCTCCTTGATCTGCTCGGCCGTGTTCGAAGAGTGCTTGGCCAGTTCGTTCCAGCGGCGCAAAAGCTGCTTTTCCGAATGCAGCGTCTTCACCGTCTCGATGGCGCTGATCGTCTCTACCAATAGCGCCTGGCGCTGGGCTGATTCGTTCGAGGCGGCGGCGACGCGGTTGCCGATCTTGTACTGCGCGACATAGCCGATCAAGACGCTCAAGAGGAACGCGACCGCCGGGATGAGCGCGATCCAGCCTGCGACCGCGTAGACCGCTGCGATGAAAACGAAGGCGAAAAGGCTGTCGATGAGGGTGCTGAGCGTATTCGAGGTGAAGAACTCGCGAACGAATTCATACTGCATCGCTCGGTTGGCGTATTCGCCTGTCGAAGGTGGTCGCGATGCCATCGTCGCATGCAGTATCTTCTCGAACAGCATGTAGGAGAGCTTCAGGTCAGCCTTCCGTCCGGCAAAGTCGATCAGCGCGGCACGAACCGTCTTGAGCAGGAAGTCGAACAGAATGGCGGTGCTGATGCCAAGCGCCAGCACCCAAAGTGTCGCCATCGCCTTGTTCGGCAGAATCCGGTCATAGACGTTCATCGTAAAGAGCGGCGCGGCCAGCGCCAGCACGTTGATGAAAAAGGCCGCGATCGCCACCTGCACATAGGCTTGCCAGAATGGCTTGACCGTGGCCGTCAGCCAATGCCGGCGGTCGATGTTACGGGCCTCACCGACGCCGCGGCCGGACGCCGTATTGAGATAGGTGGCTGAGAAGGACAAGGCACAGGCGAGACCGCCGAGCTGCAACTCAGACAGTTTCACCGCCGCTTCGCCGGGAGCAGCAGCTCTGTTCGAAAGGTTCAACGTGCCGTCAGGCGCCTCTTCCAAAAGCGCCATGGCGCTGCCGTCACGAAAGACGAGCAGCAGCGGGTATACGAAATCACGATTGCCGATCGCGCGCCCGGAAACGATTTCCGTTTCCAGGCCGACCCGCTCCGCAATACGTGAGACGTCCTCGGCGCTCGGCAACCGCGCGTCAAAAGGAACGTCGGAATAAAGCACGCTGTCGGACGAGGGGCGGTTCAAGAAGATACATATCTCCTTGAACGCCTCGGGAAAGCCAGTCAAAGACGGGCCAATCTGCACATGCCTGTCAATGCTTTGCACTACCACCGATTGTGTCCACCTTGACGAGGACTATCATTTCTGCCGGATCGGCGCCAACAAATCGAGCGGCAAGTCGTTCGTCTGGCGCGAAGGAACACGGCGATAGGTTTCCGTGGGCGGCGTATCCGGGACATTGAACTCGTTGCGGGCATAGGCTTCGGCCTGGGCCGGCGCCTTGATCTGCATCGTCGACAGGAGCTGGCCGGTCGCCGCAAGCAGGCGGTACTCGGCAAACAGAGCGGCGTACTGCGAGGTTTTCGCGAGAACGCTGACATTGAAACGCGAATTCTGCGCGCCGAGCACGTCAAGCAGCGAACGCTGCCCGACCTTGAGCTGTTCGCGATAGGACTCGACGAGCTGTACGTTCATCTGAGCCTGCGCGTTCAGCGTGCGGGAGATCTCGTACTGGCTGTTGCGGCGTTCCCAGGAAATGCGAACGGCTTCCTCGACCTCGCGATGTGCCTGGTGGAAGACCAGCCGCTGTTCGCTTGCGCGGCGCATCTGCTCTTGCTCGTTGGCGATATCAATGCCGCCGCGATAGAGGTTCCACTTCGCCACGATCCGCGCCTGGGCATCCCAGCTGTTGCCGGTCGCGCCGTCGATATCGTTGCCCGTGCGCACACGCCCTTCGGCGAAGACTTCCGGAAGCATGTTCGAGCGTGCCGCTTTGACCTGCGAATCCGCAGCGCTGATGTCGGAATCGGCGGCCTTGATGCGCGGATTGCTGCCGCGGGCGATACCGATTGCCGTCTCGAGCGTCTTCGGCAGAACGCCGGCGACCGACTTCGGCATGGACGGCTTCGTGAGGGGCTGGCCAACCAGGCGGTTGAAGCTGATCTTGACGGTTTCGAGCGATTCCTCTGCTTCCTGCAGACGGGCCTTGGCCGACAACAGGCGTTCACTCGCCTGCTGGCGATCCGCATCGGTCAGGGCGCCACCTGAAATCAGCGAGCTGATATCCGACAGGATCGACTGGTGCACGCCGACGTTCTTGCGCGCTTCCGCAACGATCTGCTGCTGGAGAATATATTCGAAATATTCGCGGACGATCTGCAGACCGATCGTCTCGGACCGTTCGAGGACCCGGAAGGAGGCGCTGTCGACGCGCGCCGCCTGACGCTCCAGTTCGGCGCGACGACCACCGCCATCGAAGAGCTTCTGCGTAATGGTCAGCCCGACGTCGGAAGGATAGAGCGGATCGTTCTCAATGGAACCAAGGCGACGGGCTTCGTCCTCAAGATGTTGAACGCCCGTCGAAGCTTCCATGTCGACGCTCGGCAGATAGAGACCGCGCGCCTGCCGCAGTTCGAACTCGATTGCCTCGCGGTTCTCGATCGACTGCCCGATTTCCGGGTTCGATTCCATCGCGATCTGAAGCGCTTCCCTCAGCGTCATCGCTTCGGCTGCGCCACCTGCAAATACGGTTGACGCGAGCAGAATGGAAAAAAGCCCGCCCTTAAAAGTTTTCCCCACTTTCAATATTATCCCCCTCGCAATCCGTACGTCATGCTGGCGAATCCGAGCGTGCGTTACAACTGCCGAAATTTACCGATAGATAATACAGAGGTAATATAACGCGGCCACCAATTTTGGGGTGGTTCTATGACGCCCCAAGCTTTCGCACGGCTATGTTGCAAAAATGGAACATTCGTGTGCCAACAAGAGTAACCGTTAACCTATTGAAATAAAATAAATCAGCCGCGGCTGCCCAAGGTACCAAGGCGCTTCGGCCCGTTGCAACGTTGCCGTCAACGCAACGGCAGCGCGAATTCCTCACTATGGCCTCAGCCGCTGCGAGCGGAGATTACCCGTCTTCCCGTCACTGGCGCCGGCACCCAGTAAATCACGCTGAAGGCAGCCGGACGAAATCGACGGTTTGCGTTCCCTCGCTGGCAACCAATACAGTTTCGGATGCTGCCGCACGGCGCAACCGTTCGAGATCTACGCTGCCGTCGAACAATGCGCCGCCGACGCTAATTGCCAGATCGACCTTGCTGCCGTCTGCCGAGAAGTGTGCCGAAGCCAATGCCTTCGTCAGGCGGATGGAAACGTGCTCGGCATCCGATTCGCTCGCGCCGACCAAAAGAACGTCGAAGCTTGCCGGGCCGGTTCGAGCGACGATGTCATCGCGCCGCACCGAGGTGCTGATCGTGGAGGCGACGAACTGGAGCAGTTCTTCGCTCCAGGCCGGACCGAAAGCGGCACCGACATCGTCGAGGTTGTTGATCCTGAGATGAATGAGTGCTCCGTGAAGCTCTTCGCCGGCGCGTTGCCGGCGACGCTCGAGGCCATTAACCTGCTGGACCAGCCCGCGGCCGGTTACGCAGCCCGTCGTGGCATCGTGGGCGACGACATGGTTGATCTGGTTGCGAAGGCGCTGGGCCCGGCGAAACTGCGTCGCCGCGAGGACGATCAGCGGCACGCCCATCAACAGGGAGATCAACGCGGCGCCAACCACGGCGGCCGCATAGGGCCGATCGACGAGAGCCACCAGGCTGAGATAGACCAAAACCTGCGCGAGTACGGCGAAACCAACAATGCCACCGATGACATATCGCGCGATTCGCCAGTCCCTCTGCCCGTTGAACTGTACTTCTCTTCGCATCCACCGCTCCCGATTCACCAATGACGATCGGTCTAGCGCGAGTTTATGGATATTCCATTGCCAGGGTACCTACAACTTTATGCAGTATGCGGGCTTTCCAAGAAAAATGCTCCAAAACGGGATATCCGGTTCGCCGAAAGCAGCTTGCCGGTCCCTCCCGCGGGCTTGAACGCGCCGTCAACCTGCACCGACGAAAAGAAGCGATTCGATGCCGGATGTCACGTTACCGACCGGGCTCACGCACAGCAACGCTTCCCAACCGGTCGCCGGCTGTCGTCGATCGCTTTGTTCTCAGTACGCGAGTGCACCGCCGACAACCGACGAAGCGCGCCTTGTCTTCGGCGCTTGATAGGGCCCATGCGTCCGTTCAACTGCGGCAAGGTCGGGAACCCTCCCCGTCTTTCGGCGTTCCTATTCCGCCGGGCGCCCTCGCCCGATGCTGAAGCGCCACGAAAGGAACCGATGATGTACGACAGGGAGCGTTGGCCAGAACAAAGGGCATCAACCGGACTGCCGGTCGGAATCATGCTCCTTTCAGCCCTCGCCATAACCGCCTATCTCGCCGTCGGCGGCGCATTTTCGGACGGTGGTGATCGGGCTGTCGTCTACATCCCGCAGACAATCGGAAAGTAACCCACGCGGCGCGGCAGTGCGCGTCGGCTTTGACCGAAGCGCGGGGCATTCGACATGTCGCATGCGTGAGACGGGGCGGCTCCTCCTCCGTCCCGTAATTCACGACAGGCCTAAAATGTCTCTATAAACAATGCCGTGAGTGGCCGGCAATAAATCCGGCGAGCAACATGGGACCGCCCGTCCGGTGGCCATTCACGAGCTACAACGTGACAGCGACGGCCTTTAAAGGCAACGAATCAAACAGGTGGCGAACTCCTCAATTCGGGCTAGGCGGTGCTGACCTCAGCGTCGGAATTTGCCTGTTGCTCAACTGCGCGCGAGCGCCCGCCCGCCGTCCTTGAGACGATGGAGTGCCGACTGTCCGGGGGCCTTTCTCATCCGAAACGATCAGATCTAGCCGAGACGCATGTGGATCTTTCGAACGCGCCCCAGCGCGTGGCTCCAATATTTGCTAAATCGGCTATAAGCCACTCGGTCAAACCAATCAGGAGAAATCATGGAAACCGTCGAGATCAGCGGCCGCAGCGACTTCGCACTTTGGGCAATCCAGCGCGCCCAGGAAATCGTCACCGCCGAGGGTGCCGCCTTTGCTATGGCCGCTCGCGACATGAATGAGGATACGCTGGGGGAAACTGCCGCCGCGCTCGGCAAAGCCATCAGCGATGCCATGCTCGAAGTCTTTGACGGTCTGACCGCGGAGTGACCTGAGCCGTCGGGACGCACACCGGTCTCGCGATAGGGGCGAGCGCCGGATATCCAAATGGAGGGTGGCGGGTAGCGATCACCCGCACATCTGGCTTGTGGTTCGCGGTCCGGAGGGCTCGCCGTTCGCCTGTCACCAGCCAGAACGCAATGGCGCGCGCCTGTCCTTCATCAACGCATCCAGTTCTTGGGGAGGGTGGTTCACTTCCGCCGCACGTCGAGGCCTAATGCCTCGGCGATGGTGATGGTTTGGTCGATCGTGATGATCGCGTCCTTGAGGTGCACGTTTTCCGGTTCGATCGCACTGAGGTCGCTGCCCCTGAGATCACAGGCTGTAAAATCGATGCCGTGCAGCCACGCGCCGGAGAGATCGACGTCTCTCAGCGAGCCACCCTTGCAGGAGGCACCGGTAAGGTCTGCCTCCCGCAAGCGGGTTTCCTTGAAGGACGCGCGGCCGAGACCTGCATCTGGTCGAAGTCGCATGTATCGAACATGCTGCCGACGAACTTGCACTCTGTGAACCGGCTGTCGAAGAATTTGCAGGACACGAAAGTGCAGTTCACGAAGGCACTCGCCTGATGCGACGAGGCATTGAAGCGCGCCCGCCGGAAGGTGCATTCTTGGAAGACGACACCAACGGTCTGCGCCTCAGTCAGGTCGAGATCGACGAACAGAGTGTTCTGATGACGCTCGCGATCGATCTGCCGGCCATACCAGTCCGCACCGGCAATCGTGATATCTATCTTCGGCGGCGCTTCGCCATATCGTCGTTCAGCCATCGTCATCCATCCATTGAGCTCGGTTAGACGGCGAACGCCTGCCGTTCCGTCATCCTGTTCGACCGGGCAACAATTGAGGACACCGGCAGCGACCTCGCTTCACGCGAGCGTCTACAGACTGTTCAAGCTGACGAGCAGAGTCGACAGATTCTAGTAACCGGCAACTGCCGAAGACCGGCCCGGCCGCGCGTCAGTCGTCGATCCGGAAACCGACCTTCATGACCACCTGATAGTGAGCCACTTCGCCGTCCTTGATGTGGCCCCGGATCTGATCGACCTCGAACCACTCGAGATTTCTCATGGTTTTCGACGCCCGCGCGATCGCCGTTTCGATCGCCTCCGTAACGGAAGACTTCGAACTGCCGACAAGTTCTACCTTCTTGTAGACATGGTCACTCATGACACCCTCCCGGTTGCCTCTAGAAGCGATCAACAAGCCTACAGGCAAATCACGAAAACAGCACCTGCCCCACGCATCGAAAGCGATGCGCGCGAGTTGCGGGCATCGCCACGGCTTGCTTCGACTACCCGTCGTCCTGGAAAGCGAGCGTGACCTCAAAGCGGATCATGCCCATGCCTCAGCGACCGCGTGATTTGCACAAGGAACGTGCAGTTTGCCTGGCACTGGCCGGTTTTTCCCGCAAATCGGATGCGCGGTCTTGCAAATGCAACACCGTTTCAGGTGGCCCAACTCTTGCTTCACTCTGTCTGAAACATCCAACCAAGGGATTGTCGGATGATGTGGAGTGGGTTGCTGCTGTCGCTGCTGCTGAGCGTTTCAATGGCCTTCAGCCTGACGGAGTTGAGTTTCGTGCGCAATGGCCGCGGCCAGCAATCGCGCGGCGATGCGGTGCGAACAACGCTCGCGATGTCAGCTGGATTGACCGCTTTGGGATTGGCGTTCAGTCATCAGGGGCCATCACTGGGGGTAATGGCAGTCGTCGCCGGCATAGCGCTCTCATGGCTGGCGGCGCGGTTCGCCTCACGTACCGTTGCGCTCGCGGTCACCATCCTGTCGCTTGGCTTCTATCTGCAGTTCGCGGAACTCGCACCCCTGCGCCCTTGACCGACGGTGCATGAAAGCGTTCGCCCTTCGGTCACGATCGCATCCATCGCGATGTCGTGCCATTGTGGCCTGATGCTCTCCATTCTCTGCTGTTCGAACCCAACGCCGATCACGAATGGCTTCGGTTGAAGCACGGCGAGTGTACGATCGTAATAGCCCCCACCATAACCCAAGCGATAACCGCTCTCGTCGAAACCGACGACCGGTGCGATGACGATGGTCGGCTGAACATCCCGCCCCTCGGTCGGAATTGGGATCCCCCAAACACCCCTCTCGAGCGCCTCGCCAGCGCGCCAGGATCGAAAGCCGAGAGGTTTTGCCTTGGCGAGCACCACCGGTAATGCGCAGTCGGCGCCGCGGGCAATGAGCGTGTTCATCCAAGAGCGCAGATCCGGTTCACCACGGAACGGCCAATACAGCGAAATCGTTTCGCCTCGAACGTTGGGCAGAAGTTGGTCGAGCGCAGAAACGATCGCGTCTGTCCGTGCGGTCCGTTCTGCAATCGGAATGCCCTGTCGCGCGGATATCAGCCTTTTTCTCTCCTGCTCCCGCCATTGCACAATCGAGATCGCCTTTGGAGACTCCATGCCCATATAGGCCGGATCCACCTCGTGCATCAGGCAAGGCGGTGATGAAAAGCGCGGCGAAAGATCGTCCTCATCAGGCGTGCACATGGTCGATGGCCTTTCTCCGTTTCCGGGAATGTTTCGAACGCAGTTTCACGAGATCACCTTGATTATCATTTCCCATTCGAGAACAATAAAGCAGCTTCATTTCCTTCGTAGATAAAATGGACTTCACGACCCTTGAGATTTTTCTGCTGGTAGCCGAGCGTACCAGCGTGACCCGCGCCGCCACCGAGATTGGCCGTGCGCCATCCAACGTCACCAACCGTATTCGCGCACTCGAGGAAGAATTGGGCGTCGGCCTGTTCAGCCGCGACGGCAAGAAGATGACGCTGACGCGCGAGGGGCGTCTTTTTCGCTCCTACGCCACACGGCTGGTGGCGCTATGTGACGAGGCGCGCAACGCGCTGAAGCCGACGATGATGCCGGACGTCTTGCGGCTGGGCAGCATGGAGAGTACCGCTGCCAGCCGCCTGCCGCCGGTTCTGCAGACGATCAACCGAACGCACCCGGATTTGGCGCTGAGGCTCACAATGGGCTCGACGGAGGAACTGACCCGAGCCGTGCTCGCTGAAGAAATCGACTGTGCGCTGATCGCACGTTTGCCAAGCGATATCGCGATGCCGAGACCCGACCCGCTCGAGGACCTCGATGGAGATCCGATCTACCGCGAAGACGTATTGATCGTCTTGCCCGCGTCGCATCCGCCGATCAAAACCGCCCTGGACGTGCGTGTGAGCTGGTTGGCGGCGCTCGAACCCGGATGCACGTACCGCCGTGTCGCGGAACAATGGGCACGTCCGTCGCCGACGATTGCGACCAAGGAGGTTTCCTCCTATCACGCCATACTGGCGAGCGTTGCAGCCGGTGACGCGATCGGTGTAGTGCCACGATGCGTATTCGAACTGATGGACTGGCCAGGCGACGCTCGAACCCATTCATTGCGTGAAATTCAGACACTGCTCATCTATCGTAGGGAGGCCAGCTCCCCTGCGATCGAAATCCTACGCCGCGCATTGCATACAGACGCTGGCGGCCACTGAAATATTCAACCTACGCGCTGCCATTTACAGGTGACTGCATGACCAATTCGCCCAACCAGACGCCCTCGCAACCGCCGGGCCGTCGTTTCTTCGCGCCGATCCTGGCGGGTGCGACGTTGAGGGAGCGCCTGATTGCGTGTCTCGGAGCGCTGGTTGGTATCCTCCTGACCGGTATGATCAGCGGCAGTATCTTTGGTGGCGGTCCCAGCCTTCCGTTGATCGTGGCGCCGATGGGCGCATCCGCGGTTCTGCTGTTTGCGGTTCCCACAAGCCCGCTTGCCCAGCCGTGGTCGATCGTCGGCGGCAACACGATCTCCGCCTTCGTGGGGGTTCTGTCAGCTATGTTCGTGCCGGATCCGCTGATCGCAACCGGTATTGCCGTGGGGATCGCGATCGCGGCGATGTCATTTACGCGCTGCTTGCATCCGCCCGGCGGCGCCGCTGCGTTGACCGCAGTGCTTGGCGGCCCTGTCGTGGCGAGCTGGGGTCTCCTGTTCCCGCTGGTGCCCGTCGCGCTCAACTCGTGCCTGCTGGTGGCTCTCGGGATCCTGTTTCACAAGCTGGCGAGACGCAACTACCCGCACGTCGTCGCTCCGCCCGCAAATACGCACGCGACCATTGATCCGCCCGCCAGTCGCCGGGTCGGCTTCACCGGTGCGGATGTCGATGCCGCGCTCGAGGCGCTGGATGAAACGTTTGACATCAGCCGGGAGGATCTTGATCGGGTGCTGCGCCAGGTGGAATTGCAGGCGGCAATTCGGGCGACACCCCACATCCTGTGCCGGGATATCATGTCGCGCGACGTCATCTGCGTCCATCAAGACGACAGCAGCGAGGCCGCGCGCTCGTTGCTTCTCAGACACAATATCCGGACCATCCCCGTAAAGGATGGAAACGAGCGGCTTGTCGGTACAGTCGGACTGAGGGAGCTGACCGAGCCCGGTGCCACTGTCGGCAGCAACGTTGCTACACCAGTGGTCGCGCGCCAGGACGACCGGGCGATGAGCTTGCTTCCGGCGCTTACCAGCGGAATAATTCACGCGGTCATCATCGTCGATGACGACCATCATGTGCTGGGACTGATCTCGCAAACGGATCTGCTGGCGGCAGCAGCGCGGACGTTGTTCGATCACAACTCAGCTCGCGAACAGGCTGCATAGGACTTGCCTTCGGTTGTCCACCCGGATCAATCCGCTGTGCCCGTCGACGGATTGGCGAAATCAGCAGGCTCAGTGCAGCGAAATCTGTCGCGTCGGTTGCCTCACGTGATGCACGAGCGGTGTTTCGCTCGATATCAGTCGCGCAACCAGACGCCCTGACGCCGTAACCACATCGATGACGGCGTCGCAATAGTCGTCGTCCTTGGTCAGTTCATCGACAATCCTTTGACCATAGGCAACTGCGGGTCCATCTGATGGGTATTTCCGGCCAACTTCGTCGCGGCTGACGACGCCTGCTGCATAGATATTGAACAGATAGCGGCGCATGATATTCCACTCCATACGGGATGCCGCGTCGGCGCTGGCCTTGCTGAAGGCACCGAAGGCGCTATGAACGGCATTGCAGGGTTTGAAATGACCCTGCAACCTATCGCGACATCGTCTCCTTGTCGCGTGACCCGAGCGTGACATTTACTCTACGTTAAGCATCGCCAGCTTCACCGTGCTCGACGGACAAAGTGGGATCGGCGTTGTCGACCTCGCGGATGCGTCTGACGCTGACCTGACTCGGGACATAATGACCGATCAAGAAACGGCTCGCGGTCGAAGTCGATCCCTGGGCGGACGACGCCCCGCACCTAAGAGGAACCGGTAGGTCGAAGACGAGACGCACGCGCGGTTCTGGCGTTTGCGCAGGCACAAAGACGAAGATCCTCACCTCGCCTAGTCAAGGATGCTCTCTGCGCCGCTCGGCAGCCCGGAAGTCCCCGGCGCCGGAGGGGCCGATACACATTGCCTCAACCCCAGACGACTCGATGCGTCCGAGCGCTGCTCGGAATCCGTCTGCAAGCATCCAACAAGGAACAGATGATGACCGATCTCAGCCTCGAAAGCACAGTCGCAACGATCGCAGCCGAATTGCCGGGGGCCGCGGAACTCTTCCGCCGTTACGGCATCAGCTTCTGTTGCGGCGGCAAGATGTTGTTGTCGGAAGCCGCGCTCAAGGCCGGTATCGCCCCTTCGGCATTGCTGACAGAACTGGAAACACTCAAGCGTTCGGCAAGTCGAGATGCCCCGGAGGAGACCGCCGATCTCATCGCTCACCTCCTCCACAGGTACCACCAAACGCACCGTGCTGAGCTCGCATGGTTGATTCCGCTTGCTCAGAAGGTGGAACGGGTACACGGCGGCCATCCGTCGGCCCCTGTCGGGCTTTCCCAAGCCCTGGAGGCGCTGCGCGACGAGCTCGAAAGCCACATGATGAAGGAAGAGCTCGTGCTGTTCCCGATGATGCAGCGCGGTGATGGCGCGACGATTTCCTCTCCGATCGCCCAGATGCGGCGCGAGCACGACGACGAGGTGGAGCATCTGCGAACGATCGTGCATGTCACCCACGGACTAACCTTGCCGGACGGCGCCTGCGGTTCGTGGACAGCACTCTATACAGGGTTGCGTAAGCTCACCGAGGACCTCGTCACACACATGCATCTCGAAAATGCCGTGCTGTTTCCGCGCTTCGAGGCCGGCCTCCAGACGATTTGATGATCGCGGCGCCAAAGCCGTGGACATCGATCTGGCAGGCCCCGCACCGACCCCTGTTCTTTCTGGCGGGTCTATGGGCGCTTGTCGCGCCTGCGGTCTGGTTTCTGCCCGATGGTATTGGACCGGACAGAGCCGCCTGGCATAGCCATGAGCTTCTCTTCGGCATGGCCGGTGCGGCGGCAGGAGGCTACCTGTTGACCGCCCTGCCCGCGTGGACAAAGAAAGGCCCGGTCTCAGCTGAGGTCACCGTGCTCGCGACCGTTCTCTGGTGCGTGGCCCGCCTGACGACGGCTCTTTCGGCGCACCTCCCGGTCGTTGCTGCCGCAGTCGGGATGTCAGCCTACTTCGCCTTTCTCGCGGTCGTTCTCGCCCAGGGGGGTGTATCGGGCAGAGCGGGACGCCGCTTCTGGGCACCGTTCGCCGTGGCGCTTATTGGCGTGCTCAGCCCGCTGTGGCTTGACGGAGAGGCAAGCGATCTCGCCGCAGATGCAGTGCCGCGGATCTTCCTCGCCCTGATCACCCTGATCGGCGGCCGTGCCGTGCCCGCTTTCACACGCTCCTGGCTCGGACGAACTGGTGAGGCAGGTCTCGTTCGGGACCAGCCCGGGCTTTCCTGCCTGGCGATCGGCGGCATAGTTGCGGCCGCCTGCCTCAATGCTACCAAGCAAACGAACGCAGAGGGCATTTTCCTCGTACTGTCCGGTTTGGCGCTCGTGTTACGAATGAGCGGCTGGCAAGGCCTGAAAACCCGGTGCTACCCGGCGCTCTTCATGCTGCATCTTGCTTTTTCCTGGACGCCGGGGGCTCTCCTGCTCATTGGCTTCGCCACCATGTTTCCAGACCAGATGTTACCCGCGACCGCCGTGCATGCGGCGACCATGGGGGCAATGGGAACAATGATGGCGGCCCTCATGATGCGTGCTGCGATGGCACGCAACGAAGGCGTACTCGTGCTCAATGGGAAGATGGCATGTGCTTTCGCTCTTATCTGCCTCGCCGCAATGATTCGCATTCTGGCCGAATGGTTCGGTAGCGCGTATTTTAATCCCGTCGTCACCGCGGCCGCATGCTGGATGTTGGCATGGGGGCTGTTCCTTCTTGCCTATCTACCGGCGCTAAGAGGGCCTGTTCCGAGACCAGTCCTGAGCGCTGACAGGGCGCTAGCACCGCTGACCGGACCCGAACGATAGGCTTTGCGCGGTCCTTTCGGACCCGCCATTTGCACCGCCGCGAGAACGAGTTCTGTTGCCGGAAACACCTTCCTGCCGGCCAATTGCACATTGCATCATGAACATTGTCAGGTCACAAGGTCGCGCTATCTTCCGGAAGATCCATTTAGCGGTAGCCGATGCCACGCCCTCCCAAGACCTCAACCCAGATTGCAAACACCTCCAGCAAGGGTGCCGATCGCCCGGAAAGCTCGGAATCGACTGTCGAGCATGTCGTGCTCCAGACGGGCGCTTCAAACCCATCCGACGGGCCGGATCAATCCACGCAAGCCACCCCCTCCCCGACACTCTTCGGCCAAAGCGGACAGGCAGCTCGCCATCTGTTGGTTGCGCTCGGCCACGACTTGAAGGTGGGTGCAACCTTGATCCGCGCGAAGACCAAGCATGCGGCTTCCTACCTGAAAATGAAATTCAGCCCTTCGAATGCAGACGAAGCCGCATCAACTGCCGACGATCCCCGTGGGTGGTTCGTGGCTGCTCTGGTGAAGTTCGGGAACCGGCTGGGTGCGCTGCGTAAGAAGCCCTCCGAAGATCGCGCACGCACCTTCGTCAGGCCAAGCTGGTGGAAGGTTGCCATCGGCCTGGTCCTCCTCGCCTGCCTCCTTATTCCCGGTACTGTACTCGTGTGGGCGCTGAAGGATGTTCCCTGGAGTGAGATCAGGGACGGAACTTTGAAGCCTGTCGTGGTGCTGGAAACGGCGGACGGAGGACCGCTGGTCAGACAAGGCCCCTATCAGGGACCCTACGCACAGTACGACCAATTCCCGCCGCGGCTGATTGATGCCGTGCTGTCAATCGAGGACCGCCGGTTCATGGACCATTTCGGCATCGATGTCAGAGGGATCGGACGGGCGCTCGTGCGGAACTTCGAAGCTGGCTCGGTGGTCGAGGGCGGCAGCACCATCACCCAACAGCTCATCAAGCTGCAATATCTCGACAGCGACCGAACAATAAAACGAAAGGTCCAGGAGTTCGTGATCGCCCTGTGGCTGGAGTGGAAGCTCGGCAAGCAGGAAATACTGACGCGCTACCTCAACAGCGCCTATCTCGGCGCCGGCGCGACCGGAATGCCCGCAGCCGCAAGGATCTATTTCAACAAGGACATCGGCGCACTCAACCTGCCAGAATCGGCGATGCTGGCTGGCTTGTTGCGGGCGCCGAGCCAGTGGAATCCGATCGACAATTTTGAAGGTGCGCGCCAACGCACATCGGTCGTCCTCGACACGATGGTAGCCAATGGCAAGATCACCGCACCCGAGGCTGCACAAGTCAAGGCGAGCTTCGCCACGCTCCACCCGACGACGCCGACGCCACGATCCGGCAGCTGGTTCGCCGACTGGATCTCGCCGCAGGCGAGCGAAATCGCCGGCGCATCTCCGGGTTCGACCACGGTGCGCACGACACTGTCCCCACAGCTGCAGCGGATCGCCGAAAGGGTTCTGGCAAACGCGCTGGATACGGAAGGAAAGCGGGCCGGAGTATCCCAGGCCGCGTTGGTTGCGATGACGCCCGACGGAGCGGTCGTCGCCATGGTCGGCGGTCGCGACTATAAGCAAAGCCAATTCAATCGCGCGGTGACCGCCCTGCGGCAACCGGGTTCCACCTTCAAGCTGTTCGTCTACTATGCGGCCCTGAAGGCCGGGTTCACCCTGTCCGACCAGGTCCTGGATGCGCCGATCGACATTAACGGTTGGTCGCCCGAGAATTCCGGCGGCCGCTATCGCGGCTGGGTCACGCTTGCCGAGGCCTTTGCCCGCTCGCTGAATGCGCCGACTGTGGCGCTTGCCCAGGAGGTCGGGCTCGACAATGTGATCGCCGCTGCGCGCGAGCTCGGCATAAACGCGCCGCTGGCCAATACACCTTCCTTGGCCCTCGGCACTTCGGAGGTCAGTCTGCTTGACCTCACCAGCGCCTATGCCTCTGTCCATCTCGGCAAGGCGCCCGTCGAGCCTTGGGGTATCATTGATTTTCAGGCGGCCGGACAGCCGGAGGCGTTTCGTGTCGGCTCACAGGCCGCGCCGACCATTGATCTCTCCACCTACCAACCGGATCTCGTTGGCCTTTTGCAGTTGGTGGTCGAGCGCGGAACCGGACGCGGGGCCGCTCCCGGTGCGTTCGCGGCCGGCAAGACCGGCACCAGCCAAAACAATCGCGATGCCTGGTTCGTCGGCTTCACGGAGCCACTTGTCGCTGGCGTATGGGTTGGCAATGACGACGACACGCCGATGAAGGGGGTCACGGGCGGCGCCTTGCCAGCGCATATTTGGCGCGACTTCATGCGGGAAGCGATGGCGGCGCCTGCGGCAGGAGCGCTTGTCGAAAGCCCCGCCGCACCGCAGTCCTGCAACATCACGGCCTGCTCCCGCAGCTATCGTTCCTTCCGCCCTTCGGATTGCACCTATCAGCCCTACTACGGCGGACGGCGGCTCTGCGAAAAATGAGCCTCGCCTGAGCGGAGTGCCAGCGACGCATCATCAGTCTCCTTCGATCACTACATGCGGAGAGCGTGGCGGCGCTGTGTTGGAGGACATTGCGGCGCGGGATCGAATTTGGCTCGGACGACTATAATAGTGGACGGGTAGAGGTCGGTAAGGGGGCAGCGACAGCCGCGCGGGTGCGTCGATCGAGACGGCGCACTGCATGGATTTGCAGTCGGTGCGAAGCTTGCTGTTGCATCGATGCCTGGGCAATGCTTGCAGCTCGATGGATTGACAGCGCGCATTTCACCGGCGAGATGATCGAGGCGAACACGATCGCGCCTGAGCTGCGACCGCTCTCTGCAGAAGGCAGCGCATAACAACAAGACCGCCGAACCGATGATGCACAGCAATCGCTCGATCTTCGAACGCCCCTTCTATCTGGTCGTCCTTTGGTGCCTCCTCCTGCTTGTCGGTGGAGGCATACTGGCGGGCTGGGAACGGCAGGCGCTGGTTGCCGAACTTGAGCAAGAGAGCACGCTCCTCCATAGCCTGGCCTCCCAGCGGGCCGATCAGCACGATGCGCACCTGACCGCGCTGTCGGCCGTTGCCGTCGCCTCCGAAGGGCGCAGGCACGACCTGTTCCTCGAGGTCGCCCGCACGATTGCGCGCTTCTATCCGCGGATCGACGAGGTTCAGCTCGTCCCCCTGGATCCAAATGCGAAGACCGTCGGGAGCGATCCACTCGACCCCAAGACCGCCGAGCTCATCCGGACAACTGCCAGAGCTTCGGACGGGCGCATCGCCCTGCTGCCCCGTCCGCAACGCCCCGATCACTACATCATGGTGAAGCGTAGCCCAAACAGCGACGAGGCACGCTATGGATTGATGCTCGGTATCAACGCAGCGAAGTTGATCGGAGACGGCGGGCCATTCTGGTCTCGCCCGGGGGTCGCGGTGCGGTTATCTTTGCCGGACGGACACCTCCTGCTCCAGCCGGCCGCCCTGCCCGAGGCAATCCGCTTTTCGAAGGCGCTGAGCAGCGCATCGCAGCCGTTGGTGCTGGAAACAGGCATGGAGATCGGGTTCGCGGACATGTTCCCACCCGTACAGACCGGCTTGACGCTTCTGGTGGTGAGCCTTGCCTACCTCGCAGGGTTGGCTGCATTGCGCCAGCGTGCGCGCACGCGCGCTGCAGAACAGCAGGCAACGCTCAGTGCGCTCGAATCGCGCCTCACGCACGCGTCGCGCGTCAACGCGCTTGGCGAAATGGCGAGCGGCATGGCGCATGAACTGACCCAGCCGCTGACTGCAATCCTGGCGCAAGCACAGGCCGGGCGAAGGCTGCTCAGTCAAGGGCAAGACGCAGCGCTTGCTCCGGTACTGGAGGACACCATAAGCCAAGCGCGCCGGGCATCCGCCATATTGGAACGGTTCCGCAACTGGTCGCAACCCCATGCCGCGCCCGTTGCTGCCTTCGATCTGCGTCAGGCGCTCGCAAATGTTGAAGCGCTACTTGAACCGGACGCGATATCGCGCGGAATTCAGCTTGATTTTCAGGTTCCAGATACATCGGTTTCGGTCGTTGCCGATCCGGTCGAGATCGAACAGGTCGCATTCAATCTGGTCCGCAACGCCTTTGAGGCATTGGCTCAACAGCCGGGCGATACAGGACGCGTGACCGTTACCTTGAGCGCGAACGATACCACGGTGGTCTTCGAGGTCGCCGACAACGGCCCCGGCGTTCCGGAAACACTTCGCCCACGGCTGTTCACGCCGTTCGTGACGACCCGCGCCGGCGGCACCGGGCTCGGTCTGGCGCTGAGCCAGCGACTGGTGGAACGCGCCGGCGGCGAAATCGCCCTGGTCGAGAGTGACCACGGTGCCACCTTCAGGGTGACGCTGCCCCGTACGCGCCGAACCGAGGAGCCGATGCGATGACCCTCCCCGTCTATCTCGTTGACGATGACGATGCGGTGCGTCGCGCGCTCAGCCTGTTACTCTCGACGGTCGGCATCAAGGTCACGGGATTTTCTGATCCGCAAGCCTTTCTGTCTCAGGTTTCTCGCCTTACCCCCGGCTGCCTGGTACTCGATATCCGCATGCCCGCCATCTCCGGGCTGAAGCTGCAGGAGAGACTGGTGGAACATGGGGTAGACTGGCCGACAATCGTTATCTCCGGTCATGGTGATATCGAGGCCTGCCGCCGTGCCTTCCGTAATGGCGCAATCGATTTTCTCTCGAAGCCGGTGGACGAGCAGGACTTGATCGATGCGATCCACAAGGGCCACGAACTGCTGGAGCGCACCATGCGCGTGCATGCCGAGAAGGCAGAGACGCTCGCTTTGCTGGCGATGCTCACGCAGCGCGAGCGCGAAGTTCTCGAGCGTATCGCTGCGGGTTTCACCACCCGCCAGATCGCCGAAGGTCTCGGCCTTTCGCCGCGCACTGTCGAAAGCCACCGCGCCGCAATCGGTGCCAAGCTCGGCAGCACGTCGCAGGCGGAAATGACGCGCATCTGGCTCGACGGAACGAAAACTCCGTAGAACTACGGATGCTCTCGCAAGGTCTACGAATACCGGCGACAGCCGAGGCGGGATAACCTTTCCATATCAACAGGAAAGGAACCTATGATGATCCGCAATATCGTGCTCGCAGCCGCGCTTCTCGCTCCCGTCGCCGCCACGGCGCAGGAACTGCCGACCGCGGCCTACCTGCCGCTTGACATGGCCGTCAAGGCTGCCGAAGCCGCAGTGAAGGCTTGCGCCGCGGAAGGCCACAATGTCAGCGTTGCCGTGGTTGGTCGCGATGGCGCAACCAAGGTGCTGCTGAAAGCCGACAATTCCGGTCCGCACACCGGTAACAGCGCGCAGGGCAAGGCCTTCACGTCCGCTGCCATGGGCCGCGACACGGCTGGCCTCGGCGAGTTCATCGCCTCCAAGCCGGCGAATGAAGGTCTTCGCGACATGGATGCCCGGATGGTGATCCAGGCTGGCGGCGTGCCGATCAAGTTCGGCAAGGCCCTGGTTGGCGGCATCGGCGTAGGCGGTGCGCCGTCGGGTGATATCGACGCTAACTGCGCCACTGCCGGCCTTCAGGCAATCGGCGCCAAGTAATCCGCTGGACATCAGAAGTGGCCCTCCCAAGAGGGCCACTTTCGATTGGAGGTTCTGCGCTTCGGAACCTATCCAACCGAAACTATCGCAGGGCCGAAGCGCCTGCGTGCACTGGCCGTCAGTCCTGCGTGGGCTTCATGTTGCCGACGGATATCGACCGGATCTCACGCCTCGGGCAAGGTCATTGCGGACCCTCGGCGACAAATGCTCCGCTGCGCCGGCCATCATCTGAAGCCTACTCGAAACCGGCCCCGCACTGGTCTCTTGAAATTGCGGCCGCCCACTCCATTTAAGGGACATCACCCGTTTCGAGAGCTTGTTATCAGCGATGCTATCAGCATTCAATGACGGCACTCCGGGTCCGAACAGGGCGCTCCCCGGAACACGGGTCGAGCGCCCTGTTTCGTTGAACTCGGGCGAGCGGAATACTGTCGTAGATGAGCGGAATCAACCGTCCCAGCCGGAACCGAGCATTCCCAGCGCTCTCAGTCTGCTTTGATCCGCCGGCGGTAGACGAGATACGCACCTGCGGCGCTCATCGTTGCGAGTGCGAACCACGTCAGCGCATAGACCAGGTGGCTGTTGCGAAAGCGGACGATCGTGAGGCCGCCGATCGGCAGTCCACCGGGATTGGGTTTTGCATCCGCATCGATAAAGTAAGGCGCGACATTGTGCAGGCCCTTCGCGGCGGCGATCGCGGCGACGTCTCGCGAAAACCATCGATCGCTTGCCGGATCATTGGACCGCAGGAAGGCGCCGCCGGGTTCGGTGATGCGCAGAAGCCCGGTTACCGTAACGGTTCCGTCGAGCTCACCCTCACCGCGTGCGGCAACATCGCGGCGATCGGCCGGCACGAAGCCACGGTTGATCAGCACGGTTGAGCCATCCTCAAGCCGGATCGGCGTCAAGACCCAAAATCCAGCGCCAAGCTCCGTCACAGCCTGTACCAGCGCGGTTTGGTCGTGACTGAAGGTACCGGTCGCGGTGACGCGCCGGTATTCGTCCTTTTCCCGATTGACGGCACCCCAATCGGATTGTGCTGGCGCCGACACCGCGGGCGCCCCGACACGCGCCTCTACCCGAGCGATGAGATCGAGCTTCCAATAGAGCCGTTGCACCTGCCAGGTACCGAGCGTCAGGAACACCGCAACGAGGAAGAGCAAGGCACCCGTCATCATCAGGCGGGCGCGGGAGGATACGCGGACCCTGCCCGTCGCCTTGTCGTCGGTGATCATCGTCGTATCCGCCTGCCCGTCCCGCGCTCAGGGCATGTTCTTCATCATCTCATGGGTCATCGGCATCATATTGGTGTTGAGATGATGCATGACCCAGAGCGAACCTGCGAGCGCGATACCGACGATGACGATCGTGAAGATCAGCGCCATCAGCGTCCAGCCCCCTTCGGAACGGGCGTTCATGTGCAGGAAGTAGATGACGTGCACGACGATCTGGACGACGCCGATGCCCATGACGATGACGGCGGTCAAAAGCTTGCTGTCCAGCACGCCGCCCATGACCAGCCAGAACGGGATAGCCGTCAGGATCACCGACAGGATGAAGCCCGTCATGTAGCTCTTGAACGAACCGTGACCGGCGGCATCGCCGTGATGGCTGTGCGCGTGGTGAGGTTCGAACGCGCTTTCGTGGTCGGAATGTGCGCTCATCCGAGAGCTCCCAAGAGATAGACGAAGGAGAAGACGCCGATCCAGATGACGTCGAGGAAGTGCCAGAACATCGACAGGCACATCAAACGGCGACGGTTTTCCGGGATCAGCCCATGTTTGCTGACCTGCACCATCAGCGTGATCAGCCAGATGATGCCGAACGTGACGTGCAGGCCGTGCGTGCCGACCAGCGTGAAGAACGACGACAGGAAGGCCGAACGTGTCGGGCCGGCGCCTTCGTGAAGCAGGTGATAGAACTCATAGAGCTCCACAGCCAGGAAGGTTGCGCCGAACACGCCGGTGACGCCGAGCCAGAAGAGCGTCTCCATCTTGGCGTTGCGCTCCATCTGGAGCATTGCAAAGCCATAGGTGATCGACGACAAAAGCAGCATCGCCGTGTTGAAGGCAACGAGGCTAAGGTCGAACAGGTCGGCCGGTGACGGTCCCGCCGCATAGTTGCGCCCGACGACACCGTGCGTGGCAAACAGTACGGCGAAGATCAGGCAGTCGCTCATCAGGTAGAGCCAGAAGCCCAGCATGGTGCTGTGTTCCGGGTGATGCTCTTCCGTGATGTAGAACTGCGGCTTCTCGTTTTCTTGGACTTGGGTTTCGCTCATCGTCTCAGGTCCGTTCCTCGAGCAGCTTGGAGCGTGCATCTTCAGTCGCCGCTACAGTCTCTGCGGGGATGAAGAAATCTCGCTGATAGTTGAAGGTATGGCCGATTGCGACGGCAAGCAGGGCAATGAAGGACACGGCCACCAGCCACCAGATGTACCAGATCAGCGCGAGACCAAGCACGACGCTGATGCCGGCGAGAATGACGCCCGTGCCGGTGTTCTTCGGCATATGGATCGGTTTGAAACCGGTGAGCGGACGCTCATAGCCGCGGTTCTTCATATCGTACCAGCTGTCGTGGTCATGCACGACCGGGGTGAAGGCGAAGTTGTAGTCCGGCGGCGGCGACGAGGTCGACCATTCAAGCGTTCTGGCATCCCAGGCGTCACCGGACGTCTCGCGCAGTTGCTCGCGGCGGAGAAAGCTGACGATCAGCTGCATGATGAAGGAAGCGATGCCGATTGCGATCAGGACGGCGCCGAAAGCGGCGACGATGAACCAGATCTGCAGCGACGGATCTTCGAACTGGCTGACGCGGCGGGTCACACCCATCAGGCCAAGCACATAGAGCGGCATGAAGGCGAAGAAGAAGCCGATCTGCCAGAACCAGAAGCTCATCTTGCCCCAGAACGGATCGAGCTTGTAGCCGAAGGCCTTTGGCCACCAGTAGACGAGCCCGGCCATCAGCCCAAACAGCACGCCGCCGATGATGACGTTGTGGAAGTGGGCGATGAGGAACAGCGAGTTGTGCAGCACGAAGTCGGCTGGCGGGATCGCCAGCATGACGCCGGTCATACCGCCGATGACGAAAGTGACCATGAAACCGATTGTCCACAGCATCGGCAATTCGTAGCGGATGCGGCCGCGATACATGGTGAAGAGCCAGTTGAACATCTTGGCACCCGTCGGGATCGAGATGATCATCGTGGTGATGCCGAAGAAGGCGTTGACCGACGCGCCAGACCCCATCGTGAAGAAGTGGTGAAGCCACACCAGGTACGACAGGATCATGATCACGCAGGTGGCGTAGACCATCGAGGCGTAGCCGAAGAGACGCTTGCCGCAGAAGGTCGCAACAACCTCGGAGAAGATGCCAAAGGCCGGAAGCACAAGGATGTAGACCTCCGGGTGGCCCCAGATCCAGATGAGGTTGATGTACATCATCGGATTGCCACCAAGGTCATTGGTGAAGAAGTTCATGCCGAGGTAGCGGTCAAGCGACAGGAGCGCGAGCGTCGCCGTCAGGATCGGGAAGGTCGCGACAATCAGGATGTTGGTGCAGAGCGAGGTCCAGGTAAAGACCGGCATCTTCATGAAGGTCATGCCCGGAGCGCGCATCTTCACGATGGTCGCGATCAGGTTGATGCCCGATAACGTCGTGCCGACGCCGGCCACCTGTAGCCCCCAAATGTAATAGTCGACCCCGACGCCGGGACTGTAGTCGGCGCCCGAGAGCGGCGGATAGGCAAGCCAGCCGGTGCGCGCGAACTCGCCCACGAACAGCGACATCATGATGATGACGGCGCCGCCGGCGGTCATCCAGAACGAGAAGTTGTTGAGGAAGGGGAAGGAGACGTCGCGTGCGCCGATCTGCAGCGGCACGACATAGTTCATAAAGCCGGTGACGAAGGGCATCGCCACGAAGAAGATCATGATCACGCCGTGGGCGGTGAAGATCTGGTCGTAGTGATGTGGGTTGAGGTAGCCCTCATTGCCGTTGAAGGCGATCGCCTGCTGCAGGCGCATCATCAGCGCATCGGCAAAGCCGCGCAAAAGCATGATGATCGCCAGGACAATATACATGATGCCGATCTTCTTGTGATCGACGCTCGTGAACCACTCGTGCCAGAGATAGCCCCAGAGCTTGTATTTCGTGATCAGGCCGAGGATCGCGAGACCGACCACCGCCACGACCGCGAAGGTCACGACGAGGATGGGTTCATGATAGGGGATCGCTTCCCAGGTAAGTCGCCCGAAGATGAATTGCGTGAGGCTGGTGTCACCAAACATGGGTCTTCCAATATGTCTCGAATTGCGGCCCAAAGGGACCTTGGCGCCCGCTGGATCGGAGCCGGCGAGCGCGCGAATTCCTACTGCGTCTTGTGCATATCGTGGTTCATCGGCGCTGGCTGCTCTTCCTTGACGCCCTCGGCCGGTTCCTCGCTTTTGGCGGGATTGCCGGTTTCGGGGAAGGTTGCGGCAGGCGCGGAGGCTTCCGCTGCGCCACCGGCATGACGGTTGTCATGCTCGAGCTTGGCGCGGTTCTCGTGGCTTTCGACGCCGGCGCCGCCCATCATGTCGATGTGCATCATGTCCTTCATGCACATTTGCCCTTCCCGCACGCACATGTTGAGCACCGCCTCATAGAGGCCGTCGTCAACGGAGGCGTAGTAGCGCACCGGCTCCTTGATGCTCGGCTTTTCGAGCTTCAGGTAGGCATCGCGGTTGAGCATCGTGCCGTTCTGCTTCGCCCGGGCGACCCACTGGTCAAAGCCCGCCCTGTCCACACCGTGGAACTTGAAGCGCATATGCGAGAAGCCGTCACCGCTATAGTTGGATGAGAGCCCTTCGTATTCGCCCGCCTTGTTGATGACGGCGTGCAGCTTGGTCTCCATTCCGGGCATGGCATAGATCATGCCGGCGAGCGCCGGAACATAAAAGGAGTTCATCACCGAGGATGCTGTGATCTTGAAGTTGATCGGCACGTCCACGGGTGCTGCCATCTCGTTGACTGTCGCGATGCCATAGTCCGGATAGAAAAACAGCCATTTCCAGTCGAGAGCTACGACCTCGACCGTGATCGGCTTCATCTCTTCCGTCACCGGGCGTGCCGCATCGATGCGGTCGAGCGGCCGGTAGGGATCGAGCTTGTGTGTGCTCACCCAGGTGATCGCCCCGAGCGCGATGATGATCGCCAGCGGCGCCGACCAGATGATGACTTCGAGACCGGTGGAATGGTGCCATTCCGGATCATATTTGGCGGCCGTGTTCGACTGGCGATAGCGCCAGGCGAAGAAAAGCGTCAGGAAAATGACGGGTACGATGATCAGCAGCATCAGGACCGTCGAAATGACGATCAGATCCCTCTGCTGTGCGGCAATATCGCCGGATGGCGACATCACAACCATGTTGCATCCCGTGAGTGTCGAGAGCAACAGGACGGATATCATCGATCGTCCGGCTAAACTGAATGGCTTCGGCATTGCGGCCTCAACTTGCGTTTTGTCTAGTCGGCATTACTCGGGCATGATCGCGCATGGAAGTGAGGTCCATCGTCGCAGCGCAGCATTTTGCCGCAGTGCAGTGACAGCCTTATCGCTCTATGCGCGTTTGTACGGGCGCAAAGTCTATTGTCGGTCCGATGCCAGCTGTTCCAGCGAACGTTAGGCACGAACTCAAATGAGGCATGTGCGCATGTACGTGCGCGGCATTCTTGATATCAGACGCCAATTGGTCAACACTCTAACGACAAGACGTTCGTTCGTCGGAGAAATTCATGGTTTCGGTCTCTCACCCCACATCGTCTGGTCTCGAGCGGGATGCACGTCGCATTCATGAAGACGACAAACCTCTGTCGCCGGGTAGCATCGCCATTGGGGTGGTCATCGGGCGAACCTCCGAATTCTTCGATTTCTTCGTCTACGGGCTCGGTTCGATCCTTGTCTTCCCGAAGTTGATCTTTCCGTTCGCGTCCAATGCGGTGACCGCGACGCTGATGTCCTTCGCGCTGTTCCCCCTCGCCTTCCTCGCACGCCCCGTTGGGTCCTTCGTCTTCATGTGGGTCGACCGGAACTACGGACGCGGCACGAAACTCACCATCGCGCTCGTCATCCTCGGCGGCTCAACGGCATCGATCGCCTTCCTGCCTGGCTACGATACGATCGGCTACTGGGCTGTGGCCCTGTTGGCGTTGTTCCGCCTTGGACAGGGTTTTGCGCTTGGCGGCGCCTGGGACGGTCTCGCCTCACTGTTGAACCTCAACGCGCCGCAGAATCACCGCGGCTGGTACGCTATGATCCCACAGCTCGGCGCGCCGATCGGCTTTGCGCTGGCGAGCATTCTTTTCGGCTATTTCGTCAGCAGCCTTTCCGAGGCGGACTTCCTCGCCTGGGGTTGGCGCTATCCTTTCTTTGTCGCTTTCGCGATCAACGTTGTGGCGCTCTTTGCGCGTCTGCGCATCGTTGCCAGCAAGGAGTTCGGTGCGGCCATGGAGGCCAAGGAGCTTGAGGCCAGGCCGATCTTCGAGATGCTGAGCAAGCACAGCATCGATGTCGTGCTCGGCGCCTTCGTGCCGCTTGCGAGCTTCGCGATGTTCCACCTCGTGACCATCTTCCCCTTGAGCTGGATAACGCTCACCGGCGGTCAGTCGGCAGCCGAATTCCTGTGGGTCCAGGTTGCAGGTGCCGCTCTCGGCGCCATCGGCATCGTGCTGTCGGGCGTGATCGCCGACCGGATCGGTCGGCGAAACCAGCTGATGATCGGCGCCATCCTGATCGCGATTTTCAGCTTCTCCGCGCCGTTCCTTCTCGATGCCGGCGGCAAGGGCCAGGATGCGTATATCCTGATCGGCTTCGCCATCCTCGGCCTATCTTTCGGCCAGTCCTCCGGAGCCGTTTCGTCGCGCTTCACCCAGTACTATCGCTACACCGGTGCGGCGCTGACATCCGACCTCGCCTGGCTCGTTGGCGCGGCCTTTGCGCCGCTCGTCGCACTCGGCCTTGCCAGCAGCTTCGGCATCATCTTCATCGGCGGATATCTGATTTCAGGTGCGATCTGCACGATCGCCGCGCTCAGCCTGACCCGCGCGCTCGATCAGCAGTAAGGGCATGTCAGGGCGACGACGCCCAGCCTGACAATCGTCAGAGACGAACTTCGACATGAAAGCCCCGGTCCATCCCCGGGGCCGGCGAAGCGATCAGCAGTCGTCCGTGCATTTGTTCCACCAGTCGCTGCACGATCGCAAGGCCGAGGCCGGAGCCGGAAGCTTCCGTCGGCCCGCGATTGAAACGCTTGGTCAGGCCATTCAAGGTATCCGCGTCGATGACGACACTGTCGTTGGTGACGCGCACGCCTTGCGCATCGACGTCGATGCTGACCGGGCTGCCGGAAGGACTATGGATAAGTGCATTCTCCAGGAGATTGCGCAGGACGATCGCAAAGGCATCGGGGGGAATCGGACGCACAAGTTCGGCGCCTTCGGCGACATGAACCTCGAGACGGCTTGCGCCGAGCGCCGACCGCTCCATGTCCTCCAGCACAAGAGCCAGCACCGGCAACAGGTCCGTGCTTTCGTCCGAGATGGCGATCCCGGCTTCGGCCCGCGACATCTGCAACAGCTTCTCCGCCAGCCGTCCGAGGTGAAGCAGCGCGCGTTCGATCTGGCTGGTTCGTTGCCGAAAAGGGGGAGGCACTTCGCTCGCAAGCCGCTGTGTCTGCGCGAGTGCACCGGCGATCGGGGTCCTCAGTTCATGGGCGCTGTTGGAGGTGAACTCCCGTTCTGCTTCGAGCGCGGCCTTGAGTCTCGTCAGCAAAAGGTTCACCGAACGGGCAATTGCCCGCAGTTCTTTCGGCAGGGCCGCTTCATCGAGCGGGGCCATGTTGCCGCTGTCCTTGGTAAGGATTTCTTCGCGCAACCGTTCGACCGGCGCAAGCGCGCGTCGCGCGACAAGGATGATGGCGATGATGCTGGTCGGAATCAGGGCCAGCAACGGCAAGAGAAGCGCCGTGCCGCCCTCGAAGAGGGCTTCGGTGCGATGCTCGAAGGCGTCAGCCACCTGCACGAAGAGGGAGCCGTCGGCTGTTCCGGCGGTGTAGATCCGTTGCGTTGCCGTTTCCGAGAAACCGACCTCAAGCGGAACGGCGAAGGGTTCTGGCGCGCCGTCGTCAAACAACACCCTGCCGCTGCGATCGCGGACCTGATAGGCTAGATATTGTGAATTCAGCGCTGGCGCGACCAGGCCGGCGGCGGGTGTGCCATCGGCACGGTCGCGGGCGATGTCGTCGACTACGATTTGCAGCAGCCGTTCGGCCGTTTCCTGGACACCGCTGTCGAAAATCTCGGTGAATTCGTCCTGCATGACATAAACGCCAAGGCCGAGCGCGACGAACCAGAAGATGGCGACGACGCTCGTCAGCGCGATGGTCAGCCTGCGGGTCATGCTTGCAACGCGCGACATCCAGTCACCTGATGCTGTAGCCGAGGCCCCGCACGGTCTCGATCCGGTCGGAGCCGATCTTCTTGCGCAGGCGGCTGATATAGACCTCGACCGTATTGCTTTCGATCTCAGCGCCAAAGGCGTAGAGCGCGTCGTGGAGTTGCTCTTTCGAAACCAGCGCGCCGGGGTGGGCGACGAGTTTGTCGAGCACGGCCCATTCTCTTGCGCTGAGGCTCTGGATTTCACCTTCGACCAGCACCTTGCGATGAACCTGATCGATCTCTATGCCGGGAAGGCGGACCGTTGGCGTCGCCTTGCCGACATACCGCCTGGAAACGGCCAGCATGCGGGCACTCAGCTCACCGAGATCGAACGGCTTGACCAGATAGTCGTCGGCCCCGCTGTTCAATCCTTCGATGCGATCGGAGATCTGGTCGTGTGCCGTCAGGATGATGACGGGCGTGCCGTCGCCCCGCATCCGCAGCGAGCGCAGGAGCGATAGCCCCGAACCGTCAGGCAATCGAAGGTCGAGCAGTATCAGACCATAGAGAACCGTCTCCGTCGCGGCCGTGGCATCGGCAATGCGCGTAAACCAATCGACGGCGTGGCCGGCCGCCGCGACATGGTCGCGCAGCGCCTCCCCCAGAACCTGATCGTCTTCGACTAGTAGGACTCTCAAGATATCACCGGACACTTGTTCGTCCTTGCCTATGTTCGATGGGGGATGGGCGTCAAGCCCCTGAAACATTGCGCATCACTTTGCGGCAGCGCCGCCGACGCATGGATGGTCGCGATCGTGGAGCAATGGGCTCTGGCGGATCGCTAGGATGCGGCGCGTTCGCGAAACGCGCCGCGCCTCTTCATGTAGCTGACGATCGCCGTGCTGATGGCAACAAGCGCCATCAGAACGCCGAGTGCCGCGAGTACACGGGTATTGTGTTCCACGGGGGCATTGCTCGCGAACTTGTACATTTCGGTCGCGAGGATTGCGATCATCGCGGCTGAGACAGTCGAGTAGTCCTTGCCGATAACGCGCTTGACGTTGAACGACATTCCTTCGGTAGACTGCGCCAAGTTCCTCATTCGCAATGCCCATCGCGGCACGTCGCGGCAATAGGCCTGGTAGGCTTCGCCGAACGTTCTGTCGAGGAAGGCTTCTTCGGCATAAACGATGCACTGGTACATGAAGGCAAAGAGCCCGATGCCGAAGACGACGAGAAGCGGATTGCCGTGCAGTAGGAAGACGCCTGAATAAAGCAGCATGTTTCCAACGTAGAGCGGGTTGCGACAGACGCCGAACATGCCTTCCGTAACGAGATTCTTGGCGTAGACCTTTTTCTTCAGGCCGCCGCGCTGAATGTATTTGTACCCGACCACGGTCGCACGCAGGGTGAGGCCGGCCAGGATGACCAGTACGGCCGCGAGTTCCTTGGCGAGCGTTAACGCTGCGCTATCCAGCACCAGGGCCGGAGGCGGCGCCAGCAGAAACAGAACAATGATGATGGCCGGAAACAGTTGGTTCCGGAAACGGAAGAGAAAATTACCGATAGCGATCATTGCCGATCTTTCTTACTTGATGGCGATGATGCCGCAGAAATTGTACCAGCGGAAAAAGACCTCGACGCTGCGGAAGCCCACTTCCTTCAGGAGTTGGAGATTTTCATCCAATCGGTAGGGAATGAGCACGTTCTCGAGCGCTTCGCGCTTCTTGGTGATCTCGATGTCGGAGTAACCGTTGCGGCGCTTGAAATCGTAATAGTGCTCGATGAACAGGCGGTTGAACGTCGAGTTCTCGCTGGTGAGCTTTTCGACGAGAATAAGCGCACCGCGTTCATTCAGCCCGTTGTAGATCGTGTGCATTACCCGCTCGCGATAGAGCGGACGCACGAATTGCAGCGTCAGGAGCATCATGACGACGCTCGCATTGTGAATGTCCGCCCCGTAATGCAGGTCGCTGACCCTCAGGTCGATCGCCCGACTGGTGTTGGCCTGGACGATCTTCTCCCGCGCCTTCTCGATCATGTCGGGAGCGTTGTCGATGCCGACGAAGCGCACCGCCGGATCGACCAGGGCATCGAGGCCGAGGAGCGTCGTGGCCGTCGAACAACCGATGTCATAGAGGTTGGTATCGGCCTCGGCGAAATCTCCGGCGAGTTCACAGACCATCCGCTGAATCTCGCCATAGTAGGGAACCGATCGGCTGACCATGTCGTCGAAGACGGCCGCTACCGTCGCATTGAACGCAAAATCGCCAACCGCCGTGTCCGCGGCGGCAAAAACCTCGTCTCTCCGGTTGTTGTTCTCGTGCACGTGAAGGTGCGGTGCCTTGCCAACCATTCGCACAGTCCTTTGTCCTTCCGACGCACTTCGAACATCCAGGCACCTCGCCCGTGTTTCTGAAATGGTCGATCCGCCGGCAGAAGGCCATCCAAACCTGACATGAACCTGAAAGGTTGTTCTGCAAAACGCCTGCGCTCAAGCAAGATCCGCGTCACTCTTTGTTTAGATGGATTCGCGAGGAAAGCGCGTTGAGCGGCTCGGTGTCACCTGTCGACCGCAACCGCCGGCGGTGCGGAGCGCTGGTCCTGCGCGGCAGAAGCATCAGCAAATCGGCAAGCAGTGTTTCCCGGCAAGCCGGGCCACAAAAAGCGGTCTGGTGCGCGTCGGCGGCACGCCATTTTTCATGGACGCCTTGATCGCGCCGATGATCGCAGACTTCCAGGCACAAAACCCCGACGTCAGGATTGACCAGAGCTACGGCTACATGGCCGATCTGCGCGCTGCCCTTAAGGGCGATCAGATCGATCTTGCCATCTGCCCGCTCGATATTCTTGAGGAGGGATCGGGCTTGGCGTTCCAGAAGGTGCTTCCCGGCCGAAACGTCGTCGCCTGCCGGGTCACGCATCCGCTTCTGTTGAAGAGACGGCCGCAGCCGTCGCAGCTTCTCGAATATCCCTGGGTGGCGCCGCCGCCGGGAAGTCCGCTGCTTGCGGATCTTCATAGCCTGCTGCTCTCCTTCGGGGCTACCGAGATCAAGATACGCTACACGGGCGGCTCACTCATGAGCCTCGTCAACTATCTGAAGGGTATCGACGCCTTGACTGTGCTTCCGCACAGCGTCGTCTTCGCGCTACGCAACGAAAAATCGATCACAGCACTTCCGGTTTCCGTCCCGCACCCGGAACGTGCCCTTGGGCTTCTGAGACGTGCGACCTCGGCGCATACCCCGGCCATCGAAAAATTCTCGAACATATCCGCCACAGCTTCGACCAGCTTCAGCATCTCATCCACCGGCACGAGCAAGCCGTGGTGTGGGGCGTCTAGCGAGGAAGGCAGCATCGCTCATTTCGGCTCAGTGATCGCGGATGCTCTTCGTCAGCGACCGCGTTAACGGGTTGATTGATCATGTATTGCAGGAACGTTTGCTGGTGATTGAGGATCATGACCTCTACCGGCATGCCGGGCATGAGCCGCATCTTCGTGCTCGTCAAGAGCCGCCAGGATCGACCTCCACCTAAGTGTACATTTGTCGCGCTAAGTCGATGAATCATCAAACCATAATCATGACGCCAAACGTTAGCTCTTTGTACGTAGCACGGAAGGGTAGCTTGAAGAAAACCCCGAATTGGAGCTTCGTAATGATGCCGCCGCTACCTTTCCCAGCGTGCCGCAGTGTTGTTGGGGGCTGGGTGTTCTCCTAACCGAGACAGATGGCTGATTACCGAGAGAGATAGCTGACGACCTCATCTGAGAGAGGGTGCCTTGCGCGGACACGCGTGAAGGTAATTCAGCGATGTTCATCACGAGATGGTCACTAGCGGATTATTTCCATCGACGGCGTGACTTGTTCTCTGGCTTGCAGATCGTTCTGCGGCCGGGAGCCATCTGCGTGCCCGATTCTTGCCGGCGGCCTGCCGTCAGAAGTTCCCCTCGACAAACGCGACAGCAGGCGCGCCAAAGCCACTCCGGCAATCCAGCGGGAGGGCTGAAACGCCACCGACCGATTAGGGCGGTTCCGTGAGGGAGAAAAACAATGGCAATCACGATCACACCGACTGGCGCATTTGTCGTTCTCGATGAAACCGATGGTCTGCAAAACGAGGCCGCCACACCGTCACCTGCAGGCGACGCCGACGATAATGATATTTCGAGCGGCAGCCTACCGACGGCATTTTCGGGCCGGCTAAGCTTCTACACCTTGGCAGTGGATGAGGCGGCGCTGAGCGGTTACAACGGCACCACCAGCAGTAACATCATCACCGTCACCGGCGCCACCGCGTCCAGCGACTTCGCGCTCACCGGCGAGGATGGAGTCGCCTTCACGGCTTACGTGTCAGGCGCGACGTCCACCTTCAACAGCGGTTTGTCCGCGGTTGCTGACGACGGGACGATCACGGAAATCTTTCTTTTCACCGATCCGACCAACAACAACATCGTCTACGGCGTGGCTGGGGACAGCGGCGACGATCCCATCGCGTTCGCGATCTATCTTGAGGAGGTCAAGACATCCGGCATCACCACCGGCGCAAAGATGTGGACCGTGATCGCGGACGGCTACACAATCGCACACGACGTGGACGGCAGCACGGTTGCTGATCATGACGACTTCCTCGACCTGACGGACAAGCTGTTCGTCTCCGCCATCGGGGAGAACAACTTCTCCTTCGCAAACGCGCCTTCGGGCCAGAACCTCTTCATGATGTTCGGAGACACATCGCTGGCGATCCTTATCACCGGCGAGGATCCGGCCAACCAGTCGGCCGGCCAGCACGTGTCAAATGACGGCGACACCGTCAGTTCAAGTCAGGGGGGCGGTCCCACCACACTCGGCACCGAAGGTCAACATATCAAGGCCCAAAAGGCGTTGGTGGTCACCTTTGTGACGGGGGCCAACGCGGATTATATCGCCGGGCCCAACGCCGGCAATAATCCGGGGCAGCCTCTCAGCCCAACCGAGGCAAACGTCGAGGCTAACATTGCATTTAGCGGCTATGCCCAAGACGTTCTGGGTGCCGGACTCACGATCTCGCAGATGAATCCGGGCAGTTCTAACACGACCGCAACCGTGGAGCTCGAGGCCTATCTCACGGCAGACGGAACGGGGACTAACTATATCAACAACAATGACCCGCTTGTGACCGGCGACACCCAGATCAATATCGCGTCGGTGCAAGTTATCCGCGGAGGGATCGACGTCACCAACACCCTGACCATCACGCTCACGGGCCTCGGCGCCACAATCACCGGCGTGAAGGACAACGATGTCATCCAGTACACCACGGATAGCGCCCACAACCGCGTGCTGATCCGAAATGACCAGCCGTCAGGCAGCAACGTGTCCTTCGATCTTGGCGGCTTCAAAATTACTCAAGTTGCGAGCGACGTCGAGGAAATCGGCTCGAAGGTCAGGTTCGAGGATGACGGGCCGAATGCCGTGGCGAAGAACGTTGCAGGACCGACGGCGACGGTTGACGAGTCTCCGCTGCCGCCCAACGGCGACGGGGTGAACACGGCAACGATTGCGGCGGCGACGATCGCCGCCCTGTTCGAGGCCCCGGCCTTCGGCGAGGACGACGAGGGCAGCGTCAGCTACACGCTGTCGGGCACCGACAACGCGCAGACGGGGCTGTGGCTCACCGGCGAGTCCGGCGCGGCCAACGAGATCCGGCTGTTCAAGGTCAGCGACACCCTGTGGGAGGGCCACAAGGGTGTCGTGGGTGGCACGCTTGCCTTCACCGTCTCGATCAACGGCTCGACGGGCGAGGTGACCCTTACCCGCAGCAGCGCGACGCTCGAGCACACGACCGACGGCAGCAGCGCAGCAGCGCATGACGACGCGCTGACGATGGCGGCCACCGCCAACCTGTTCGTGGTGCAGCACATCACCGACGGTGACGGCGATACCGACAGCGCGACCGCGGTCAACCCGTTGACGCTCAAGTTCGAGGATGACGGGCCAGCCGTCACGGTCAATGACACCAGCGGGACATACGCGGCAGGTGCCGAAGGGACCTGGTCCGACGACGATCCCGGCAGCGACGGGTTCGCGTCGCTGAGCGTGACCTTTGACGGCTACGAGATCGACGCCAACGGTGCCCAACCCGGCAGCGCGCTCACGCAGACGGGCCTGGCCTTCGACGGATCCATCACCGACGACTTCAACGGCGACGGGATCGACGAGACCGTGGAGTTCACGCTCACCTTCAATCGGGCGGCCAACACCTACGACCTCGAGGTGACGACTCCGCCTACGACCATCATCACCTTCGACACCTCGCAGGGGTCGCTGAAGGCCGGCGGTCCCGACGCGGTGCAGACTCTGTTGTTCGGCGGCAGCGAGGCGGGAGCCGACGACATCGTGTTCTTCGGCGTCGTCCCAATCGCGCCGTTCGAAAACGGGACCCCACCCCCCGCCACTAACGACATCGAGGATCTCGTTGTTGTTGGAGCCACCGACCTGACGGAGGGGCAGATCGAGGCGCTGCTCCCGCTCCCAGGCCTGATCACCCCAGGGACGCAGATGAACGTGTCGACCTCGGGCATCGGCGTCAACAACAACAATCTCAACGGCGCGGATCAGGGCGCCGGGACTGGAGCGTTTGCAGGCACCACGATCACCTCGGGCGACGAGAGCTTCGTCGTCAACCCGGAAAAGGTGGTGGACAAGGTGACGGTGTTCATCGACAACTCCGTCGGCGGCTATAATCCGGCCACCGAGGATCTGTATTTCACCGTCTATTTTACCGACGGGTCCGTCCAGGCCCCGGTGAAGGTCACGGCCGGCATGCTGACCCCGGTCACCTCAGGCGTGGCGTCGGGCGGCGTTTCCTTCGAGATCGATGGCGGGGCCAAGCAAATCGACGCGATCCAGCTCACCATGGGGAAGGGAACCATTAAGGTCCCAGTGATCGCGTTCTCCGTCGAGCAGGCATTCGAACCGGAACCGCTGAGCATGGACTTCACCGCGACGTTGTTCGACGGTGATGGCGACAGCAGTTCGGACTCGTTCACGATCGATCTTGCCGAGACGGTCGTCTGACACGGTGCGAGNGAGGGCGGGCTCGCACCCTTCCCAGCAGAGTATTCAGTCACGGAAGGTCATTGAATGCTACCTCATACAAGCACCACCTGTCTCGCGGAGGTCATGGCCGCTGTACGCCGGGAGATACCCCTACTGGTTGTGCTGAGTTGCCTTCTCAATCTTCTGCTCCTCGTCGCCAGCATTTACATGCTGCAGGTCTATGACCGGGTGCTGTCAAGCGGATCTCTGGACACGCTCCTGTGGCTGACGCTGATCGCGATCTTTGCCATCGTAATCTACGGTGCGCTCGAGCAGGCAAGGCGCGTGGTTCTCAGCCGCGCCGCCGGCTGGCTCGACGGCGAACTCAACGTGCCGATGCTGAGGCGCGCCATGGACGTGCGGCTCGCCGGAAAGGAGGGGCGCGCCGGCACCCGCGACGTGGCAGATCTGCGGACCTTTTATGCAGGCGACGCTGTCCTCGCCTTTCTCGACATGCCCTGGAGCGTGATCTTCCTCGCCTTCATCTGGGCTCTGCACCCGGCACTGGGCTTGGTCGCCACGGCCGGTGCGGTCGTCCTGCTGGGGCTCGCCTTGGCAAACGACGCCTTGACGCGGGACCGGCAGAAGCGCGTCGCAGCCGTCACCAAAACCCACCAGGAGAATGCCATGCGCTATGTCGATGCTGGCGAGACGATCGCGCCGCTCGGCATGGCGCAGGCCGTCTTCGAGCGCTGGCGCCGTCGTCAGGCCGAGGTGGTGGCCGAACAGCAGCTATTGGCCGATCGGACCACCACGATCCTTTCGATTTCGCGCAGCCTCCGGCTGATCCTGCAAATTGCCATCCTGGCTGTCGGCGCCTACTTCGTCCTTCTCGGCGAGATAACCGCGGGCGCCATGGTTGCAGGCTCAATCGTCATGGGCCGAGCGCTCGCCCCGATCGAACGGGCGACCGGCGCCTGGCGTGCCTTCGTCGCAGCGCGGAGCGCGCATGCAAACCTGAAGGAGCTCTTCGCCGGCACGTCACGCGATGCGTGCGACCGCGTCGTCCTCCCCCGCCCCAAAGGCGGGCTCGCTTTCGAGAACGTGGTCTATGTCCCTCCCGGCAGTCAGGAACCGGTCCTCAATGCCGTCAGCTTCGCGATTCAGCCGGGCGAGAACTGTGCCGTAGTCGGGCCATCCGGCGCTGGCAAATCAACCCTCTGCCGCCTCGCTGTCGGCGCTTGGAAACCGACCAAGGGTCACGTCAGGCTCGACGCGGCGGACGTTTTCGACTGGGATCCGGAGGATCTCGGTCCGCATATCGGCTATTTGCCGCAGCAGGTCGAACTCCTGCCGGGCACTGTGGCCCAGAACATCGCACGTTTCGGTGAGGTGGACAGCAGCGCGCTGATCCGGGCGGCGCAGATCGCGGCCGTGCATGAACTGATCCTCTCATTGCCGGACGGCTACGAAACCGAAATCGCGCTGCACTCGCAGCGTATCTCATTGGGCCAACGGCAGCGCCTCGGTCTTGCGCGTGCCTTGTATGGCGATCCGGCCTTCGTCGTCCTGGATGAGCCGAATGCGAACATGGACGAGGCCGGAGACCGAGCTCTGATCGAAGTGCTGACGACACTCAAGCAGCTGCGAACGACCGTCTTGATCGTCACCCACCGGGCTTCGGTGCTGAAGTGCGCGGATAAGGTCCTGGCACTTCACAACGGCATCGTTGCAGGCTTCGGCCCGCGCGAGCAGATGGTGCGGCAGGTACAGCCGGCCGGATTGACGGCAACGAGGCCCTTGCAGGCTGTTCGTCCCGAGGAGCCATCGCAGGTCCTCGGCGGTGAGAACCGCCTTTCCGCGGGGGAATGAAGCATGTCTGATCAGGTGGATCTCAGCGTTGTTGTTAGCAACGTTCAAATGCAACTATCCCACGCCATTGACAGGCTTCTGGCCGGTTATGCCGCGATGATCGCCGCAATCCGTGACCAGTTGTCGCTTGCCGGCCTCGCATTGAGCGAAACAGCCATTGAACTCATCGTTTTAGCTATTGCAGCAGTCACTGTTTTCGCCCTCGCGCGGATGCTACGCTTTGGCATGCGCCGCAGCGCCGAAAAGTCGTCAAACGCGCTCGCGGCTGCCACCAGGATGCCGCGACGTCTGGCGCTCCTGACGATAACGCTGTTCCTTCTGGTGCTGGGCGGCTGGTCAGCCCTCGCCCCTCTGGCGAGCTCGGCCCTCGCCCCGGGCGTCGTCAGCCCCGACGGCTATCGCAAGACCATTCAGCATCTCGAAGGCGGGATCATTCGCTCGATCCACGTCCGCGAGGGTGACGTGGTCAGGGCTGGAGATCCGCTGATTACGCTCGATGGCACGAAGGCGAGGTCCCTCGAGGCGGAAGTCCGGGAGCGACTTGTGCACGTTCTTGCGACCGAGGCCCGACTCGAGGCCGAGCGAACCGACGCTGCCGAAATCAGCTTCCCCGACCTTCTCATCAGCAACAGTTCCACGGGCCTGCAGCGATTGATGGAGGGGCAGCGGCAATTGTTCGTGAGCCGGCGTGCAGCGCATCAGGGACGCATCCAGATCTTGGAGGCGCGCATTCGCCAACTCGAGGAGCAGAACGCTGGCCTGCGGGAGGTGATCGCCGCTGAAGCCGAGCAGATCACATTGGTTAACGAAGAAATATCGGCCTCCCAGAAACTTCTCGAACAGAACCTGGAGCGCAAACCGCGACTACTGGCTCTCAAGCGTCATCGTGCCGATATCGTGGCCGCGAAGGCAGCCAACCGCGCCAAGATCGCCGAGAATGCACAAGCCGTTGGAGAAACCAGGCTACAGCTGCTTACCATAACCGAAGAGCGCCAGGAAAAGATCGGAGCGGAGCTCGCCGAGATGCGCCGGATCCTGGCGGAACTCAAGAGCCAGCTGCCGTCGCGCGAGGACATACTCAGGCGCACTGTTATTCGCGCTCCGCTTGCCGGCACGGTGATGAATCTCCACGTCACGACGGAGAGCGGCGTCATAGAGCCAGGACAGCGGCTGCTCGACCTCGTTCCGAATGACAGTGGAATGGTAATCGACGCCCGGGTTCGACCGACCGACATCGAGCGCATCCGGCCCGGCATGTCCGCCCGCGTCATTCTCACGGCTTATCGGCAACGTAGCCTGCCACTCATTCATGGCAAGCTGCGCTCGATCTCTGCGGATGCGATAGCGGATGAGCGAACGGGCGTGACCTATTTCCTGGCGAAAGTGGCGGTCGCTCCGGCGGACCTCGCAAAGCTCAAGGACGTAAACCTTATTCCCGGCATGCCGGCCGAGGTCATGCTTATGGACGGTGAACAGAGCCTTTTCGCGTACCTTCTTGCTCCGATACTCGACAGCAGCCGGCGAAGTCTTCGCGAGAACTGAAACTGGGCTGTTGGTCCTTGATGAAAATACCGTGAATGCGGAAATTCGCCCGAGATACTCATGGGAGGTAATTCGAAATCTAAAGAATCTTCGGCAATAGATTGTAAATAAAATAGAATATCAGAATTATCAGGTGTATCCGCAAACCGGTCGCAATCCTGTTGATGCACGAGCAGAGCAAGAGAATCGACCGAATGTTCGCCGTTATTCGAGATTTGCGGCGTCGCCTTCGAAGCTCACCGTGCAGCGATGCCCGGCTGGTATGTAATTGTCCGGATTGGGGAGCTCTATCCGCAGCCCGAACGTGCCGCTTGCGGCATCCAGAACCTGATCGATCACCTTGATCTTGCCGGTAAAGCTGCCCTTGATCGGGGCCTTGGGCAGCACCTGCGCATTCATTCCCACCCGCAATTTCCCGAACTCGCTGACCGGCATGAAGGCTTCGACATAGAGCGGGTCGAGCTTGGCGATGGTCGCCAGCTTGCCGTCCTGATCCAGATATTCGCCATCGAAGAGCGACCGTTCAAGAACGACGCCACTGATCGGGCTGCGAATGGTCCTTTGCTCAAGGACCGTCTGCGCCCGGCGCAGTTCCAGCTCGGCGCTGCGTTTGCGGGTTTCCGCCGTCGCGAGTTCCTTCCTGATGACTTCCATTTCGGCAAAGGTCTCTTCCAATTTGTCGGTGGAGGCCACGTTACGCGCGAGAAGCGCCTCGGTCCGCTTCATGCGGCTACGGGCTAGGTCGAGGCGCGCCTTCTGCGCTTCGATTTCGGAGGTGCTCGCGGCCTGCTCGGACATCAGCGCCACGGTCGCCTGCTCCGTATCGGCGTGAAGTCTGGCAATGACCTGGTTTTCGGTCACATGGTCGCCGCGCGCGATCAGCACCTCTTTCAAAAGGCCCGGGACGGGGCTGCCGACGCGGACGACGACGGAGGGATCGATGACGCAATCGAAAGCTTGCGCCGAAGGAGGCAGCGCAGCACAAAGCGAGGCGAGAGCAGCCAGCATCCGCCCTGCCCTGCTGCGCCTTTCCGGTCGTTGTTCGGCCGTCTTGTCTTTTGTCATAGCGTCACTCCGCCAAGCCTGAAAAGGCCAGCAATGTGCCCAGGCGTCGATCCTGGGCCAGAAGGTTCTTTCGGTCCTTGGCATGCGTTCGTTCCGCCCGCTGCTGGGCCAGATCGAAAAGCAATAGCCGGGCACGCTTTCCGCATCGACCGAGCAGACGCAGCGGCTGCCAGGGAATGAGATCAAGCAGCGGGTCTTCCAGAGACAGGATCGCTTCCGTGCTTCCCGGGTCCCCCTTGCGGGCGGTTCGTCCCTCCATCTGCCTGTCGATGCGCCCCGCGTCATGTCGTTCGCTGAGCAAAACGTGAAGGCCACCCAGCGCGAGAGCCTGCGGGACCACGGCGATGTCGACGCCGCGGCCCGCCATGTTGGTGGCGACCGTCACCCGACCGACGCCGCCGGCCTGCGCAATGATGTCGGCCTCCTCCGAACTCTGTTCTGCATTGAGCACCCGATGCTCGATCCCTTGCCCCTGCAGTACGACACTCACTGCCTCGGAGGCCGAGACTGAGCGCGTCGCAATCAGGACCGGGCGGCCGGCGGCTTGCAGTTCCTGGACGCGTCGCACGATCGTAAGCCATTTGTCGTCGAGCGTGGGGCAAATCGTCGTCGGCAGTTTCGTGCGCCGTGAGGGCGCGTTCGGGGGAATGCGCATGACCTGCAACCCGTAGACATGCCGGAGTTCTTCGGTAATTTCTCGTGCGGTTCCCGTCATTCCCGCCAGGTGGAGGTAGCGGCGGAAAAACCGCTGATAGGTCATCCTCGCCATTGTCAGCTTGCGGCTGGTGATCGCGCAGCCTTCCTTTCCTTCGACCAGTTGGTGCAGGCCGTCGCTCCAGGAGCGATCGGGCATCACGCGGCCGGTATACTCGTCGATGATCTGCACCTTGCCGTCGCTGACGAGATAGTGCTCGCCCTTCCTGAAGAGCAGCAGCGCGACAAGCGCCTGGCTGGCAGCCTCCTCACGCCGGATGCGATTGCGCCAGATGCCGCCGATCGCCTCGGCACGTTCTGCAAGCTTGGCCTTTCCGGCTTCGGTCAATTCCAGCCTGCGCTCGTCGACCAGCAGCAGATAATGGGTCGGCTCCTTGAAGCCGTCGATCAGCGCGAAGGTCTGCTCCACCCATTGCCGCTCGCCGTCCGCGTCCGTTTCTTGGGAAATGATGAGCGGCGTTCTCGCCTCGTCCACTAGTACGCTGTCGGCTTCGTCGACGATGGCGAAATGCAGTCCACGCATGACAAAAGGTGGCTCTTGGCCCCGGCGCTCGTCCAGCATGCGGTTCACCTTCGCGTGAACGGGCCGTGGCTGGCCGCCGAAAGTGATGCGGTCGCGCAGATAGTCGAAGGCGATTTCCTTGTTGCTGGCATAGACGATATCGCACGCGTAGGCGGCCGGCCGATCCGGTCTTGGCACAGTACTGTTGACGAGGCCAGTCGTCAGCCCAAGAAAATCGTAGATGGGGCGAAGTATATCCCGATCGCGCGCCGCCAAGTAGTCATTGACGGTGATGACGTGGACTGGAAGCCCGGCAAGCGCCGCGATCGACGCCGGCAGGCCGGCGGTCAAGGTCTTGCCCTCGCCCGTGTCCATCTCCGCCACGCGCCCCTTCAGCATGGCAAGGCCGGCAAGTATCTGCACGTCGAGGTGGCGCAATCCGATGGTACGCTGTGAAACTTCGCGCACGATCGCAAAGCCGAGACAAATATTGGCATCGGTGAGGCCATGGCACCGCAGCGCTGCACGGACCTCGCTGATGCGCGTAGCGAGCCCCTGCCTGGTTTCGTCGCCCAGGGCTGCTCCCGCCGCATTGATCTTCTGGACAAGTTCCCTCAGATGGCGCCGGTGCAAACGACCGGCAACCATCTGCGGAACGCTGGTTACCATCTTCTCGATGCCGTCAAGCCAGTGCTCGGGTCTGTCCTGGCGTTCGGGGTAGACGACCAATGGAGGCGGCGACCAGCTCGGGACGAGAATATTCATGGTCGCTTGCCCAATCCGCCTTAGGCGCTCGCTTCCTCGACGGGCGCATCTTGGCCGTTCCGGTAGCTCTTCGGCTGTTTCGGTACGGCGGGCGGAGCGTCTCCCTTACCGGCAGCATCCACGGCTTCGGGCATGCGCTCCAGCATGCTGGAGAAATGCCTGAGCGAGTGAAGATGCAGGTACGTGCATTCCAGCTCGTCATTGGCGAACATGGCCTGCAGGTCTTCGCTTGCCAGCGCTTTCAGCTTTTCACGGTTGACCGTCATGAATCCGGAAAGCGACCGGCGTTCGCCGCTGTTGAGGTTGAACTGGGCCTGCATCGGCTGCAGCAGCCCCAGTGATTTCAACCGCTCACAATACTGGCGGGTTCGCTGGTGTCTTGCCTGATAGTCCTGCAGGAAGCCGAGCACGCTCTTCAGGTATTGGGTTTGCTGTCCCTCGCTGTCGAACAGGCGCTCGCCGCGGCCTTCGCGATTGAAGCCGTCGAAACTTTCGTCGATGTGAAGGATGAACGTCTTGCCGCTGCGGTCCGTTGAAAAGACGAACGGATACCGGCGCACGAACGCCGGCACATATTTGCCGAGCCAGGCACCGTCGTCGCCGACGAAGAGGTTTTGCGTCTGCTGGGCGCCGAGAACCACCGCAGGTGTCACCGTGTCGTCCGTGCCGGCAAAGACGATCGGATATTCGGCGGCAGCCTGAGCAAATTCGATGGCCGTCACCGGAACCGAGTTCACTTCTTTTGCGAACTTGTACGAAGTTCCGGTTTTAATTGACACATCCTTATGGCGATCTGCCGAGACAGGATGCACGTCTTGATAGAAAAGAAGTTGCGCTGTCATGGTGGTTTCCTCTAGTATCTTGTAAGTGTCACTCAGGTATCATAAAAGGCAATCGCCAGATTTTTACTCAGGCTAATTTGATCGAACACTTTATTAGACTTCGTGTCCAGTCAAACTTTAAATAAACGCAGGAATATCTGCCGCGTTGAACGATAAATTCTACTGGCGACGGGCGAGGACCCGTGAGAGAACCTCACAAAGACACGCCCACCTATTCGAGGCACGGTCGGGCTCTCGGTCAACATCAGGTCGAGATGCAAAAGATTGGCAAGCACCCGCCGCTGTGACGTGTCGCGGGGGTCGAGCGCAATGGCGCCGCCGCCGGCGGTGCTGAGCGCCGCATTGGGCAATGTGTCGGTTAGCGCCGGAACCTCGCGGACAACGACCGCCCTGTAGATCTTCGAAAAATCCTCGACGAAGCGCAGACTTACGTCCCGTGTTTGCGAACGGACAAGGTCGGCGTCCTCCTCCGGGACGATGACCCGAATGGTTGGCTTGTCGAAGTGCGCAACGTAGGCGATCACCTTGCCACGTCGCACGAACTTGCCGGGCAGGTCGCGATCGTCGGGCAGGATCAGCGTGCCGCTCGATGGTGCTCGGACGATCAAATTCTCCTGCCTTTGCCGTGTCAGGTCGAGATCGGCACGCGCAAGCCGCAGTTCCTCCTTGACCATGCTCGCATGGGCAAGATCCGACAGATCCTGCTTGGTAAGACGCCGTTGGAGCTCGGCGACACGCAGTTGCAGCAGGTCGACGCGCGCCGACAGCAGCGGATCCTCCTGCCGGATCAGTGGATCGCCAGCCTTGACCTCAGCGGCGGGTGCGGCGGCGATTTCATCGACCGTACCATCGGTCTGAACATGGACGATTGCATCACCTGGCAACCATACGATCCCCTGTACGACAGTCGCGTGCGGAATGGGCAACACGAAGACTCCCAGCGCGACTGCGGCGAGGACGGAGCCGACCACTGCGAATGCGCGGCCCCGGCTTCGCCGCAGGAGCGGGCTCGTCAGCAGGAACCAGAAAGCCTTTGCCAGCGGCACTGCAAACATCAGAATGAGCGCCCAGATGGCGAGCAAGGTACCGACGATGAAAAACTTCTGACTGACGAGCGCGATGATCGCGCCGGTGACCACAAGGCGGTAGAAGAACGCCGAGACGCCGTAGAGAACGAACCAGAACTCCTCCCCAGGCGCCGTCGCCGGCGAATTGACCGAGCCGATCTTGAAGGCGTAGCGCTGAACGAGATAGGCGAGATATTTATTGGCCCGGCTCGCGAGGTTGGGTATCTCCAAAAGATCGCTCAGGACGTAGTAACCGTCGAAGCGCAGAAGCGGGTTGCCGTTGAAGAGCAAGGTTGACACGCCGCCGATCAGCATGACGTTGAAGGCGAAGGCCCGCACGAGCCCCTCCTGCGCATTGACCCATACGATGAGGGCGACCGCGGCGAGCGTCATTTCCACGAAAATGCCGGCGGCACCGACGAGGGCGCGCTGCCACTTGCTGGCAAAAGCCAGGCTGTCGGATGCATCGACATATGGGACCGGCATGAAGACCAGCATCATCGCACCCACCTCGTGGACATCGCCGCCCCATCGCTTGACTGCGTAGGCGTGCCCTAGCTCATGCAGGGTCTTGATGAGCGGATAGGCGATCAGCATCAGGAAGAGGTTCGACGTTGACAGAACGCGGTCGGTCACATTGACGGTCAACGCGTTCCAACTCATGCCGGCAAGAACGGCGGCATAGGCGACAAGACAGATGAAGACGAGCGCGCCGAACCATGAGAACAGCACCCGGCCGACAATGGCGGTGGCGTTCAGAAACTCGTTCGGGTCGAGAAGGCCGAAGCGAATGGCGAGGGGATTGCCGAAACTCATCAAGAGCTTGCGATTGCGCGCCTTCTTGCCGCGCTCGGCGATTTCATTGATGTCGGGCGGAACATTGCCGAACAGGACGTCCGCCGCGTGCAACTGCCCGAGAAGCTGGATGACCTCATCTTGGGTCACGACCTTGTCGGTGAGCTTGTCGCAGGCGATGTCCCAGATCGCCTGCATCGTCCGGTGGCCATCCATCAGGCTGATGATGAGATAGGTCTCGGGCGTGAAGCGGTGGAAACGCCCGGATGTCCGGTCCTGCAGCACGTACCAGAGCTGATCACGAAAGACCGTGCGATGGATGCGTACATGGCCGCGCAGCTCCAGCTTCAGTTGCGCGACGCGGTACCAGGATGAGCTGAAGTAGGATCGTTCCATGTCCGCGCCCTCACGGCATCCAGCGCCACGCGGCGAGATAGGCCCACTGCACCATCTTGTCGGTGTAAACGCGGATCAGGAGCCGTTCGTCGACGGAGGTCTTGGCAATGCCCTCCATGCCAGGCCGAAGCCGATCGCTCAGATGATCCAGAGCTGCTTCGACCTTGAAGAAATTGTGTCCCTCCTTCTGGGTGGAGATCGCGGTGATCTGCTCGATCCGATAGGTGAGCGTCTCCTGCGGAAGCGCGGAAACCCGCAGGACTCCCTGGCGGCCGATCTCGACATCGTCAATGTCGCTTTCATCGACTTCGAGGATGACGCGATAGGACTCGAGCGGTGCGACCGTGAAGAGCTCCTGCCCGCGCTCGACCGCAGCGCCGATCGACTGGCTGAGGTCGCCGTTGACGACATAGCCGTCAAAGGGAGCGAGCAGCCGGGTGCGCTTGAGCTGTTCGTCGATCAAAGCGAGCTGGGCGTCGGCCTGATCGATCTGCGCCTTGACGATGAGCGCTTCGGCCCGTTCGTGCTGCATCAACGCCCGGTCATATTCGGTCGTCTTCTGCTGTCGGGTGGTCGTCAGCCGAAGCCGTTCCAGTGTCAGATCCTGGTCGTCGAGCTGCGCCAGGATCTGCCCCTGTTTGACCACTTCGCCGGCCCTTGCCGACTGGCTGGATACATAGCCGTTGAATGGCGCTACGACGGTTCGCTGGATTGTACCGCGAACGACGGCCGAAGACGTGACGGAGTATTCCGTCGTGGCCACGCTGAAATAGCCGGCCAGGACGACGGCAATCAGCGTCGCGAGCTTGCGGCCGAAATAGCCTGGGCCCAGCAGGAGCCGCAACTGGTTGGCGGCGGCCTCCCAAAGCTTCACCAAGACGTTCCTGTCGTTGCGGCGTTTTTCCTCAAGTACCGGTCCGACGACCGCTGCCACTGCATCGCACAGGTCGACGGTCGTCTCGTCGAAGGCACTACCGCGTGGGCGCTGCAGCGTCAGAGCGCCCACGATCTGATGCCCAGATTGCAGGGGGATCGTCAGCACGCCTCCGCACTTGTGCGTCTCGACCAACTCTTCGTGCGCCCGAAGGACACGATACTCCCAGTGCTCCTGCGGCGGGTAGAGAACGATGGCGCGCTGATCGACAGCCTCGTCCATCGCCGCGCCGATGTCGCGAATGATGTTTACTTTGTTGCCGAAGCCTGCCGCATGCGAGACCGTCGCGACACGACATCGCCGTCCGCGGACGAAACCGACGCTGACAGGGTCGCAGGCAAGCCGCATGGCGAGTTCCGTCACGAGCGCGGTGGCCGCTTCGGCGAAACCTTTTGCCTCGATCACCGCGGCAAGCATGTCGAAGGCCAGCCTGTTGCGTTCGCTGATTTCTTCGTTTTCGACTTGGAGTTGGCGCCTCAGCAGGACCTCGACCCAGCCGGAGGCCCATTGCACCTTGCGCATCACCGCGTTGATGGCAGCAGGCTCGACGGAAAGCGAAAGCGCGCAGGCGCCATACAAGCGCTCGTTGACGATCAACGGCGAAGCGATCAGTTGCACCGTACGGCTACCGGTCGTTCCGGTGGAGATGCCCTGGCGTTGGCTCAGCGCCCTCTCGGCGGCGGCCGTCAACCCCTCGTCGGCGGCCCTTTCCGGCCAGAAGGCGATCGGCGTGTAGGGCCCGGTGTCCGGTTCCCCGAGCATGACCATGCCGCTGGCGACGCCTGAGATCTGCCGGCAGAGTATAGCCAGCCACGTCTCCATGAATTCGTCTGGCTCAGTCGCATTGCGGAATTTTTGCCAGAGTGCTTGATCCAAAATAGCATACTTCACCGCCCCCGGGCCTTCGACCGGGGGCGGTGGTGCATATTCCCTGGCGATGTGATCAGTCATGCCGGCACGCGGTGGCCAGACAGTTTACTCGCACGCTAGCGCCCTCCAAAGAGACTGACCAGTCGAGAAAGCAGTCCCTTTCGGGCCTCCCACTCGATTATGCCGTTCAACACTTCTTGCTCACTCGCATCCGCATCATTCTCACCGGCGCCTGAAGTCTTGGCGGCATGATCTCCGACCTGTGTCCAGGCCGTTGGGTCGACAAACGTGCCGGTTGCCTCGTCGAAGATCCATGACTTCTCGTCGCTACTGCCGAAGCGCGCTATGCCATCGCCCCCGCCCGTTGCCGGTTGCCACGCGGCCGCCAGAGCGCCTCTGGCGCTTCCGGCCCAGCCGGATGCCGCGGCTGTCTCGTTCGCCTCGCCAACCCCTGGGATATGGAGATCCGAGGCGCTGATGCCGGCAAGTTTCATCAGCCGTCGCTCAGTCGGGGTTACGAACAGACCAAGCTCCTCATCGAACACCTGGGCGTCGTTTCGCGTTTCGGACTGGGTTGCCGGCAGCGGCAACCGGCGCTCGCCGACCTCAAGCGTTTCGGCCATTACGCCGCCGACAGCATCGTCGGCAGAGTGGACCAATCCGGCCTCGTGACCCATTTCATGGAGCAGGACCGAGAGCAGATCGAAGCGTCCCGCGGCTGGGCCGCCACCGATCGCCTGCCACTTACCGTCGACAAGGCTGTACTCCTCGTTATCCTGCGGCGTGAGATCGACGAACCAGCCCCGTCCCGCGGCGTTGCGGTCGATCCTGATTGCGCCGAACACGGCCTCGGCCAGTCGGTCGCCCTCGAGATCGACGATCTGCAGGTCGATCGTGCCGAGGCGCGCCAAGGTTGATGCATCGAGCAGTCCCGATTTCGCCCAGAGGGCGACGGCATCGTCGAGCACGGAGAGTGCCTGTCCTCTCGTGATCTCGCCACCGGCGACGGTCGTGCCGCCGGTCGCCGCCAGCAGATTGGTCGACGTGTTGAAGGCGGGATCGTTGGTACGGATCAGGAAGCGATCGAACGAGCTTGATCCGACACGTGACATCGTGCCGAAGCCGCCATCGACCAGTGCAGCATTGAAGCCATAGGTGCCGACGAGGCCGCCGTTCACCTGAATGCTGACCGCCGCCCCCTTGAAGATCACCTTCAAAGTATAGTCGACGCCGACATCAAGGACGCGACTGAAGGACTGATCGATCTTGTAGCCGCCCTTGGCACTGACGTGGCCGACAAGGACCTTGTCGTTGACGGCATCGAGGGCGACGAACTTGTAGTCGTTCGGACCATAGCTGTCGAAGACGATACCGCCCGTGCCTGCCGTCAGTAGCTTGGCCTCGAGTTCGAGGTAGGAGTCCGCCCGGAGCTTGGTGCCAAGGTTGAACGTGCTGATGGAAGCGCCGGCGGCGCCGACGAAGCGACCACCTGCGACCGTCCAGCCCGTGGCCGCCGTACCGCTCATCGGGAACCGGCTGGTTGCGTCGAAGTTGTCGGTATAGTCAAGCGACAGGTTTGGCGGCAGGATCTGAACCGAGAAGTTGTCCACCTTCGACTTGGAGCCATCGTTGCCGGCGCCGACCAGGCCGCGGTTGAGGCCCACGGGCACGCCTTCCTCGATCCTCGGTGCGAAGGTGTAGCCGAACCAGTTCACACCCGCGACCGTTACCGTGACGTTCGTGCCGTTGACGGCAACGAGCACGTCATAGGCTATGCCAGCCTTCAACTGGACGGGCTTGTTCGACTGGGCGACCTGGTGCCAGCCGCTGGCGTCGCGGTAGCCCATTTCGATCTTGTCATTCGAGATGTTGATACCCGCCCATTTGAAGTCGGTCGGCGAGTGGTAGTCGAAGATAACATAGGAGTTGGCCTTCCAGCCCGCCAAAGGCTTCTGAGCGGTGATCTTGGCCGAGATCTCGAAATAGATCGGCAGGTACTGGTCGGCATAGAAGACCGCCGCCGCCTGCCCCCATGATGTCTCGGACTCGACGGTCATCATGCCGCTCGAGACTGCGAACTTGCCCTGGTCGGCGGCGAACACGTCGAGCGTGCCGTCGTTGAAGTCGGCCGTGCGCAGAACGTCGCGTCGTCCACCGGGGATATTGCCCGGTTGCGGATCGGTCGGACCGCCGGTCTGATCCTGCCAGATGCCGTGATCCTTCTGCGTCACGAGTCCGATTTCGCCTTCGACTCCGCCCTGGAACTGCGACACATGGCTGTACTGGTCACTGCCATTGACGCTTCCGGTATCGGCCGTGCGGGTGATGTCGACACCATCGCTGAAGGCTTGCGCATAGAGGAAGTCGAAGAGCTGCGGCGGCACCTGGCGGCTGACCGTCGCGATGCCGAACGGAGCGAACGGCACGAGATAGCTGTTGAACTCGCCGACCCAATCGATCAGGCGGTCGCCGCCGGTGTTGCCGATCAGGATGTCGAGCCCGGCGCCGCCGAAGACACGATCCTCGTAGACCGGATGCGTTTCCGGCTGGTCGTTCATCCAGCCATTGGTGCTAAGCACATCGTCGGCATTCATGAGGTCATTACCCCAGCCGCCATAGATGTGATCGCGTCCTGTGCCGCCGACGATCCAGTCGTTGCCGAGGTCGCCGAAGATGGCGTCACTGCCGTCCGTATTGCGGTCGGCGAAGGCGATCGGTGTGCCGTTGGGCGAGAACGCCATCGCGCCGTTGACCAATGGTCCTTCGTTGTCGACCAGGTTGAGGAAATACTGGAATTGTGTTGGCGCAGCACCCGACTTCCAGACGGTTCCGTCAGCATTGAACAGAATCGTCCGGCGCGGATCGTATTCGTCATAGAGGAAGAATTCGCCGAGCTTACTCTGAACCGGCTTCGGTGCGTTCCACGGATCGGTATCGGCACCAAAGCGCAGGATGTCTCCCGGGTTCCAGGGCCGTGTGAAATCGGTGCGCACCAGCCCGACCACGACGCCGTTTTCGAAGCGCTGGGTGTAGCTGAGCGGCAGGGCTTCGCCGCCGCCGACGGCATCGTCACCGGCGCCGCCATGGATGAAGTCGTCACCGAGACCGCCGAAGATGATGTCGTCGACGACATTGGCGTCGAACAGCGGATCATCTGCGCCCTGAGCGTTCGGCTTCAGGTTATAGGGCGTGAGGTCGACGGATTTCTTCAGCTGGCCGCCGATATTGATCGTCTCGGTCTGCACCTGCCCGGGCGTGTAGATGAATTCGTTGAGCACGTCGCCCTGGCTGGTGCGGGTATCCGGATCGGTAGCAAGGAGGGCTAGGACGCCGTAAAGCGGCTCGGCATAGGTGGCGCTGTTGCGGCTCGTGAAGATCCGTCCGTCGTCGCCGAGGATGCCGTCCTGGCCGGTACCGCCAGAGATCCAGTCATTGCCCCAACCGCCGATTAGATCGTCATTCTCGGCATCGCCGAACATGCGGTCGTGGCCACCGCCGCCATAGGCGATGTCGTCGCCGGTTTCGCCGTGGAATTCGTCATGACCGCCGATGTCATTCTTCGCCCACAGACCGAATCCGTTGCGATAGGCCGCGTCGTTCGGGTTCGTCTTCGAGAACAGGTCAGGACGGAAATCCGGGCCGCCCGGTGTGTAGTCGAGAAGGTGCACGCCGCGGACGACAATGCGTTCGGCGCCGGTGCGGGCCGGATCGTTCACATCGTAATTGTACCGGACGTAGAGCTGTTGGTTTGCCAGCCCGTTCGGGTTGATATCGACGCCATTGATCCCGACAATACGGACGATATTACCGTTGTCGCCGACCATGGTGTCGGCATCGCGGGCATAACGCGCAGCCGCAAGGGTGCCGTCGCCCGGAAGGTCGAGGTCGTTCCGGTCGATTTCGGCGCCGGTACCGCCGAAGATGTAGTCGTCGCCGTCAGGCCGTGCATTTGCATCGGTCAGGCTGAAGAACGAGGACGAGCCGCCGACCAGGTCGTCCTGGCCGAGGCCGCCGAACAATTGGTCATCGCCACCACCGCCTTCGATGTAGTCCTGGCCATCGCTCGCAGCAGCAAAGGATGCGATCACCGTCAACGGGCCGATCGGATCGGCAACACCGCCCGACGTCCGGGAGGCGCCGACATGCGACGTGCCGGCGAAGGCAAGTTCGATACCGCCGTCGCCCTGGATGACGTCATTACCCAGTTGGCCGAAGATTTCGTCATGACCTTCGCTGCCGGCAATGTAGTCGTTGCCGAAACTGCCAACGCCGGCAGCTCCCTGGTCGAAGGCGAATGTGTGAAGGGTCGCATAGTCGACCGCATACTCGCTCCACCACGGCGCGCCGTCCGGGTCGCGGTAACGGCGTGCGATACCGTCGACCAAGAGGAGACCGCTGTTGTCGCCAGTGACGGTGCCGAAGCCAGACGGGATCGGCCTGTCGGTGCGGCTGTAGAGCAGCGCGCCGGCCAAGGTCTGGAAGCGCTTGCTGAATGTGTCGTCCAGCAAGTTGCCGTCGGCGCCTCCCTGGCGGGTGAGGTAGACGTTGTCGCCGAAGATGCGATCGTCCTGCTGATCGCCGTCCAGCATGTCATGGCCGGCACCGCCGACGATCACGTCGCGGTCAAGCCCGCCGAACACGATATCGTCGGCGCCGTTCTGCAGCTCGGCCGACTTGATCGCCGTCACGAGCACGAGCTCGGTCGTCTGGATTCGCTGTTTGAGACCGGACGGCAGGTTCGGATCGTCCACGAACATCTCGATGATGCCATGGTCGGCGAAGATGATGTCGTCGAAGTCGCCGAGTACGCCGGCCGCAGCGACGGCACTCGGGCCGTAGCCGAGATGGGACGCTCCATCACCGAAGATCAGGTCACGGCCTGCCTGCATGAGATCGCGGACCGACGACTTCACCGGCTTGATCGTGGTGCCGTTGGTGTCGGTGTTCGGGTTGGCGGAAGGCAGCGGGCTGTTGTCGACCGTGTCGATGAAGAGCTGGCGGGTGAAGATGTTCACGTTCACGCCGCTGTCGCCATAGATATGATCGACGCCGCGGTTGCCGATGATCAGATCGTCGCCGGAACCACCGGCCAGATGATCGCCGGCCTGGCTGCCATAGATCGTGTCGTTGCCCGCGCCGCCATAGATCGTCAGGCCGACGCTGGGCAGACTCCCCCCTGCAACGCCCGCAAACAGTGCGCTGGCGTCGATGACGTCGTTGCCGGCGAGCTTGTAGGGGTTGGCGAGCGGGAAGACCCACTCATCGTCTTCGTTCTCGCCATCCTGCAGTTGCGGGAAGGGATCGAACGGCTTTTCACCGAATTCCATGCCGAGCACGTTGTGCGGTTGGCCGGAATACCAGATGCCATCCTGGCTGGTGTCGCCATAGATGACGAGCGGCGAGTTCGGACCGGCGCCGCCATTGACCTTGATGTAGTCGCCGCCGACGCGCTTGCCGCCATCGAGCGTGGTGTCATAGCCGAACACGGTCAGTTGGACGCCCGTTGCCGGTGTCAACGCCACGTTCTGCAACGTCATCACCGCGGCAGTCAGCGCCTGGATCGTGAACAGTCCGGCATAGCCGCTGACATAGACCTTCTGGCCGACATAGAAGCCGTCTGCTTGCCAGCTCCCGGCGCTGCGCGTCAGGCTGTTGGTGGCAACGTTCATCGTGCCGGAAGCCGTGATCGTGCGTGCTTCGGCGACATGCAGAGAGCGTTCGGCGTAGCTGTTGAACGCATCGGCCGGCAGCGAGACGCCGGCGCCCTGCCCGATGTGGGTGTTCGGCGCGCTCAATACCAGGGCGCTGAGATCGCCCCAGGTCAGGGCCGAGTTCGGCGGCGGCGGAAGGGTCGCGTCGACGATGGCAAGGATCGTCCGGGTGTAGGTCTCGCCCTCAAGCTGGATGACTTGGCCGACCTGGTACCGGTCTTCGGACCAGTCGCGCCCATCGAGGCGGGTCACGACGATCGAGCCACCGCCGGCACTGGCAATGTTCATCTTGCCGGCGCTTTCGAGGTACATGTTGCCGCCGCCGTGGACGAGCGTCAGGCCGCCATGCGCACCCTGCACATAGAAGCTCTTGACCGCATCGTTCTGTGTGGCGAGCAATGCGCCTTCTAGCTTCAGCGAGAGGCCGTCATCGGAGATCTCGATGATGCGGAAGTCGCGCTTGCCGTTTTCATCGACCATGGTGATGAGGTGACCGGCAAGATAACCCTCGTCCGCCCACTTGATGCCATCCTGACGGGTAACGATGCCACCGGTATAGGTCGGATCGATACTGACATCGGTGACCACCGTTTGCAGGATCGCGTTGGTGACCGGGTTGATGCGGTTGATGGTCCGGGGCGCGTCGCTGACGAGCGCGAGCTGACCGCCGGTGACGCGCATCGTCGAGCCGACAATCGAGACGATCTGGTATTCACCCTTCGCGAAGTCCTCGTCGATAGTGATGAAATCGCCGACCGCAAAGCCGGTCCATGAGCCTCCATCGGTACGCACGATGATCCCGCCCGCAATCGTCTGGGCGACGTCGACGGACTTGTTGACGGTGATCACGTCCTTGTCGATCGCGGTGATGGTCAGTGCGCCGCTGGCAACGCCAGCGAGCGATGGGCCGCTGAGAACCAGGATCGAATTGTCGTTCGGGTCGGCGCCTTCTTCCGGATGCAGCGGATCGATGAGGGCGTCGTTGATCGCGACCACGGTCCAGGTGCCCACCTGCCCCGCAATCTTCACGGTCTGGCCGACGAGGAAGCCCATCGCCTTCCAATCGAAGCCCGCGCGCACGATCGTGCCGCCGTTGCTGCCGTTCGGCGTCACCGTGAAACTATTGGTGACCTGAACGGAGGGCGCCGGATCGAGCGTGCCCTGGATGACGAGGCCGTCATTGCCCTCGCCGAGCATCAGATTGACGACCTCGATGGTGCTTTGCGTCGCATTGGTGCCGAACTGGCCGTCAGAACCGACGCTGATCTTGCCGAAGCTGATGCCGCCCGGGAAGAAGCCCGATTCGCCGAAGGTCGGGTCGCCGGTTACCCCGAGGCCGAGGCTCAGATCATCGGCCATGTTGAAGCCGGTCAGCGTCGTCTGCGTCATGACGCCGTCGACATCTTCCTTGCTGGTGTCGTTGAAGATGTTGAGGACATCGATCTGTTGCGATTCCGGCGGCTGGGCGCCGATGGCGATCAGGAAGTCGTCCGCTTCACCCGGCAGTTTCAGGCCGTTTTCCAACGAACGGTCAGCGCCCGTCGGGCCGCCTTCAACAGCCAGCGGTCCGCGCAGCTTCGAGAGATAATGTCCCGAAGCCGGGAAGACCTTCACGCCTTCGCGCGTGACGGGGATGTCGTAGTTGTCGTCCGCCTGCAGGACGACCGTCTGCTGGATATAGTAGTTCCCCGGATTGAACGTCGCGACCGCCGCGGTGCGCAGCACCTTGACGCCCGCAAGCGTGCTGCCGACCGGCAGCAGTCCAGCGTTCTGCGAGGTGATCTGGATCGTGGCATCCTTGGTGTCGTTCTCGCCGCGAATGATCGCGATCTTGAAGTTGCCGATAACGTTGTCGGCGGCGTCGAAGACACGGATCCACTGGCCTTCCAGGAAACCATGGGCGAGCCAGCCGTCCGCATCGTCGGCAAGGCCGGCGATTGTCATCCGATAGGTGGGCGTGCCGTCCTCGATGACCGTATGGAACTGGATATTGCCCGTGAAGGCGCCATCGCTGGCGAGGTCCGAGAGGATGACATCGGCAAGCTGGCCGCCGGTACCGAACGTCCGGTCGACCTTGATGAACTTGCCGTCGACCGTGTCGATCGCGGTGATGTAATAGTCACCGCTGTTGCCGCCGGCGTTGCCGACGCGGATCTGCTGGCCGACGAAGAAGCCTTCATCGACGAAGCTGCCGAGATCGGCGCCCGTGCCGCGGGTAATCTTGCCGTTGAGGCCGTCATTGCTGAAGACGAGGTTGCCGTCGAAAATCTGCGTCGGCCTGAGCCCGCCGATGACCGTATAGCCCGAGCCGGGTGTGACGGCGACGCCGTTGACGCTGACGACATCCGCCAGTCCATCGGTGACGATCGCGACCTGTACGGTGGTGCTGGGCGCCTTCGTCAGCCGGATCGTGTAGTCGTCCGTATCGCTGCCATCGGCATTGAGCAGCGTCGTGCCGCCGCTTTCGAGCACGACGGCGCCGGCCGTGTCGTTGTCAATGACTTCGATGTCGACATAGCCGGGGCCGGAGCGCAGATTCGGGAAGACATAGTCGTGGTCGGCGTCAGTCGTCAGAACGTCGTCGCGCTGGAAGTAAATGACCGCCGTATGCGGATCTTCGCGCGGGATATCGTCACGCGCCTGAACGCCGATGCGAACCGGGTCATCCCAGTTGGTATGGTCGAAGGTTAGCCGCCAGTAGCCGTCGGCATGTTTGTACATGCGGTCGCCGACCGAGTTGAAGATGTTCGTCGGATCGTCGACATCGAAGATCTGGATATCCTCGTCGCTCGCCTCGTTGAGGAAGAGCTTGACGACGATGATGTCACCCACTTCCGGCGCCGTCGAAAGCTGAACGAGGATCTCGTCCGTCAACTGGGTCGTCGGGCTGCCTTCGATGACCAGCGACCGGCCGTCTTCGATGTTCGTGCCAGGCGCCACCTCGGTGACATAGATCCCGGGTGTGTCGTTGTCCCTGACCAGCACCTCGACGTTGCGGACGTCAGCCGCGTCAAAGGGGTCTCCATCGGGATATTCGGCATCGATGTCGATGACATTGGTGTCGACGCCGCTCAGATCGGAAATCACGCTGTGCTGGATGACGACCACGCGGTCGCCTTCTGCCCGCGGGTCGTCCGGCGCATAGACGTAGACCATCTGCGGATTCATCCAGTTGCCGCTGTCGAACCGCAGCACGACCGCGCGATCCTTGATGATCTGCGGTACGCCGTTGACCATGACAACATGCTGGAAGTCGCTGTCGGTGACGGTTCCGCCGGGGTTGACGGTGGACAGCCAGACCGTATCGCCAAGGCCGTTCGGCAAGGGCGCTGGGTTCAACAGTGTGCCGTCTTCCTCTTCCTGCGGCGAGCGTGCCGCAGACACGGTGACATAGACCACCTGGCCGGCGAGCGGAGCGATTGCCAGCTTCACCGTGTAGCTGTCCACATTGATCGGGCCGCCTTCGCGCGCGGCAGTAAAGCCGCCGGTTTCGTCGATGCGGATGATGCCCTCTTCTCCGGAAGCGACGTTGTAGTCGAAACCGTCGACCAGCACACCGTCGTAGAGCGCGTCACCGGACGTGACGAGATGATCGACAGCACCGGAGGCCCCTTCGAGCTCGCGGGTCACGATGTCTTCGGTCACGTCGCCGGTGACGTTGATCGTATCGGATCCCAGGCCGCCGATGACGCGATAGGCAACGCCGAAAGCGGTCGACTGGACAAAGAATTCGTCGTCACCTTCGAGACCATCGACTTCGACCACTTCGATCGTGGTGTAGCGCACATTAAGGCCGGCGCCGAAAATGCCACGTTCGGTGATCGCAAAGTCGTCGGCGAACTCCGTGCCGAGGATGACGAGCTTGTCGAAGCCCGTGCCGCCGTCGACGGAAACCGGAGCATTGACGTTGTACTGGACCTCGTCCTCACCACCACCGGCGCGGATGTCGGGCGCCCGCGCAACAGAGAACCCGAGCCCGATGATCGGCATGGCAACGCCCTGGTCGTCGCGAACGATCACGTCGTCGGTGTAGTCGTCGGGCGTGGAATCGGCGTCGGCGAAGTTGATGACGCCATCGCCATTGGTGTCGAGCGTGACAGCCGGCAGGTCGTCCTGGTCGATCATGCCGTCGCCATTCCAATCCTGGTTGGCAACAGCGGCGATCGCAAAGGCGCGCACGATGAACAGGTCGTTGTTGTCGTCGCCTTCGAGCCTCAGCTCAGCCTGGTTCGAATAGACACGGAACTCGTCGTTGCCGGTTCCGCCCTGCGCGACCAGCGACGCACTGATGCCGGGGCTCAGCCAGCCGCGTGTCGTAGCAACCATGTCCGGGAAGACGTCCTGGGCGAGCAGGCCGCCGCCGAAGAACGGCGTGACGCCGTTTTCCGGATCGTCGGTGCGCTTGTTGCCGAAGATCTGCCCGATCTGGAAGGCGTCGTCCCCCGCTCCGCCCTGAAGCGACACGATCGCCGTCGTATCGTCGGAATAGAAGTTGTCGTTACCGCCGAGGCCTTCGACGGTGACGCGACCATTGAGGGCCGTGTCGTAGTTGATGCGTGCGCTCTCGTTCGACGGTTCGTTGTCTTCGATCGTGTCCGCATAGGTGGTCGGCTGGCCATAGACCATCGCGACATAGGCCGGGCGATCAGCCGTTTCATGCGGCAGATAGTTCGCGCCGCGCAGCAGGAAGATGTCGTCGATCGGCTTGTTGCCGTCGCCGTCCTTGCCGTTGAATGCCGAGTTGTAGCCATAGACGTTCAGAGCATCGACGCCGTCGTTGGAGCGCCCGCTGTCGAGCACGTTGATGACGTAGTTGCGGTTGAAGTCCGTACCGGCATTACCGAGGCCCGGATTGTTCGAGCCGAGCGTGTAGACCTCGTAGAGGTCGCTGCCGGAGACACCGTCGAGCGTCAGCGTATGTTCGGCTGCCGTCGTCATGTTTGGTGATGTCTGCGTCGCTGTATCCTGCAGGTAGTAGACCGTGAAGCGATCTTCGCCGTCGGCGTTGGTCGGGTCGAGGTTCTGGCTGCCATAGGCCCGCGTCTTCGAGCCGAGGAAGATATAGCCGGGGCTGCCCTGGCTGTTGGTGCCGCCGGCGCCCGAGGGATCGCCGAACTGGATGGTATCGACATCGGTATTGCCGAAGATCCAGGTCAGATTCGTCGGGTGGGGTGCCGTCGTCTTCGGCGCGGCTGTCCCGACCGGCGTCCCGTTGGTCTTGTTGCCGGGCGTTACTGCGGCATTGGCGATGATGCGCCCGCGCAACAGCATGACCGAACCGAAGCCGATATCGGCATTGGCAAGCAGGGTGATGGCCTCGTCGAAGGCGGTGACGTCGCCATAGATGTCGATCCGCTTGGCGGCCAGGATCTCGCTGTTGGGGTCGAGTGTGACGTTGTCGCCGACGCGCAACTGCACATTGCCCTTCTCGGCGAAGATCTGGCCATGCGGGATGAGACGCTCGGCATCAGCCTGGAAGGTCGGGAAGGTGAGGCCGTCCTCGGAGAAGCGTGCGCTGCCGCTGTGCAGCAGGTCGAGGTTCTCGCCCTGGACCGCCGTCTCGCGCACGGTGATGCGAATGTCGCCGTCATAGGTATGGGCGAGCACGAGCCTGAGGTTGCCGGCGCTCTCGCCGGGATTAACGGGTGCTTCCGCCAGATAGATGTTGTTGTCGGCTTCCAGCGCGACGTCGTCGTTCGACGAGCCGCGTGAGGAATCGATCTCCAGATCATTGTTGAAGGCGCCGATGGAGCCGCCGCCATTGGCGTCGAGATCGATGCTCTGGCCAAGCAGGTCGGCGAAATCATCGCCGGCGCCGTTGTTGCGCGCATCGAGGATCGAGCCCGAGACGGTGCGCAGCGAGATGTCACGCGTCGTATGGACCGTGTGGACGAGCAGATCGCCGACGACTTCATCGAGGAAGATGCCGAGCGTGCTGTCTGCGGTCGTATCGAATGCCCTGAGGACACCGAGGCCACCAAGGCCGTTGCGGATGTCGACGTTGATCTCGAGGAAATCGGTCGGCAGGCCGATACCGCCAAGCGGTGAATTGATGTCGAGCAGCGTCGGGTTGAGAACCTGCGCAGCGACCTGTGCATGGTTCGGGTTAAAGAGACCGACACCGGCGGCCATGGTGATGTTGCGGCCGGCGACATCGGCTTCGACATCGCCTTCCGTCAGGCCGCGCGCATCGAGAATGCGTCGCGGCGAATAGAGCAGCACGTCCGACGCGGTCGACTTGATCCGCTCGACGCGCATGTCGCCGGTCTTTTCGCTCAAGGCGATATAGCCGTTGGTCACCACATCGATATCGCCGTTTCCGGTGATTTCGGTGATTCCGAGGACATTGATCGTCGTTGCGCCGGGATCGGGATTTGCTGCAGCGACGATGATATCGCCACCGCTGGTGACCGCTCCGGCCTGGAGGCCGGGCAGAGACCGATTGCCGGTAGCCGGATCGATGCCACGGAAGTCGTAGGTGGAAGCGATCGGCGTGTTGCCGGTTCCGAAAACGCCGCGGCTCAGCTCTTCAGGAAGGCCGCTGTCCGGCCGGAAGAAATTGTAATGGGTGATCCCGGCTGCCTGGCTCGGCGCCTTGACGAGCACGCCGCCCGAGGCGCCTGCGCCGCTCTGCTCGAGGCTCGCCTGTAGCAGCACATTGGCGCTATCGCCGGCGCTTATCCGGTCGATTTCGACAATGTAGTAGCCGCCGCCGAGGTCTTCGCGCAACAGGGCCTTGAGGTCGAGGTTGATGTTCTGGACGGCATCGACGGTAAATGTCTCCGCCGCAATCAGGCTGTGCTGGTTGGTGAGCGGCCCGCTCGGCGAAAGATTGATCGCGACACCGGCGAGGGAATTCGCCAGCGTGCTTGCCAGCCTGACGCTCAGGCCGTCGGAGGAAGCGATGACATAGTAGTAGCCGCCATCGACGAGCCCACCGATCGCTGTGCTGACCGCGTCATAGCGCACGAGTTGGCCGGTATAGAAGCGGTTTTCGTGCCCGAGGAAGATCTGCTCCGTCAAGCCGCTGACACGGCCGGTATCGAAGGTGACAAGCTGCGGCAGGCCGGCGCTGTCGACGATGTCGATGTTGACGCGGTTCCCTGTCGTGCCGACGTTTTCGTCCGCCCGGATATTGAGGATGTGCGTGCGGATCAGGGATTCCCGGCCGTCGCTGCCGAGCACACCGCGATCGTTGGTCGCGAAAACCGATCCGTCGGTATTGACGATCGAGGTGGTCCCGATCGGGTTTTCGATGGTGCCGTTGATATAGATATCCGACCGGCCGCCCGTGTCGGTGATCTCAATCAGCGTCGGCGCCACCTCGCGCTCGATGTTGAACGTCAGGGTCACTGTCTTCGACGGGTTCAACCAGGCAAGCGGCTGCTCGTCGGTGACGACATCGATGTTGTTGATGACGATGTCCTTGTCGGACTCGTTGCGGATCGTAACGCGCTGCAGCGTGTCGCGGAACGTCCAAGTGCCGCCGGAACCGACCATCGTGTCGGAATCGAAGACGACGTCGCCCGGGCCGGGATTGACGATGTCGTTGACGACGATGTCGGCGCTCTGGATCGTATTGCCCTCTCCTTCGCTGCTGCCACCACCGCTGGCGCTATCGTTGACGGTCACCTCGACCGCGACGTCGATCTGGCCGTCAGCACCGATGACGAGCTGTTTGACAACCAGTTCTGGCGAGCGGCCGGAGAGAATGAGGACATCCGAATTGAAGTCGATCTGTTGCGGCCGCTCGTCGGGGCTGCTGCCATCGGAGCCGCCGGCGGCAAGCGAACGCTTGCTGTGGTCGGCGTCATCCGTCTGCGAGATCGAGCCGTTGACGGTGGAAGCATAGAGCGCCAGGTGTTCGCTCGATGCCGCGGGCTCCTGCGGGTAATCCGGATGGCCGAGAACACCATCCGCATTGTCGCGCGGGCCGGCCGTGATCAGAGCGCCGGCGGCGCCGAATATCTTCGACGCCACGTCGGTGTCGTTGTGCGCATCGGAATCGACGAAGCCGAAAAGGCCTGTGGCACGGGCATAGGACTTGGCATGCGTCTTGACGTTGTCGTAGCGGGTGACGAGGTCGACGCCCTCCCAGCCGGTCAGTTCGGCGTCGGCATTGATGTGCACTTCCGCCTTCGGCCGGGCCGTTATGGTGCTTTCGGCCTGACCTTCGCCATAGAAGCCGGCGCCGCGGCCGTCGCTGCCGGCGAAGACGTCGAAGCGCCCGACTTTCGCGCTGGCAACGGCCCGCTTGGCGCTCAGAACAGCCCGGTCGCCGAGCGTTGCGATCGTGTCGGCCTGATCCGGATCGGGGTTCGGATCCGCAACACCGATATAGACATGGGTGACGGCGTCGCCATCTCCGCCGAAGCCGACGCCTGAACCGGTCGACTTGGCGGAAACGCCGGCTTCGGAATAGGCGGTTAGCCGTGCCAGTTCGCCGGCGACGACGATCGCGTCGGCGCCGATCGTCGCGGCACTGTTGTACTCGATCCAGACTACGGTCGTCGGCGAAGCCAAGCCAACGGCACCGCCGGCGCTCGCATGCGACGAGGCTCCGGTATTGGCATTGGTGCTGGATGCAACGGTGACGTTCTTGCCGGCGACGATGCGCGTGCCGTCCCCAACCGAGGCAACACTGTTGATGTCCTGGTAGCTGTTGGCATCCGCGTCGCCGACGGCGACGAAGCCGCCGGTGCCGTTGACCGCGTGCGCCGTCGTATTGGTGGTGGCCGATGTGGTGATCGAGACATCGCCGCTCGTCGTTACAAGCGTCGCCGATATCGTGGCGGTCACGTTCGGATTGCTGGTGATATTGGCGTCATTGCCGTTGACGCCAACAAAGCCGCCGCCGGAACCCTTTGAATAGGCCGAGGATACGCCGTCGCCTGACTGCGGCGCGATTTCGCTGAGCGAGACCTCGCCTGGGCCGAACAGGAACTGGCCGCCAGCTACCGACGTCACTGCATCGTTGATGTCGATCCGAAGCTGTTGCTCGCTCGTGCTGTCGCTCGATATGTCGACGGCCAGCGCGCCAATGCGATGGTTGGCGTAGGGGCCGGAAAGCCCGGTCGGCGTCAACGTCATCTGCGTGCCGCCGGAAGGCGCGTCCCACAGTTCGAAGGTATCGTCGCCGGGCCCGCTGACGCCACGGACATAATAGGTCTTGCCGTCTTCGAGCCCGCCGATTGGCAGATTCTTGGCGTTGATCAGCGAATGGATGTCGTCGGCAGTCTTCGCCTTGTTGGGCGTGAGCGTGATGATCGACTGATCGAAGGTCTTGGTGAGCGTCGTTTCAGTAACACTGTTGACGACCGACAGGATCAGCGTGCTGCCGCTGACGCCGGTAACGGTGTAGGTACCGCTGTTGGCACCGGCGCCGCTGATGAACAGAGTACCAGTTCCAAAACCGAAATCGGCCCAGTTCTCGCCATCGGTACGGATGATCCGGTCGCCGGCCCCATTGCGGACGAACTGAACCTGTTCGGTGACCACGTCATTGCGTTTCAGTTGGATCGTCGTCGAATTGACGACGTGGACACGGTAGGTCTGGCCATCAGACAGCCCCCCGATCGGCGTTCCGGGCGCTCCCGTTTCCGTTTCGACGTTGTAGACGACGTGCTCGCCCTCGCTGAACCCATGGTTCAGCGCGTTGCCGTTGTCGTCAAAGAAGCGAATGTTGTTCTGCGTGCCGTCGTCAATCGGTGAGCCATCGGGATTGAGTGCCGTCGGATGGACATCGACCTGCCGGCTGACGAAGGTCTTGGCGTCGGGCGCGTCATAGGTGACGGCCATGCCATTGGTGAACCCATGACCGGAGATCGTGATCTGATTGCCGGCGATGTCGTCGGGCTGGAAGTTCTTGAAGTAGTTTTGCGGGTTGACCGCCTTGTCATGCGTATTGACCAGTTTGATATGGGACTCGTCGATAACCAATACGTAGTAGAGATTGCCTTCTGTCAGGCCGAAGCTGTTAACCGTTTCGTCGGGCCCGGCATAGTAACGCACGGCATCGCCGCTGATGAAGCTATGCGCACCCTGGAAAGTAATAATCTCGGTTTCGGAATCGATGCTTGCGGCATTGAAAGTCGAGCCGAAGTATAGCTTGTTCGGGTCGACATTGCCGCCATCGATGACGTTGATGACGTTGTACTGACGGTTGACCGCCGGATCCTGCGGATCAGGCCAGTTAAGACCGGGGATCACCGCGCCACCGCTGCCGGCATCGTATTCGACGGTATCGCCGGTCACGAGACCATGGTTGTTGACGGTGATGGTGTTGGCGACACCATCGGCGTCGACGACTGCATAGTCGGGCTGCGTGCCCGGAATGGGCGCTGCAATCGCCTCGACCGAAACCGTGCCGGTCGCATTGATGACGCTGCCAGTGCCAATGGTGCTGGAGACGGTCGGGCTGACATTGGTCGTGGCATCGGAATCGCCGGCGCCGAAAACGCCGCCGATCGTCACGCCGACGACCTTCGAATCCCCTTCCGTGTTAGCGAGTGCCTTGAGCCGGATATGGCGTGCGGACTGAACGGACGTGTTGTTGCCGATGGTCGCCGCAACGGAGGACGGGCTTGCGGTTGCCGTGGCGCTGTTGAGCGTCAGCGCCCCGAGGACGCCCCCGCCTGTCGCTTCCGCAACGGCGAGCGCGCCGTTGATCGCAAGCGCGTCGACCCCGATGTCGCGAACCGAAACGATATTGGCATTCATCGCTGCGTTCGACTGGCCGTTAGCGGTCGCTTCGGCATCGGTTGCACCGACAGCGGCCGCACCGAAGGAATTCGCCTCGGTGTTGGCGACGGCGTAGTTGCGCAGGCGCGACTTGATATCGATGTCGTTAGTAATGGTCAGGCTGCCGCCCGCGCCGATCGTAGCGTTGACGATGGCGTTGGCCTTGGCGGTGGGCACGGCGCCCTGGCCGCTGAACAGGCCGCCACCCGAGGCTTCGGCAAAGGCCTTGGCGCCACGATCCGTCGCCGTTTCGCCGGCGAAATTGTGGGAGGCGAGCATGACGATGCCGCCGGCTGTAATAGTCGAATTGCCACCGATCAGCGCACTTGTCGTCGGTACGACATTCACCGTCACGAAGCTCGTGCCGACCGCGCCGATACCGATGGTGAGCGCGAAAACATCGCCCTTGGCATTGTGGCTCGAAAGCGCTTCCAGCGTCACGGTGCCGGTGGCATCGATGTTTGCGCCGCCAAGGATCGATGCTTCGATGTTGGTCTCGACATCGATCAGCGCAAAATTGAACGAGAGGCCGAGCGCACCGCCGGCGAGCGCAAAGGTCTCCGCCTTGGCGTCGACGGTCGAGTCCGCATGCACAGTGATCGCACCGACCGTGTCGGTCTGGCCGATCTGGCTGCCAGCCCCGATGCTCGCCAGAGATTCGATCGTGTTGTCGTCGGTATCGCCAATATTGAGGTCGACATAGGAGGCGCCGGCCGCCAATAGGCCTGCCTGTATGCCCGTCGTCGTGACGTCGAAATCCTGCGTGTTCGATGCGGTAACCGACAGCAGGTTTGCGCCATCCACCACGGTTCCATCGAGCAGGCGCGCCTGTACGCGGCTGGTATCGTTGATAACGATGACCGAGGCGCCGAGGCCAACAAACCCGCCCTGGAAGGCGACGGTGGTTACATCAATCTCTTCGTCGAGTTCAGCTTCGACCTTGATCTGGTTGCCGGCTTTGAGATTGCCGCCGGCCTTTGCTTTGACCTGCTCGGACACATTGAGAACCGTAACAGCTGCGCCGGCGCCGACCAGACCGACGGCGGCGTTGCCGATCAGCAGATCGACCTTCATGTTCTGGCGCGATACGACCAGGATATCGTGGCCGGCTTCCACCTCCGCACCGGCTTCGATGGTCGCAGTGGTGCCATGCTCCTCACTCGTTGGAGCCAGGGCAGCATTCAGGTCGGCGGCAGAGAAGAACGATGGGTCGCTCAACCGGTTCGATGCGCCCTGCATATTGTCCCGGACGCGGGAATCGGCTGTACGCGCATTTCCGTCGCCGCTGAAGCCGGTCATCTGACCGGTCAGTTCGCCGACGCCGCCGTCGGTCTTCTCGCCAGCATCAGAAGCGGCGGTGTCGCCACCGCCCGTGGTAGCATTGTCGGACGTGCCTTCTTTCTCGTTGGTATAACCGTCCTTGAAGTCCTGGCCGATCGACCAGACGGACACCGACGCACCGAGGCCGACGACGCCGCCAACGCCGCTGAAGGCAAAGCCCTTGAGGACCTGGATCGAGTCCGCGCTGACGGCGACATCGTTGCGCGCCAGGATGTCGGCATTCGCGCCGATCGAGGCGGTCGTATCGTTCTTGATGCTGCCGAAATCGATGCCGCCGCCAATGCCGACGAAACCGACGGCTGCCGACCCGGCAAAGGACGTGATACGAACATCATTGGCTGCGTTGACGTAGACACCCTGTGCCAGGCCGACATTGGCCGGGTGGAGCTTGTAGTTGGCAAAGCCCTGGTTGATCGCGGCACCATCGCCGATGGCGGCCAAAGTGTCGGAATCGATGATTGTCACACTGACCGCGCCGGCAATGCCGACATAAAGCCCGCCCGCGCCGGCAACGGCTATGTGGGTGACGACTTCGGACGATTGCGCCTGGACGATGACACCATGGGCCTCACCCGAAAGCGTCGAGAAGCCGGTCGGGTCGCCACCGCTCGTGGCGATGTTGCCGTTGAGCACATTCGCGATGCCCGCGCCGTTGGCGCGCGCATCGATCGAGGCATTCTCGCCAATCGTCGCTTCAGTGTCCTTGGTGACGTTGACGACGCCAACGGAGCCAGCGGCACCACCGCCGGCGAGACCGATGGCGACCGCACCGGAAACGATGGTGAACTGCGAGTCGTCCTTGGCCATGACGGCAACGTCGCCCCCGGCCTCGACGGTCGAATCCCCAATGCGCGCAAAGGTGTCGGCATCGATCGAGACGACCGAGACGCCGCCGGCAAGGCTGACGGCACCGCTGAGCGCCAGACCGGCGGAGACGACGAGAACCTTCTCCTTCGCCGTCGCAATGACCGCGACGTCATTGTTCGCATCGACCAGACTGTCATCGCCGATGATCGCCGTCGTTTTCGTCGTTACCACCGACACGTCGACGGCCGGAGCGGCAGCAGCAGATCCGCCGACGGCGGCACCTGCGCCAACGCCCAGATGGCTGAAGTCGCTCGCCGCCGCGACCAGAACCGATTGTCCAGCATTGCCGCTGCCGCTCATGTCCTGATTGATGCGGGCATCTTCCCCGATCAGCGCGGTCGTCGTCGTGTTGAGTACGTTGACCGCCGCACCGACGGCGACACCGACGGACCCGCCGCCGCCGACGCTGATGGCCGCCGTTTCGATATCGTCCTTCGTGCTTGCCGAAACCGCCACCCCGCGGAAGCCGCCATCAACGGCGGCCGTCGCCGTCCGCTGCTGGGTCAAGCCCGGATCGGTTGGGGTACCGTCATCGCTCTCATCCTGGTCGAGGTCATTGAACTGGCCGAGGCCCCCGCCCCCTTGCTTGACCGGCACCCCCGCTTCGAGACTGTCCTTGCTGACCTGGCCGTCGGTCTGCGGGTCATAGCCATCGCCCATGCTTTGCGATCCGGCAAAGCTGATGTCGAACCGGCCAGTGCGTGCAGCCACGCTGTGCTGGCCCTCGCCGGTCACGCGCGCGTCTTCACCGATGAACGATTCCGTCGTCTTGGTGACGACGGCCACACCGGCTGCGACACCGACGCCGGCGCTGCCGCCGACGGCAACGCCGCCGACGATCAGATCGAGCTCCGTTTCATCAACCGCCTGCACCAGCACGCTGCCAAGGGCGCGAACGTCGGTCAGGCCCGCATTGCCAATGCCGTCGATCGGATCGTCGCCGATGAAGGCGCGAGTCTTCACGTCGAAGATGAACACATCCGCCGAGACCGTGATTGCGGCTGAGGAGGCCCCGCCGGCTGCGACCGAGAAGGAGCCGACGTCCTCGTTGCTGGTCGCTTCGACCTTGATGTTGCCATCGGCATCCATATCCATGCCGGAATCGATCGATGCCTGCGTGGTCTTGATCAATGTCGCGATATTCACGCCGGCGCCAACTGCGGCGCTGCCGCCGGACGCAGCAAGCGATCCCGCAACCGTCAGGAGATCCGTCTCGCCATAGGCGTAGACGGCAACACCCGGATCGTTTGCACCGGACTGGGCCGTGACCGCCGTATTCGAGCCGATGCGCGCGATGGTCGTTTCCGTCAGCACCGTGACAGCGACAGAACCAGCCACGGCGGCGCTGCTGGTCGATACACCACCGGCGGCGGCGATCGTGGTCACGTCCTCGGTCGAAATGGCCGAGACGTCGAGGCCTGCCGGGCCGCCGGTTTCAACGTCGGCGTGGCCGCGGATCTCGGCTTTCACATCGTCGATGTGAACGAAGACCGTGCCGCCGATGCCGATGCCGGCCCCCTGCCCGAAGGCGATGCCGCCGGCGAGCGCAAAGATCTTGGCGTCACCGGTTGCCTTGACGGAGACATTTCCGCCGGCATGAAGCTCGGATTTGTTGAGTGCTGTTCCCGTCTCGAGATAGGCTTCGGTCGAGGTGTCGAGCACGACGACACCGACGGACGCGGCGACGCCAGAGCCGCTGAGGCTTAAGCCGAAGGTGGCGGCAATCGAGGTGATGGTGTCGAACGAATCGGCATTGACGAGGATATTGCCGGCAATGGCACCTAGATCCGCAGTTCCGCCGACCCAGGCGCTGGTATTGCGGATGATGACATTCACGTCGAGGCCGATGCCGACACCGGCATTGCTGCCGCCGGACAGTCCGATGCCGCCAGCACCACTGACCATGGTCAAGATATCGGTCGCTTCGACGGTCACCCCGCCATTGCCGTCGAAATCGGAGCCGTCATTGATGAAGGCATGCGTCTCCATGAAGACGACGTTGACGCTTGAGGAACCGCCCACCGCCGTTCCGTTGCTTGCCGCAACGCCGGCAGCAAAGCTGGTCACCGCCAGATTGCCGATGACAGGAATGCTCTCCGTAATCGGCAGCAGTTCGGCATGGGCCGTGACACCAATCGCGCCGCTCGCCTCGGCATCGACGCCGGTCCCGACGTCGGCCTTGGTGTTGAGATCGTTGACGATATTGATGGAAACCGCGACGCCGACACCGGTGCCGCCATTGAGGCTCAGCGCCGCGCCGCCGGCGATGCTCTGCATCTCGTTGACGCTGACCGCATTGATAGCGATCCCGCCGGCGTTGGCGTCGAGATCGGCGTTGTTGCCGATGATGGCACTCGAATTGACGTCGAGATAGTTGATCGCGACGGAGCCGCCGACGGCGGTGTTCTTCGAGACGGCGCCTGCCAGTGCCCGCGCCTGGAAGGTATTCCTTTCGCCATCGGCCGTGATTGCCCGCACCTTGATCGAACCGGCGGTAAGATCGGCGCCGGAATTGACCTGCGCGGTATTGTCGAGCAAGGCGATATTGAGGCCGACAGCGGCGGCAACGCCGGTATTGGCGCTCGTGTTGGTCGCCGTCGCCGTGCCGAGCGCACGCGCATCGGTGGTCATGGTCGCAGCGATTTCTATCGCGCCCGAAGACCCGATCACGACATTGCTTGCGATCGTCGCGGTGTTGTCGGCGTCGAGGAAGTTGACGGCGATCGTTGCGGCGACGCTGGTCCCGCCCTGTGTCGACTTACCCGTCTCATTCGTGCTATTGCTATCGGCGGTGCCGAGACTGCTGCTGCCAGATTGGGTCGGCGCCTTCGAGCCGCCACTCTGGTTCTGCGCCATGTTCGTCTGGTTGCTGCTCTCCTGGTCGGAATTCGCCTTCGAGGTATCATTTCCCTTAGCGCTCGCCTTGGACTCTGTCTTCGTGTCGAAAGTCGACGTGGCGGTGACACTGACATTGTTTGCGCCGGAGAAGTTCCTGCCGACAAAGGCATCGTTGGTCACTTCGGCGATATTCAAAGCGAGCGAAACGCCGACGCCGACATTGCTGCCGGCCGCTTCGCCGTCGCCGAGCGTGTGGATCGTGCTGGCATGGCTCGCCTGCGCGGCGAGATTTCCGGTCAGCGTGATCGCACCGCCAGCACCCGAGCCGATATGTGCATCCGTGTCATTATCCACGTAGGCGACTGCAATTGCGCCACCGACGGCAGTGTTGCCGGCTGCGCCCGCCTTTGCCGTGGTGGTGACCGTATCGTTCGAGGTGGCAAATGCCTGGAAGTTGCCGGTGTTGCCGCTGATCGTTTCGCCGTTTTCGATCCCGGCGAAGGTCGTGTTGAGCGAAATACCAAGCGCTATCGATGCGCCGACACCAGTGCTTCCTGAGCCGCTGCCGGCACCATGCGCCGTCGCTTCCGTCGTCGATTTGGTCGTGTTGGTTGCCTGCAGGCTGACATTGCCGCCAGTGAGCGTCACGGACGTCGTGCCGCCACCGCCGTGGTCGAGCCCAATCGTGCCGAGCGTATTGGTGGTTGCAACGCTCAACGCAAACGAGCCCGCCACGCCGGTTTCGCCGCCGCTCGCACCTGACGTGGATTTCGCACCGAAATTGTGCTCGGCATTGCCGCCGACCGTCTTCATCGTCGCCGATGCGGTGAGGCCGTCGGCCGTGATGTGCGCGCCGGCGCCGACCGAAGCTTCGTTGCGCATGGTCGCGACGTTGATGGCAACGGCGACACCGACGCCGGTGCCACTGCTCGTGGTCGTCGCCTTGCCGTCGCCCGTGGCACTGGCATTCATGTTGTTGGAGGACTGGAGCTGAAGCGCTCCGGTGTCCCCACCTTGCCCGGCAATGATCGTGACGCCATCACCGATCGAGGCGACGGCAAGCGACGAGGAGACGTTGAGGGCGAGCGCTGCGGCGACGCTTACCTGGCCCCCGCCGGTACCGCCCTGGCTCGTTGCGGACTTGTCACCCGTGTTCGTCTTGCCCGATTTCTCGTTGGCGAGTTGCTTTTGTTTATTCTTCTGGTCGTCAGTGGTGGTGTTGCCGCTGTCGCTTTCCTTATCCTTGTCCGCACCCGCGGCACTGGCTGTAGCCTCGGCCTTGCTCGCGCCATCGCCATGGGCTGAGAAGCTGACATTGCCATCCGCAGTCATGTTGCGGGCGGTGCTCGCCGTCGCGCTGTCATCGACGAACGCAAGTGCAATAGCGGCGCCGACGGCCGTATTCCCGGCGATTGCGTCACCGAGTGCGGAAGTCGCGCTGTCGCCATGGTGGGTCGCGGTCGCGGCGAAGGCGCCGTCAAGGTCGATAAGGCCTCCGGTGCCGAGCTTTGCCTCCGTCACATTGTCGGCAACAGTGATCGCGATGGCGCCGCCAACACCGGTACCATCTTCGGCTGTCGCGCCGGATTCCGCCGTCGTGGTGGTCTTGTGGCTACCGGTGGCGTTGAGCGTCAGGTCGTCGAGGCCGGTGAGGACCACGGAATTTTCGACCTTGGCCGATGCCGTGTTGTCGGCTGCGTTGATGGCGAAGGAGGCTCCGACGCCGGTGCTGGCACTCTCGGCATCCGCCTCGGCGACCGCGCTGCTTTCCGAAATATTGGAGACCGTCAGCGAAGCGTCGTCGCTGCTGAGCGTGACGCTGGCGGAAGGCCGGATCGCCGATTCTGCTGTGGCATCCGACACGTTGAGCGCAAACGATCCGGCAACGCCGATGTCGCCACCGCTGGCGCCGGAGGTCGAATGCGCTTCGAAGACGTTCTTCTGGTCGCCGCCGACATTCTTCATGGTGGCAGACAGGATGACGCCGCCGTCGGCGTTGACAACCGCACCGTTGCCGATGATCGCCCTGTTGCTCATGTCCGCGACGTTGATCGCCACGGCGGCGCCGACCGCCGTGCCCGAGGTTTCGCTTTCGAGCGTCGCGCTGCCATCGGCGATGGCCGAGGCATCCATGTTGTTTTTCGCCTGCAGGCTAACACCGCCGGTTCCGGCGCCGTCGCCAGCCGTAACGGTGCGGCCAATGGCGATGCTGGCCAGCGCTTCGCTGTCGGAGACGTTGATCGCAAGCGCGGCCGCGACGCCGACATCGCCACCGCTGCCACCGCCGGTATTGGCGGTCTGGCTCGTGTTGTCGGCATCGCCGGATTTGCTGTTGGCGAAGTCTACCTGCTTCTGCTTCTGCTGATCGGCCTTGGTGTTGCCATCGGCGGATTCGTCGTTCTTGTCGGCGCCTTTGGCGCTGGCTTTCGCTTCCGCCTTGCTGGAGCCATCGCCGAGCGCCGACAGGCTGACCGAACCGTCGGCGCGCAGATTCCGGTTCGTGGTCGAAATCGCACGGTTGTCGACGAAGGCAAGCGCAATCGCGGCGCCGACCGCGGTCGAACCGATCGCCGTGCCGTCAGCCGTGGTCGTGCTCAGCCCATGATGTGTTGCCGTTGCCGAGAAATCACCGGTTATGTCGAGCTCGACATCGTCCGTCCCGAGCGAGGCGCGGGAGGTGTTGTCGATCACGTCGATCGCCACTGCGCCACCGATGCCGGTGCTGCCGCCGGTGCCGCCGGCTTCCGCCGTCGTCTCGGATTCATGGCTGCCGGTTGCCGAAAGCGTCACGTCGTCTGCGGCCGTGACCGTCGCACCGTTTTCGAGCTCCGCGATGGAATTGTTGTCGATGACGACAAGAGCCACCGAGCCACCGATGCCGGTCTCGCCGGCTTCACCGAGATCATCGCCATTGGGGGTGGCGGCCGTCTCGGCGTGAGTGGTCGACGAGGCCGTGAGGCTGAGGTCCGCGCCATTGAGATCGACCGTCGCACCGGCCTCGATCACGGCTTCGACGTCGGTCATGATGATGTTGATCGCGAGAGCCCCGGCGACATTGGTTTCGGCGCCGCCCGCACCGGCTTCCGCCGTCACGACAAAGCTGTCGCCGGCATTCAGCGTGGCATTGAGCTTGACGGCGCTCGCCGTCAGATCCGACGTTCCAGCGACATAGGCACGGGTGGTTACATCGGCGATGCCAAGCGCGACAGCCACGCCGACGCCGGTCCCGGCGCTGCCCGTAGCCGAGCCGTCGGCGGCTGCCGTGACGCTCTCCGTGGAGGTCGCCGTCAAGGCAAGTGTGCTTGCGGAAACGAGGGTGGAACTATCGAGATAGGCTTCCGTCGTTGTCCGGTAATCGGAAACCGTGACGGCACCTGCGAAGGTGATGTCGCCGCCGCTGGTCGCCGCCTTGTCCGAGGTATTGCTGTCCTGGTTCGGGTCGGCGAGCCGCTTTTCGGATTCGCTCGTGCCATCGCCCTGGTTCGAACCACCGGCGCTGGAGATCGCGGTGGTGCTGACATTGCTGGTCAAAGTCGCGCTGAAGGCGGCGGAATCGGGCAAGTTACCGCCATTGGCGTTGAGCGACGAGTTGCCCGCCATATAGGCGCGCGTCGTCGCGTTCACTTCCGAAACGGCAACGCTCGCGCCCTTGGAGCCCGAGCCGCCATCCGCGGTTGTCGTCAGTGCCAGCTGGGTGTCGGCGGTCAGCGAAACGGCGCCGGATACATTGAGGGCGCTGCCGCCCAGCACTTCTGTGATGGAATCGCTGAGAACAACCGTCACGGAAACCGCAGCATCCTTGGTCGTGTCGTTCTCGCTTGCATCGCCTTCGTCTGCTGCGGTCAGCGAAACGCTGACCGAACTGCCGGCCGTCAGGCTCACGGCCGTCAACGTGCTGCTGTCAAATCTGATCCTCGCCTCCGGCAGAACGGTGACGATGACGCCTTCGAGCGGCCCTACCTCCGCAGTCGAAGCCGAAACGGTCGCATCCGCCGTCGCCGAAATCTGCACGGCGCCAGAGGCGGTGATAGTCGCGCCGCTGAGGTCGATGATCGCCTCGGGTGTCGCGAAATAGGCGCCGCCGGTGATTTTGCCGTCGTCTTCGGCGAGCGCCACAAGGGTGACCGTCGTCGCCGAAACACCACCTGAAACCGTGATCTTTTCGGCATGAACCGCCAGGGCGCCGAATGTGTTCGTCCCCTCGATGAAGACTTCGTCCTTGCCGTCATCGCCAGCCGTATCGGCAGCGTTCTCGCCAAAAACAGTAAAGCTTGCAGCCCCGAGATTGACACCGGTAACCGTTAGGACATCCTTCGACAGCAGCGGGATCCCGAGGTCGGCGCCAAGTTTGATTGTCAGGCTGTTGGTGGGCTTGGCGAACGTGACCTTCTCGAAGGTCGGGATAAGCGACAGCGACTCGAGCGTCAGAGTGCCGTCACCGTTATCCTTCAGCCTTGCTTCGTCGTCGAAATCGCTGGTCGCGATAATACGATCGGCGACGACCGTATTGTCTGTGATCGGCTCCAGGCCATCGTAGCGCAGAACCTGACCATCGCGGGTGATCGTGCCGGACGCGGGACCGGTCGCAACGTAGGTGACGGAATGGAAGACGCCGCCATCGAGAACGAGACTGTCGAAGCCGCCGGCACCACCGTCCATGACGCCGGTCAGACCGCCGCCAGCTGAAACGAAGAAGGTGTCCTCGTTGTCGGCAGAACCCCTGAGATTCTCAACCTCGACGAAAGACACCCCTGAAACGTTGCCGGAATTCAATCCGGTTATGTTCCAGTCGGTATCTTCCGGCGGTCCGATCACTGCGTCACTGCCGGCCCCACCGCTCAGCAGGACCTTTCCCGAAACGGCGTTGTCGAATCCATTATGGACGAAGGTGTCGTCGCCGGCGCCGGTGTCGATCGTCAGCTTCAGATTGGGCGAAGCAAAGGTGTAGGACACCAGCGCGCCACCATTGATGCTGTCAAGCGTCGAGAACCCGTCTCCCGGCGTGCCGGCATCGCTGAGACGCAAAGTCTGCCCCTCGCCCGTCATGTCGGCAAAGATCCGCTCCTGCGCGGTTGTCGCATCGGTCACGGTCGAAACGCCACCGATACCGATCCGATGGCTAATCTCGCCGTCTACGGCGGTAAACACACCGGAGCCTGCACCATCGACCGCGAACTCGACGAGATCGAACACGCCGCCGGTCAGCGAGAGTCTGTCGTCGCCGGCGCCGCCTTGAAAATCGATATCGAGCGCCTGAAGGAAATCCGTGCCGAAATCGATTGTCAGCGTGTCGTTCGCAGCAGTACCGGTCACCCGGATATAGTCGATTTCCGCAGCATTCCGCTGTGCAACGAGGAGGCTCGACCTGTTGTCGTAAACCTGGACCGCCTGGATCAGGTTGTCATAGCGCAGGCTGTAGTCAGCGCCGCCATCACCGACCATGTCCACCGCAAAGGGCATGATATCGGCAGACAACAGATAACGGGGCTCAAGCGTCTCGAGAGCGAGCCCGGTTAGATGGCTGGTTTCCGAGCGCGGTGTGAAGCTTCGTGCCTTCCTGCCACCGAACCACCGGAAAAGGCGTTCGATCATCGCCGTTTCCTGGGGAGGTGGCCCATCCTGTGCGGCTGACTTTCGGCGGAGGTGTCGGGAATTCTTGGAATCAAGCATCGACGACAGCGGCATGCCACCCTCCCGCGTTCAAAGCTGTAATGAAACCCCTATATTCGAATGTTAACAAACTCTAATGCGGAAAGACAAGCCGTAATCTTTCGCAGTCAATAAATCTTCATAATCCGCTCGATTTTTACTTAAACCGGAAAGCATATGACAACTGCGTTACAAAATTTTCATAATAGATCTGTCGCCATCAACGGATTGGTTTGAATGGATTTTATAGCTCCTACGAGCTAATTCGGCCGCCTCTTTTTGATGACCCAAAGTGATCAGAGGCCCGATCTGCTCAGCGCCGGTTCGTACGCCACATGACCGCCATTCGGGTGTCGATTAATCGCCTCGCGTTTAATGATCGATTAGATTGCAATCAAAAATTGCATTCCAATAGCCTACGATCGTTGCGACGCCTTGCCTGCCACCGGGAACTCCGATCTGAAAACGAGCGGAACCACAGGGCGGCCGGCGGCCACTGCCGAGATCACGCGATTTTGCAATCAGGCCGCCTCCCAAGAAGCCGTGTTTGGCCGATAATCAAGCGATCGGAAACCGGAGGACGAGCTATGCGCCCTGGCTTCGCAGGTACGTTGCTGACCTTTTCGTTGCTCCTGTCGGAGCCGACTGCTCCCCACGCTGCCGACGTTACGCGTTCGGGCCAGCCTGTGTTTGACCGCGTCGTCGAACTGGTGGATAAGGAATTCTACGACACAACGGCGCTGGCCCGCTTTACCGCCGCTGCCCGGGCACAAATCGACGGGAGGTTGCACTCGATCGCGGCCGCGAGTTCGCCCAGCGACGTCGACGACGCAATCACATCGGTCCTTTCCAGCCTTCGGGTCTCGCATACCGGACGCTACAAGCCCGATACGATCGACTATTTCGAACTCTCCGACATTTTCCGTTTCGCAATTCGGAATGACGTGCGCCGCCTCTTTCCGCCGGATGGCGAAGTCCGCTATCCCGGCATCGGCATGGTGACGGCCGTTGATGGTGATCGTCGCTTCGTTGCCGATGTCTACGATGGATCGCCGGCCGAGAAGGCCGGCCTGCTCGTTGGTGACGAGATCCTGTCGGTGGACGGGCTCCCCTACCGGGAAATCGGCTCTTTCGCCGATAAGGTAGGTCGGAGCGTCGAGATCCGGCTTCGACGCCATCGCGACGCCGCACCGATTTCGGCGAAAGTCCAGGTGGAGCGCTTGCGGCCGCTGCCGATGTTCGAGCGGGCGATCGACGAGAGCATGACACTCAAGGAACGCGATGGCCACAAGATCGGTTACGTGCGGATGTGGACGCTCTCAACGCGCAATGGCCTCGATATTGTCGCGGAAGCGCTTGCGACCGGCCGCCTCAAGGACGCCGAGGGTGTTGTCGTTGACTTGCGCGGGCGCTGGGGTGGTGGCCCTGCCGATGCGGCGGAGCTTTTCGTTGGCGACACGCCGTCCTTCCGTTTGGTGCCGCGCCGCGGGGATGCGACACTCGCAAACTTCCGTTGGCGAAAGCCGGTGATCGCGCTGATCGATAAAGGCACGCGCAGCGGCCTGGAGCTCTTCGCCTACGCCCTCAGGCAGAATGCCATCCCGCTGGTCGGTGAACGGACGGCGGGCGCCCTGCTCGCAGGTCGCGCCTATGTCTTGCCGGATGACAGTCTGTTCGAACTCGCGGTTTCCGATGCGGTGATCGACAACGATCTTCGGCTCGAAGCTGTCGGCATCGAGCCGGATATTTCGGTGGCGTCGCCGCTTGCCTATGCGGCAGGAAGGGATCCACAGCGGGAGGCGGCGATCAACGGGATGGCCCGGATGCTCGCCGCCGGCAAAAATGGCCGGATTTCCGCGCCACTCGACCCAGCGTTGACACGCTAGTCCGCTCAATGTTCATGCCCCAGGCGCCTCACGCCAAAGCCTCGAGCGCAAGCGCGCTCTAGCGGCTAACACGTACCGGCGACGACTGTTGCGGTGGAGCGCAATTCGACTTTGCCCGCCCGGATCGACTGTCGGGCAAGATCCAGAACCTCAGACTTGATACGCTCCCGTGTTGCAATATCGGCCTGGCCCAACCCCGCGACCACGGGTGCGGCGATTTCGGTCATGAAGGTCCAATAGTCTTCGGGCGTGTCGTGAACCATCGTGGTCGTGACCTCTTCCTCACGGACGTCTCGCAGGCCCGCGTCAGTAAAGACGGCAGTCATCAGGCCCTCGGGCGCACAGCGGAACAGGCCGGGCGCTCCCGCCGGCGGCTTCGGCATTTCCACGTGGCGCGCAATGGTCGACATGATCGTCGTTGCCCAGATGTTCTTGTCAGGCGAGGCCCAGACGGCGGCACAAACACGTGCACCCGGTTTCGCGACCCGCTTCAATTGTTCGGCTGCTGCCGCAACATCAGGGAAAAACATGAAGCCAAACCGGCAAAGAACAGCGTCGAACGTAGCGTCGGAGAAAGGCAATGCGCCGGCGTCGCAGATCCTGGTTTCAAAGTTCGTCAGACCGCGGTTCCTGGCGTTTTCGCTCGCCACCTGAAGCATGCGCTCGGATAGATCTGTGACGGTGACGCGCCCGTTCGGGATCGAGGCGGCGACGGTCAGTCCCGGCTCGCCTGTCCCGGCAGCGACGTCAAGCACCTGATCGCCGTCTTTGATCGCTGCTTGGCGGATCATCGCCTGGCCGAAGGGGGCAAGCCAGCCGAGAACGAGAGCGTCCCATTTCTTCCAACCGGCGGAAAAGCGGTCCCAGGTTTCTCTTTGCTGATCGCGGATTTGATCGAGATGCGCGGACATACAGGTTCCTCCCTTGGCGCCGTTTTTCGACGTCGTCTGGCGAAACTATGAACCCGCTTTCGAATGGCACAAATCAATTTTGCGCCGGGATACGAGGGCCTTTGTGACCGCGGTTACATGTGAGCTTAGACAATCCGCTCTAGGGTGAGAGCGTAAGGCACGCTATATTCCAATTAAAGATACCGGGAAGGAGAGATTCGCACCGATGTCGAACCGGACGAACGTCAAGAATAGCGGCCGGATACAGCCCAGCGACGAACAATCCCTCGGTGATCAATTGCGGATGATGCATCGGGCTTTCATGGCCTCGCCGCTACGCAACAAGATCATTTGGCTCAGCATAACCATCGTCGTTGTTATCGTTGTGACAGCCTTCGGCCAGATCATCCTCAATCGATGGTACAAACCATTCTACGACACGCTCGAGCGACGCGACCTGCCCGCCTTTCTTCATCAGTTGGTCGTCTTCGCCCAGATCGCTGGCGTGCTTCTCGTCCTCAACGTCCTGCAAACCTGGCTCGGACAGGTCATCAAGCTGCGGCTGCGCGAGGGCCTGACGGACGATCTCATAACCGAATGGATGCGCCCCTCGCGCGCGTTTCGTCTGGCGAACGCCGGCGCAATCGGCATCAACCCGGATCAACGCATCCATGAGGATGCACGCCACCTGACTGATCTGTCAGCCGGGCTTTCAATCGGCCTTTTCCAATCGGGTATTTTGCTGGTGAGCTTCATCGGCGTGTTGTGGTCGCTGTCCGACGGCTTCGTCTTCCATGTGGCGGGCTACGCCTTCGCCATACCTGGCTATATGGTCTGGGCCGCCATTCTCTATGCAGGCACGGCCTCGTGGCTAAGCTGGCTGGTCGGCCGTCCGCTGGTGGCCCTGAACGGTGAACACTATGCCCGTGAGGCGGCGCTGCGTTTCTCGCTGATGCGCGTTAACGAGCATATCGAGGCCGTGTCTCTATCTTCAGGCGAGGCCAATGAAAAGAAGCGGTTGCAGCGCGATCTCTCCTCGGTGCTCGAGATCAGCTACGGCCTGTTGCGCGCGGTGACACGCCTGACCTGGGTGACGGGCGGTTATGGCTGGATCACGGTCGTTGCCCCGATCGTCATTGCGGCACCGGTTTACTTTGCCGGCGACCTGAGCTTCGGCGGGCTGATGATGGCGGTTGGTGCCTTCAACCAGGTGCATGCGTCGTTGCGCTGGTTCGTCGACAACATCGGCGCGATCGCCGACTGGCGTGCCACGCTGCTACGCGTTGCCGCCTTCCGTTCCGCATTGCTGATGACCGACGAAAGGCACGAGGGCGACAAACGTATCGACTTCAAGACGTCGAAAACGTCGCAGATGAGTTTCGACAATATCGAAATCGTCTCGCCGACGGGCTGCATCACGCTGCGGGAGCAAAGCGTGACAATCGATCCGGGCGAAAGGGTGCTTGTCACCGGTGCGCCTGAGGTGGAGAAGGCGCCATTCTTCCGGGCGATCGCCGGCCTTTGGCCCTGGGGTCACGGCCGCATTGCACTGCCGGTCGATGATGGCCTCGCCTTCGTTCCGAAGTCACCTTACTTCCCACCCGGGACCCTGGGCGAAGTTCTCGCCTACCCCGGTCCAACTGATAGCTACAGCAAGGGTGAACTTGCAGCGGTGCTCTCCAAGGTCGGGCTTGGTCGCCTCAGCGGCCGGCTTGACCAGGATGCGCGAAAGGAGATGAACCTCAGCGAAGCGGAACAGCGCCTTTTGGCGATTGCCCGGCTCAGCTTGCACAAGCCGCGGTGGCTGATCATCGACGAGGCGCTCGACACGCTTGAGGACGACGCCTACCAGCGCGTTCTGAAGTTCATGGATGAAGAGCTCAAAGGTGTCGCGATCGTCAATATCGGACGCACCGAACGCGGCAATGACTTCTTCACCCGCGTGCTGCACCTCGACAAGAACCCGGCAGGCAATACGCTACGACGACTGCAGCCAAGGAGCCTTCAGCCCGCCGATCCGCAATTGGTGGATTGAAGCAAGCGAGCCATTCGGAAGCGCCAGTAACGCATTGAGGAAAATAGAAAACCGCGCATTCGTCGAATGCGCGGTTTTGCTTTACCTAGCGTAAGTTTCCTTAGCGCGCCCGCAGCTTCATATGGCGGTTCACGTCCTTGTAGAGCAGATAGCGGAACTTGCCCGGACCACCGGCGTAGCAGGCCTGCGGGCAGAAGGCGCGAAGCCACATGTAGTCGCCGGCCTCGACCTCGACCCAATCCTGATTGAGCCGGTAGACCGCCTTGCCTTCCAGCACGTAAAGGCCATGCTCCATGACGTGTGTCTCGGCGAAGGGAATGATCGCGCCGGGCTCGAACGTGACGATTGTCATGTGCATGTCGTGGCGCAGATCGGCCGGATCGACGAAGCGCGTCGTCGCCCACTTGCCGTCGGTGCCAGGCATCGGCGACGGGGTGATTTCGGCTTCATTGGTGAAGATGGCTTCCGGCACAGGCAAGCCATCGACATACTCATAGGCCTTGCGCACCCAATGGAAGCGAACCGGCGCTTCGCTTCCATTGCGAACGCTCCAGTTGCTGGCCGGTGGGATGAAGGCGAAGCCGCCCGGCTGCATCTTGTGTGCCTTGCCGTCGAGCGTGACGGTCAGTTCGCCTTCGACGACGAAGATCGCCCCCTCGGCTCCCTCGTCCAGTTCGGGCTTGTCGCTGCCACCGCCCGGAGCGATTTCCATGATATATTGTGAAAATGTTTCAGCAAAACCGGAGAGCGGTCGCGACAATATCCACAGCCGGGTCTTGTCCCAGAACGGCAGATAGCTGGTGACGATATCCATCATCGTCCCCTTTGGAATCACGGCGTAGGCTTCGGTGAAGACCGCGCGATCCGAAAGAAGTTGGGTTTGCGGCGGGTTGCCGCCATGCGGCGCATAGTAACTACGGTTGGTCATATCTTCCTTCAGTCTGCTGGCAGGCACCGCCTCCTCTTATCAGCGGTGCAATTGGTTCGTTTGAGCGTCAAAGCAAGGCGGTGCGAAGATCGCGGGGCTGATCCTTCTCCTCGTCCAGATCCAGTTCCGCTTCCACATGGTTCAGGTGTTCGGCCATTTCCTTGATCGCGCTGGCGACATCGCGCGCTGCAATGTGTTCAACCACAGCCAGATGTTCGTCCGGCCCGCAATTGTGAAGATGGTTCGAACGGTACATCGCGGTGATCAAGGATGTACGGGAGACCAGGTCGCGCAGGATACCGAAGAGAAAGCCAGAACCAGAAAGTTCCGCAAGCAAGAGGTGGAAACCGCCGGAAAGCCGAACGATATCAGAAAGATTTCCGGATCGGCCGGCAATGCGCTCTTCCTCGATATGGCCTCGCAGCCGGACGATATCCTTGGGGTTGGCGCGTTCGCACAGGCGCTCGACGACGCGCTGCTCAATAGCCCGGCGGGCAACGAAGACATCGCGCGCCTCATCGACGGAGGGCTCAGAGACGAAGGCGCCCCGGTTCGGCATGATCGTCACCAGGCCATCGCGCTCCAGCGCGGTCAGTGCCTGTCGGATGCGGGCTCTGCTGACGGAGAATATCTCGGCAAGTTGCTCTTCTTTCAGCCGCGTTCCCGGTCGTAACCGCCGCTCTGCAATCGCAAGCCAGATCTTCTCGCAAATGATCGCCGTCGGAGCACCGGCGGCTTCGTCCGCGTTATACATGAAATCTCCCTTAGCCGTTCGCTTACTCTCGCCGTGCGGCGCTCAAAGTCAATTCCATCAGCTGCAGTTAGATATTGACTACAAAATTGTAGACAATATTGTGTACCGCAACTTGATGTGCAATGGCAACTGCTTAAACACGACCGTGCCACCGGCCCGAAACCGGGGCGCGATGCCACTTGAGAGCCCCGATGGACCTTGAATTCACAGAACTGCCGGACCAGGAGTTGAGCGTGACGCGCTCTCCCGACATCACCGCCGACGCCCCCTTGATTGCCGGCCTTCGGAAGACGAGCTGATCCATGCGCCTCCTGCTCATTAACCCGAATTCTACCGGCTCCATGACCGAACAGGCGCATCGCAGTGCCGAGCGCGTCGCAGCCCCTCATACCCTACTGGAGTCCGTTAACCCAACGTCAAGCCCGCCCAGCATTGAAGGGCATGCCGACGAAGCCATGGCCGTGCCGGCGATGCTCGCAGAGATTCGTAAGGGCGAGATGCGCGGCATCGACGCCTATGTCATCGCCTGCTTCGATGACCCGGGCCTTGGTGCTGCGCGTGAGATCGCCCGTGGTCCGGTGATCGGCATCTGTCAGGCGGCCGTGCAAGTGGCGATGAACATCGCGACCCGCTTTACGATCATCACCACCCTGCCCCGTTCCGTGCCGATCATCGAGGATCTGGCTGACGCCTATGGTGCCGGTCATCGCTGCCGCAAGGTCCGTTCGGTGGACATGCCGGTGCTGGCGCTGGAAGAGGACCTCGCCCATACCGAGGAGATGCTGGTGCAGGAGATCCTCAAGGCGCGGCAGGAAGATGGTGCCGAAGCAATCATTCTCGGCTGCGCCGGTATGTCCGAGCTTTGCGACCGCCTGAAGGCGCGCACCGGCATGCCTGTTATCGACGGCGTGACCGCTGCGGTGAAGCTAGCCGAAGCCCTGGTCGGTGGCGGTTATGCCACCTCAAAGGTCGGCGCCTATGACTATCCCCGTGCCAAAGAAAACCCGGCCTGCAGGCTGGCTGACGTCGCCGGCTAAATCTCAAGCCTTTACGGGCCACCGGGCGGCACCTCCGTCCGGTAGCTCTCGCGCTGATGCCGATTGGCTAGATCAGCGCATCAAGGCGTCAAGCTGCTCCTGCAGCGTCGCCACCTTCTGCTCGAGCGCTTCCAGTCGTTCCTCGAGGGCGGATAGCGCTGAGCCACTCGGAGCCGAAGACATCGCCACCCTCTCGGCAGCCGGCTGCTCGACTTCACCGCACAGCAGATGCGCGAAGCGGTCCTCGCGCTGGCCGGCGCCTCGGTTCAATTGAACGATCAGTGGCGGCCGGCGGCCTATCATCAGATCGAGATTGTCCTTCAGCTCCTCGATCGAGGAGAACCGCGCCATGCGCTCGCTGCGTGCCCAGAGCTCGTAAGCGGTCTGCGGACCGCGAAGAAGCAGAAGACCCAGCATGACGATCTGCGGCGAGGTCAGCGAGAAGCGGTTGGCTACCAGGTGCTCGTAGCGCTCGACCCTGGACGCAAACGCCTGGCGGACCAACCCCTTCTGCGCCAGCGACGAGAGCGCGCGGTGGACGTCCACCTGTTCGACCGCCATGACGGGATCGCGGGCCGTCTTCTGGTTGGCGGCTGCATGCGCCGAATTGAGCGTCAGCGGGTAGACGTCGGGCGTCGTTTCCTTCTTTTCGATCAGGCAGCCGAGAATGCGGGCTTCAACGGCATTGAGGACGGGGAAATCGGTGTCGGAGGTCGTGTTCATAAGCCAACTCTTCAAATCAACGCATTCGATCCCAACCGAGCCCCCCCAAACGGAATGCTGCCCGGCTTTCGGCCCCTACCCTAACGTGAGTGTCGAAGCCCGGAAATGGTCATCGGTTTATTTCGTTGAATTCCGGTTAGCACCGTAGCATTCGCCTGACGACAGGGATGCGAAACACGTTCGCTCACAATACGGTTCGCCTGAACATCGCCCCAAAAAAAGAGGCTCCGCGACTGGCACGACACGGAGCCCAAGGCTTCAGGGAACTAGATGTGTCAGGCCGCGTGGGTAGCCTTCACCGTTTCTTCGATGCGGTGGCAGGCGGCACGCGAACCGTCGGCGAAATTGCGCATTTCCGGCCGCTCACTCTTGCAGCGCTGGTCCGCAAAGGGGCAGCGTGGATGGAACGTGCAGCCGGACGGTGGATTGAGCGGGCTCGGCACCTCGCTGGCAGCGATGCTTCGTCCACGCTTCGGATGGGTGATGTCCGGAATCGTCTCCAGCAGCAGTTGCGTATAGGGATGCCGCGGATTGGCGAAGAGCGTTTCGGTGTCCGCCTCTTCGACGATGCGCCCCAGATACATCACCGCGATACGGTCCGACATGTGGCGCACCACGCTCATGTCGTGGCTGATGAAGAGATAGGTCAGCCCCATCTCGTCCTGCAGCTTGCGCATGAGGTTCAGGATCTGGGCCTGGACCGACACATCGAGTGCAGAGGTCGGCTCGTCGCAAACGAGGAACTCCGGCTCGCCGGCAAGCGCCCGTGCGATCGATATGCGCTGGCGCTGGCCACCGGAGAATTCGTGCGGAAACTTGGTTCCGTCCGAAGGCGCGAGGCCGACGATCGTCAGCAGTTCGCCGACACGCTCCATGACCTCCGCTTCCGAACTGCGAAGCTTCAGCTCGCGCAGCGGCTCGGCGATGATGTTGCGCACGCGCCAGCGCGGGTTGAGGCTGGCATAGGGATCCTGGAAGATCATCTGCGCCGAAAGCGGTTGCCCGTTCTTGCCGGGCGCAAATCGCACGTCGCCTTCGCTCGCCCGGTAGAGACCGGTGACAAGCCTTGCCACCGTCGACTTGCCGCAGCCGGATTCACCGACGAGGCTCAGACAGCCGCCCATCGGCACGCTGAAACTGATGTCGTCCACCGCCCGCACGAACTGCCGCGGCTTGCGCTCGATCACCCGGTTGAGCCAGGGCGCGGAAACATCGAAATTGCAGGTCAGGTCGTTGACCGTCAGGGCATCACTCATAGAACTCCTCCTGCATTGAGCCAGCATGCGGCGACGCCGGAGCCGACCGGGGCCGGCTCGGGACGATCCTTGCGGCAGCGCGGCCCCGCCTCCGGGCAACGCGGGTTGAAGGCGCAGCCGGTCGGGATTGCGTTCAGCCGCGGCATCGAACCGTCGATCTGGTTCAGGCGCTCGACGCGACGGCCGAGTGCCGGGATCGAGCCCATCAGACCGCGGGTATAAGGATGACGCGCATTCTTCAGCACGTCGCCGACTGGACCGATCTCAACCAGCCGTCCGGCATACATGACTGCGACACGGTCGGCGGTCTCTGCGATGACGCCCATGTCGTGGGTGACCAGCATGACCGCGGTTCCATGATCGTCGCAAAGACGGCGGAGCAGCGAGGTGATCTGCGCCTGGATCGAGACGTCGAGTGCCGTCGTCGGCTCGTCGGCAATGATCAGCTTCGGCTCTGCGGCGAGCGCCAAGGCGATGACGACGCGCTGGCGCATGCCGCCCGAGAACTGATGCGGATAGTGATCGTAGCGCGCCTCGGGCGCCGGAATACCGACCTCCTTCAGCAACTGGATGGCACGCGCCTTGGCGTCGGCCTTGGTGAGCTTCAGGTGGAGGCGAATGGTCTCGACAAGTTGCGCTCCGATCGTGAAGAGCGGGTTGAGCGAGGTCAGCGGATCCTGGAAGATCGCGCCGATCTGCCGGCCACGCACGTTCTGCATCTCCTTGTCGCCGAGCTGGTCGATGCGGCGGCCGGCGAGCCAGACCTCTCCGCCGGAGATACGGCCGGGCGGCTCCAGCAGTCCCTGGACCGCAAGACCGGTCATTGACTTGCCTGCGCCGGATTCGCCGACGACGCCAAGGATCTCACCCGGGCGAATGCTGAGCGAAACGTCTGACAGTGCCGAAACAGTGCCATGGCGGCCGGGGAATTCAACGCAGAGGCCGCGAACGTCAAGCACGGCCGATGAAACATGTTCCGTCATCGCGGCATCTCCAGAGGGTAGCTCGGCGGGAAGATCTCGCTGACCGGCGGGTGACCCCAGCTTCTTTCGGGATATTTGGCGATCAGGCCATCGAACTGTACCTGCGCCTTTGCGCGCGCCTCGTTCATATCGAAGCCTGCCACTTCGCCGTCACGCATCGACAGACGGCCATCGATGAAGACCGCCTTGGTGACGCGTCCAGAACCGCCGACCACCAGCGTGGTGATCGGATCGACCGCCGGGGCCATGTGGTGATCCATGAGATCGAAGACGGCGATGTCGGCCCGAGCCCCCGCTTCCAGGCGGCCGAGATCCGACCGGCGGAGGGCCTTGGCGCCGCCAAGTGTCGCGGCGTCGAAGAGATCGGCACAGCTGACGGCGCCTGGATCGTTTTCGACCACGCGGCAGGTAATTAGGCCGACCAGAAGGTTCATCAGCATGTCCGGCGGTGTCGTGTCGGTGCCCATGGCGATGTTGACGCCGCGGGACTTGACGGAGCGGAACGAGTTCAGCGTGCTGCCGCCGCGAGCCGAAACCAGCGGGCAATGGACGATGCTGACGCCGTTTTCGGCATAAAGGCGCAGATCGTTGTCGGTCGCCTGCGTCGCATGCGGCGCAATCAACCGGTCGCTGAGGAAGCCGAAGCTTGCCAACCACTCCGGCGCCGTCTTGTCGTGCAAGCGGCGAACGGTATCGACTTCCATGGTGCCCTGCGCCGCATGCAGGCGGATCGGACAATCAAGGTCGCGCGCCGCGTCGGCAGTGCGGATGAGAAGCTTCTCGGTGCAGGTTTCCACCCGGTCCGGAGCCAGCAAACCCTTGACCAGTCCACCGTGGCGCCCTTCATGCTCGCGGATGAAGCCGATGGCATCCTCGAGGCCCCTCAGGCCCCTTGCTTCGTCGAAGATCGCTTCGAGCTGGCCCGGCGCCGTCACCATCATGCCGCCGGCGCGATAGGCCGGGCTCAGATAGACGCGCAGACCCAGATCGCCGGCCGCGTCGGAAGCGGCGGCGAACTCCGCGACGGTCTCGCCCCACTCGCGGTAGAAGAGCGAGGCGATCGGGGCTGCCGTGGTGATGCCGTTCAGGAGAAGCTGGGCGAAGGCAAAGCGCTTCTGGAACGCCAGTTCCTCCTGCGTGTACATCTCATAGGGCCCGCGCTCGATATAGGAGCGCGGCCAGACGCGACCCTTGGCCCAACCGGGCTGATGGTCGATCGAGAGGACCGTCGTATCGAGATCCGAGAGCGCGTCGAGGTCGATCAGGCCGGGGCTGATCATCGCCGCGCCGAGATCGATGCGGCGCGCCACTTCTCCCTCAAAGCGTGGGCCGACATAAAGCAGCGTGCCGCCTTCGATCACGACTTCGCCGTTCGGGATCAGCCGGTGCGAGCCGTCACGGTGACCGAGCACCCATTGCGCCGTCAGAAGCGTGCGTCCCTCGGGACGTTGGCCAAGTGTCAAATCCTTGATGGTGTTCATGGGATTGCTACCTCCGCAATGCCGTTTCGAGCGATGACACGTCCGCGCTTGACGACCAGCGGCCGCGGCGCGACGTCGACGACGGCATGGGCCAGCGTCTCGCCGGTGAGCAGGGTGAAATCGGCGTCGCAGCCCACATCCAGGCCGTATCCCCTAATGTCCATGACCTCGGCGCCCCCCTTGGAGCAGACATGCAGCGCATGTTCGAGATCGACATCACGGCGAAGCCCGTTCTTCATGCCGAGGATGCGGGCGCGATCCATCATGTCGGGCTGTCCCCACGGACCCCAGGTATCGCGGATGCCGTCGCAGCCAGCCGCGACCTTGACGCCATCTTCCTTCAATCGAAGGATCGACGGCACGGTCGACGACGGCGAGCCGGTTGTGACGATGCGGATATCGAGCTCGGCAATCTGTTCGATCAGGCCAGCGACGCGCAGATAATCCGGTGCTCCGAGCGCGAAGGCGTGACTGATCGCCACCTTGCCCTGCATGCCGAGGGCGCGGATGCGCTCGAACATCATCTCCATGCTGAAGGCACCGAGTTCGCCCAGCTCGTGCAGGTGAATATCGATCGGCTTTGCATGTTTGTCGGCAAGGCCGAAGATCGCGTCGAGGTGTCCCTTCGGGTCCCGGTCGATGCCGCAAGGATCAATGCCGCCAAGGACTTCCGCGCCGTTGCTGAGAGCCTTGTCGAGGAGTTCGACGGTGCCCGGGCGGGTGACGAGGCCCGACTGCGGGAAGGCGACGATCTCGATGTCGATGATGCCCTCAAGCGCCTTGCGGGTCTCGACGATGCCTTCCATCAGCCTGAGACCGTGGGTCGTGTCGATGTCGACGTGGCTGCGGATGTGGCTCGCACCGTTGGCGGCAAGCATGATCGCTTGGCGCATGGACTGGCGGTGCGGCTCGATGCCGATTTCAAGCCGCTGCTCGCGCTCGAAGTCGATGCGTTCGCGCAAGCTCGCAGACTTGGCGTTCACATGCCAGGGCATGCCCCAGACCGACTTGTCGAGATGCGTATGGGCTTCGACGAGACCACAGATCACGATATGGCCGTTGCCGTCCTCGGTTGCTACGCCTTCAGCGGAAAGTCCTTTACCGAAGGCCGCGATCTTGCCGTCGCGCACGAGGATGTCGGTCGCTTCGCCGGCATTGGGCCTGACGTTACGGAGCAGGAGATTGGACATCATTCACCTCAATTTCGGATTGAGCGCATCGCGCAGCCAGTCACCGAGCAGGTTGACGGAAACCACGAGAAGGCAAAGCTGGACGACGGGGAAGAGCACGACCCACCAGATGCCCGAGAACAAAAACTGGTTGCCGAGGCGGATCAGTGTTCCCAAACTAGGCTGGCTCGGCGGCATGCCGATACCGAGGAAGGAGAGCGTCGCCTCGGTCAGGATCGCCATGCCGAAGTTCAAGGTCGCCGCGACCAGGATCGGCGTCAGCGTGTTCGGCAGGATGTGCTTCAGCATGATCCGCCGCGCCGGCGTTTTCAAAAGACGCGCGGCCTGGACATACTCCTTGCCGCGCTCGACGATCGTCTGGGCGCGGACGGTACGGGCATATTGCACCCAGGCGCTGAGCGTGATCGCCAGCACCAGGACGGCAGCGGAGCCGACATCCCTGAGTTCCGGCGGCAGCATCTGACGTGCGACTGCGCTGACGAGAATGGCGATCAGGATGGTCGGGATCGACAGCAACACGTCGCCGATGCGCATCAAGAGGTTGTCGATGAAGCGGCCGAAATATCCGGCGACGAGCCCGAGGCTCAAACCCACGGCCAATGAAAGGACGACCGAGGCGACGCCGATCAGGATCGAGATGCGCGAGCCGTAGAGGATCGCCGAAAGCATGTCGCGGCCTTGCGTGTCCGTGCCGAGCACGTAGGGCCACTGGCCGTCGGCCTCCCAGATCGGCGGCAGCTCGGAATTCCAGAGTTCGAGCTGGGCCGGATCGAACGGGTTCTGCGGCGCAATCAGCGGCGCGGAAAAGGCGGTTACGATCAGGAAGGTGAGGATGACCGCGCCGATGATCGCCGACGGCTTGTGGGTGAAGGACCACCAGAGATCGCTCTGGCGCCAGCGGGCAAGCCGCGAGGGCCGGCGTGGTGGTGTGGTTTGCTGGACGTAATCTGTCATGGCAGCGACCTCAGCGGGTGGCATCGCGCAACCGCGGATCGATGACCGCATAGGCGATATCGACGAGCGTATTGAGCGTGACGAAGATGAAGGAGACGATGCAGAGATACCCCGCCATGACAGGCATATCGAGGAAGGTCACCGCCTGGATGAACAGCATGCCCATGCCCGGCCACTGGAACACGGTTTCGGTGATCAGCGCGAAGGCAATCAGCGAGCCGAAGTTCATCGCCGTCATGGTGACGACGGGCATCAGACAGTTGCGGAGTGCATGGCGGAAATAGATCCGCCAGCGCGGCACGCCGCGGGCACGTGCGAATTTGACGAAGTCCGAGCGCAGCACTTCCATCATCTCGGCGCGGACAAGGCGCATGACCAGAGTGATCTGGTAAAGCGCGAGCGCAAGGGACGGCAACAGCAGGGACGCGCGACCCGAGGCTGTCAGCAAACCGGTGCTCCACCAGCCAAGCTGCACCACGTCGCCGCGGCCGAAGGCGGGTACGAGGCCAAGCGTTACGGCAAAGACGAGGATCAAGAGGATGCCGACGACGAAGCTCGGCAACGAGACGCCGATGATGCTGACGAACTGTAGCCCCTCCGAGTACCATCGTCCTCGGTGGATCGCGGTGATGACGCCAAGCGGGATACCGATCAGCAGGGACAGCACGGTTGCGACCAGCGCCAGCTCCATCGTCGCCGGGAAGCGTTCGGCAATCAGCTTCATGACGTCCTGGCCGTTGCGGTAGCTGATTCCGAAATCGCCCTGTGCGGCGTTGACGACGAACCGGCCGAACTGGGTCACGAACGGATCGTTGAGCCCGAGCTTTTCGCGCAGCTCGATGCGGTCGGCCTGCGACATCTGCTCGTTGGCCATCAACTCCACCGGATCGCCGGCGAAGCGGAAGATCAAGAAGGCGAGCAGCGCAACGGCGAGCATGACCAGCACGGCATTGGCCAGTCGCTTGATGAGAAAGACAATCATTGGGTTTCTCGCTGAATGAGAAAGCCCGGCAGAGCAGGCTCTGCCGGGGCAAGGAAACTCAGTCGCCGATGCGCGTCAGCCAGTGGCGCGGCTTGTTGTCGGCGCGAATGGTGACGTCCGTGACGTTCTTGGACATCGCCCAGGCCATCGGCTGCTGGTGCAGCGGGATCATGATGACCTCGTCCTTGGCGAACTTCAGCGCTTCGGTTTCGATCGCCAGACGCTTGTCGTGATCCATCTCGACTGCGGCCTTCTTCACCATGGCGTCGAGTTCCGGATAGGACCAGCCGCCGTAGTTGGCGACGCCGGCGGCACCTTCGCGTGTCGAGAGAACCTGAACCAGGATCGAATAGGCATCGAGCGTCGGCTCGTTGGCCCAGCCGATCATGTAGGCGTCGGACTTGCCGCCGGCGCGCTTCGGCGCCTGAACCGCACGCGGGCCGATGTCGAGGGTCGGCTTGAGACCGACGCGCGACAGCATCGAAACCAGCGCGCTGCAGACGTCTTCCTCGTTGACGCTCTCGTCGTTCATGCAGACGAGCGTGAACTCCTTGCCGACGGCCCCGGCCTCTTCAAGTAGCTTCTTGGAGAGCTCCGGATCGTAAGCGGTCGGCACATCGAGCTCGGCGCTGTAGCCGGGGATCTCAGGCGCGACCATGGTGCCGGCAACATGCGACTTGCCGCGCATCACGCGCTTGAAGATGAGCTGGCGGTCAATCGCATGGTCGATCGCCTGGCGTACCTTGATGTTGTTGAAGAAGTTTTCGCGACCGTCGGCGAAGGTCTCGTGGCGGTTGAAGACCATATGCACGGTGCGCAGGTCGGTGCGCTCGACGACCTTGATATCCGGCGAACTCTTGAGGCGCTCCAGATCCTGTACCGGGGCACCATCGGTGAGGTCGATCTCGCCCGAAAGCAGCGCCGCGACCCGGGTGGCTGCCGAGGTGATCGGCATGAATTCGATGCGGTCGAGATTGTGCTTGGGCGTATCCCACCAGCCATCGTTCTTGATCAGCACGGTCTTGCTGTCGGGAACGCGGGACTCGACCTTGAACGGGCCGGTACCGTTGGTGTTGTAGGTGGCGTAGCCTTCGACCTTGGCGCCGACGTCGGTCGGCAGCTCGGACTTGTTGTCGACCAGCCAGTCCTTGTCGAACATGAAGATGTTGGTCATGTCGTTGAGGAACAGCGGGTTCAGCGTATTCACTTCGATGTCGACCGTGTAGTCGTCGACCTTGGTGGTCGAGACATAGGCGGGGATGTTGCCGCGCAATGGCGAGGTCGGGTGGCTGACGCGGGCCATCGAGGCAACGACGTCGTCGGCGGTGAAATCGGCACCGTTCTGGAACTTCACGCCCTTGCGCAGATGGAAGCGCCAGACCTTGTCCTTCACCATCTCCCAGCTCGTGGCGAGCGCCGGCTCGACCTTGAATTCCGGCGTATAGCGCGTCAGGCCCTCATAGACGTGGTTGAGGAAGGCCAGGTTCGAGGTGCTGCCGTAGGAATAGGGGTCGAGCGAGAAGATATCCCGCGGGCTTCCCCAGCGCAGCGTTTCGGCGGATGCCGAGGATGCGAGGACGGTAAATGCCAACCCCGCGAGGAGATGCTTTCTCAGTTTCATGTCGTTCCCTCTGTTTTCTCGTCAGTCGCCCTATGCCGGCGCTCTCGCCCACTCGTGAGCAAGCCACCCTAGATTTGAAGCTGTTGGCGACAATGTCAACTATTTTGTCGACAATTTTGTATGCATAAATGTTTAAAGTGGCATACGGTGTAGAAAGTGGGGGTCGCTTCCCCGAACAAACAGCTTGAAAGACGGCGGTCGAGCAGCAACTATGAGGCGAATAAAATCCGTCGGACGCCTGAAACGGCACGCCCGCCGGCATCTTTCGATACCGGCGGGCGAACACGATTTGTCAGGTTGCTGATGCTTGGGCGCAGCGGTCAGCGTATGGCCACACCGCCAAATCCGGTGAGGAAAGCCGTCAGGTTGTCGGACAGCGCATCGCAGAGATAGCCGCCCTCCTGCACGATCGCCGTCGGAAGCCCGAGACCCGCGATCGCTTCGCCAATCCGGGCGAAACCGGGCGTGGAAACGGAAAGGCCGCCGAAGGGATCTCCTTCGAAGGCATCGAGACCGAGCGCCACGACTAGCGCATCCGGCGCGTAGGCCAGGATGCGCCGAAAGGCGACGTCGAGTGCTGCCAGGAACTCGGCGTCGCCGGATTTGCGTTCGAGCGGCAGATTGAGGTTGTATCCGAGGCCCGGCCCCTCGCCGCGTTCGTCCGCATGCCCCCAAAAGAAAGGATAAAAGCGCACGGGGTCCGCATGAATCGAAATCGTGAGCACATCGGCACGGTGATAGAAGATGCCTTGGGTGCCGTTGCCGTGGTGCAGATCGATATCGAGGATCACGACACGAGACCCGCTAGTCAGGAGCCGTTGTGCCGCGACCGCGGAATTGTTGACGAAGCAGAAACCGCCGGCAACGTCGGCAAAGGCGTGATGGCCTGGCGGTCGGCAAAGCGCGTAGGCCGCCCGTTCTCCCGCCATCACCGTATCGGCCGCCTCGACAGCGCTCCAGGCGCTCCAGAGCACACTCTCCCAGGTTTCGCCCGAGATCGGACACGCGGTATCGGCCATGTGGTAGCCGGCCTGGCCAACGGCGGACGCCGGGTAGCGACCATTACGCGCCAAGGGATGGATGTTCGGAATGACCTCCCCCGAGGCTTCCGGGATACGTTGCCAGCGCACGTAGATATGTTCGAGGAACTCGAGATACTCCGGCGTGTGCACCGCGGCAATCGGGCCGAGACGGTGAATCCGCGGCCGCAGGATTTCGCAGCCGGCGGCACGGGCACCGGTGAGCAGGCGCTCGACCCGTTCCGGCTGCTCCGGATTGGGCTGCGGCGCTCCGCTCGAGAGAAAGGCCTTCGGATTGTGGCGCTTCTGTTCGGCTGCAAAGAAGGCTTTCATGCTGTCTCCCTTTCCTGCGTCGTCAAACTTTCAGTCCCCGGCCAGAGCCCCGAACGCCTCGCCATACGCGGCATGAGCGCGATCTTTCGTCTGCCAGGTGATGCCGATACGCTCGTAAAGGCGCTGCGCCGGCAAGTTCTCCACGTCGACTTCCAGCCGCAGATAGTCGCCGCCCCGCACCTTCGACCATGTGGCCACTTCGCGAAGCAGGCGCTCGCCGATACAGAGGCCACGGAAACGATCGTCGACATACAGATCCTGCACGAAGACGCCGGGCCTCCCGCGCCAGGTCGAAAAAATCGGGAAGAATAGGCAAAGACCGGCAAGATCTGCACCCGCCTCGGCGATCAGACTGTGGAAGGCGGCGTTCGGACCGAAGCCGAAACGGCGATAGTCATCGACCGTGCAGGTGACCTTGTCCGCCATTTCGAGCCCACGCCCCATAGCCAGGATCGCGTTGTGTATGATGTCGGCATCTCCTGGTTCGCCTGCGCGAATTCGGATATCAGCCGTGGAGTGCTGCATCGTCGTCACTGTTTTCCCTTTCACTGCCAGCAGGCGAAGGTTCAAATCGAACCATGCCCGTGTCGCCGGCCTCAGAATGCCACCTGATCTCCGCCCTTGAGGCCGAGAAGCGCGCGCGCCTCCTTAGGGGTTGCAACCTCCAGTGACAAGGCGTCGAGAACTGCGCGGATGCGATGGACCTGCTCGGCATTGCTTACCGCAAGCGTCCCGCGGCCGTTGTAGAGACTGTCTTCCAGCCCGACGCGAACGTTTCCGCCCATAGCGGCGGCCATGGTGATCATCGGCATTTGATGGCGGCCGGCAGCGAGAACCGAGAAGCTGTAATCGTCGCCGAAGAGCTTGTCGGCGATACGTTTCATGTGAGTCAGGTTCTCAGGATCGGCACCGATGCCCCCGAGCACGCCGAAGACGAACTGGATGAAGAGGTGGCCGGATACCAGGCCACGATCGCGAAAATGCGCCAGCGAATAGAGATGACCGACATCATAACACTCGAACTCGAAGCGTGTGCCGCAGCCCTGGCCAAGCCGCGTGAGGATGAATTCCATGTCGGCGAAGGTGTTCTTGAAGATGGAGCTCCGCGTTGCTTCAAGAAGCTCCGGTTCCCATTCGTGTTTCCACTCCGTCGGCTTGTCGAGCGCCGGAAACAAAGCGAAGTTCATCGACCCCATGTTCAGCGAACACATTTCCGGTTCGGCGCGCAGCGAAGCCGCAAGCCGATCTTCCAGCGCCATCAGCGACGAACCGCCGGTGGAGATGTTTATTACCGCATCGGTCGACTGCTTGATGCGCGGCAGGAACTGCATGAACAGCGCCGGATCGGCCGACGGGCGGCCGTCTTCCGGGTTCCTTGCATGGAGATGCAAGATGGAAGCGCCGGCCTCGGCTGCAGCGATTGCTTCGGAGGCGATCTGGTCGGGGGTAACAGGAAGGTAAGGCGACATGGTCGGCGTATGCACCGATCCCGTCACCGCGCAGGTGATGATCACTCTGCGCGATGTTTTGGACTTCGTCATGTTCAAGCCCTCAGCGGTTGACGGGAAGATTGAGTTCTTCGGCGAGCACTTCGAGTACGTCGCCAAGGATGGCGACGATCTCACCGATCTGCTCACGGGTGATGATCATCGGCGGGCAGACGAGGAAATGGTCGCCCTCCACACCGCCGCGCGTACGCCGTGAATAGATGATCAGGCCGCGCTCATAGGCGAGATCGACCATGCGCTGGTGCGCATTCAACTCCTTCGGCAGCGGCTTCATCGTCTCACGATCGGAGACGAATTCGGCCGCCAGTAGCAGACCCTTGCCGCGCACATCGCCGATGAAGGGGAAGCGATTGGAGAGCGCCACGAGTTCAGCCTTCAAAGCATCGCCCATGGCAGCGGCATTATCGATCAGGCCAAGGCGGTCGATTTCGTCGAGAACGGCGAGACCAGCGGCGCAAGCGAGCGGATTGCCTGCATAGGTGAAGCCGTGCTGGAAGCCGCCGGCATCGAGCACCGGCTGGACGATCCGCGACGGAGCTGCCATGGCGCCGAGCGGGCAATAACCCGAGGCGAAGCCCTTCGAGAGCGCGATCAGATCCGGGCGGCAATTCCAGTGGTCGCCGCCGAGGAATTTTCCGGTGCGGCCAGCACCACTCATGACCTCGTCATGGATCAATAGGATGCCGTACTTGTCGCAGATCTCGCGAATGCGCGGATAGTAGCTGTCGGGTGCCACGAGCGCGCCGGTGGAAGCGCCGCCGATCGGCTCCATGATGAAGGCGAGCACGCTCTGCGGGCCTTCCGCCTGGATCCGCTCCTCCAGCATGTCGGCATATTTGATGCCGCGCTGCTCCATCGTCAGGTTGTCCCGATCGAGATAGGCGGTCGGCGCAGGCACCTTCGGCATTTCGCGCATCATCGGCGAGAAAGGATCGGAGAGCGCCGCATAACCGGTGACAGCCAGCGCCCCGAGCGTGCCGCCATGGTAGGACGGAAAGCGCGAAATCACCTTCCAGCGGTCCTTCTGACCGGTGGCGACGGCCCATTGCCGCGCGAGCTTGAGGCAGGATTCGACTGCTTCCGAGCCACCGGAAACGAAGAAGATCTTGTCCATGCCCTCGGGCAGCTTTTCCGCCGCGCGGCGGGCCAGATCTTCGGCCGGCTCGTTTTCGAAGTGCAGCCGATAGGCGAAGGTGACGCGGTCCATCTGACTCTTCATGGCATCGAGCACATTGCGGTTGCCGTGACCGATATTGACCACCATGGCGCCGCTTGAGCCGTCGATTACCCGGCGTCCGTCCTGGTCCCAGAGATAGATGCCTTCGGCCCGATCGACCAGCGGCCGACGTAGGCGCGACTGGTAGAAGAGATGCGAGGCAGGTCGTTCGTTGGAAGCTGTCGTCTTGAGCATGGCAAATCTCTGTCAGCGAGTGAGATAGTGATTGAGAACATTGGCGGTGACGCGCTCGACCATCGCATCGCCGCGCTTGAGGGCCGCCACCCATTCGCAGCTACCGGCGTGGAACACCTCGCCCTTGCCGCGCGGGAAGTTTACGATCATGCCGCAGCCGCGCTTAACGCGTTCGACGGCCGCAGGGGCAGTGTCGCCGATCAGCGTTTCGGCGACGAATTTTGCGTCGGCATCCGAAAGGAATTGGTCGTCTGCGGGAATGTCGGCGCTTTCTTCCTTCAGCGACGACATACCGAGCGCGAGGATTTCGAGGCCCTCGGGCGCGCCGCTGTCCTCCGTCGGCTCCGGCAGGCCGTTACGGATAATATAGTCGAGGCCATCAACCTCGTAACCAAACGCATGGCCTTCCGAACCGAGGATATCGCCGTAATAGATGCCCGTTCCGGAGAAGGCCCAATGCTCGGGCCGATAGACCGGGAAGCCCCGCGCACCACGCGGGGCGCAACCGCCCCAGCCGACGTAAAGGCCGCGGGTGGCGTTGAGCCCAAATGTCGCCGCCCCAGGCCGGCCGATCTCGGCTGCTTCCCAGGAGCCGCTGGTGCGCGTCGGATCTGCCGAGCGATAGGCTGGGTCTTCGGCCCGTGAGCGGTATTTGTAGCAAACCTGGCGCTTGCCGCCGTCTTCCAGCCGCGTCTGCCACATGAAATTTCCGGCAAAGCGCGCCGCCCGACCGCCACGTTCGACATAGTTGTCGACTGCGTCGCGCATCTCCCAGGTCCAGTATTCGTCGTGGCCGACGAAGACGACGCAATCGTAGCCGTCGAGGATCTCCGGATTGAAGTGCAGTTCGTGCTGGCTGGCGAGATCGACGGCATAGCCCTCGCGTTCCGCCCAGCGGAAGAAGTGGCCGTCATAGCTCGCCCAACCGGACGAGGCGTATTTCTTGGAATAGCCGTTTGCATAGGCCCATTCCATGTGCGGATAGCGCGGAGCAACCGCCATCGGCGCATAGATTTCCAAAGGCACCCGTGGAGCATCCGGTGGCAGCACGACGAAGCCGCGGCAGAACGGACGTTCGATGCTGACGGTCGTCGCATATTGATCGCGGTTGGGGCCGGTGATGCCCTGATAGTGGTTGGACCCGCCCCAGGTATTGTAGGAGGTCCAGGAGCCGGTGGCAGCAACCTGCAACACGCGGCCCGGCTTGCGACCGGCGAGTGGCCGGACGATGAAGAGGTGATGGCAATGGATCGGCGCGCCATCCCTGCCCTCGGCTCTCAGCGTGATGCGATAGGCGCCCGACGGCCAGTCTTCGGCGATCTTGAATTCGAAGCTCGTTTCCCAGCCGCAGCCGATGACTGAACATTGGTCCGGCGTTTCCTGCCAGCGGGCCGCAATGCCGTCGCGCTTGAAAACCGTCGTCTCCGTCGCTCCATCGCGCGTAATTTCGAGCGAGAACCGTGAAGCCGTCGAACTCACTTGTAGCCGCGCGGTGGCACCGGGCGGATAGGCATAGGCGTCGGTGTAGCACCAGATCTCACCGCGCTCACCGTCCATGCCCGGATATTCGTAATAGTGACCGAGCACCGCCTCGCGGCGCTGTTGCGGCGTCAGGCCGAAATCCGGGTAGTGGTTGCTTTTTTCCATCATGGCACCTTCATGCTGCCAGGTATTTCTTGAGGAACGCCCGGGTGCGCTCCTGCGTCGGCTGGCGGAAAATCTCGCTTGGCGCCCCCTGCTCGACGACAACCCCGCCATCCATGAACAGCACCCGATCGGCGACCTCGCCGGCAAAGCGCATTTCGTGGGTGACGATCAGCATGGTCATGTGCTCGGCTGCGAGCTGTTTCATGACGGCGTTCACCTCATCGACCAGTTCCGGGTCGAGCGCCGAGGTGGCCTCGTCGAAGAGCATTACCTTCGGCTGCATGGCGAGCGCCCGGGCGATCGCGACGCGTTGCTTCTGTCCACCGGAAAGCCGCGACGGAAAGGCGTCGACCTTATCCTTGAGCCCCACCTTCGACAAAAGCTCGATGGCGAGTTCACGCGCCGCAGCCTTTCCCATGCCCTTCAGGATGATCGGGCCCATGGTGATGTTCTGTAGCACTGTCAGATGTGGGAACAGATTGAAGTGCTGGAACACCATACCCATCTGCTGGCGCACCGCATTGATGTGCCGTTCGAAGGCTTGGCCTTTCAGGTTCTGGTTGACCTTTACGCCATCGAGCCAGACCTCGCCGCCATTCAGCGTCTCCAGGTGATTGATCGATCTCAAGAGCGTGCTCTTGCCCGACCCGCTCGGGCCGATGATCGCGACAATCTGCCCTCGGGCAACGGAGAGGTCGATGCCCTTCAGGACCTCCAGCGCGCCGTAGTTTTTGCGGGCGCCCTTGACTTCGACCATGGGTTTTAGAGCGGTCATCGGGAGACCTCCACGTTCTTTTCGACCTGGCGCAGACCCGCTTCGAGGACGAGATTGATGATGTAATAGAGGGCGGCAACCGTGATGTAGAATTCGAACGGCCGGAATGTCTCGCTGATCGCGAGCTGCGCTGCGTGCACCAGTTCGGCAATGCCGATGATCGAGACGAGCGAGGATTCCTTCAGGAGCACGATCAGGTTGTTGCCCATGGCTGGAATGGTGTTGCGGATCGCCTGCGGCACGATGAAGTAGCGCAACGTCTGCATCCGGCCAAAGCCAAGGCTGCGGGCCCCCTCCGTTTGCCCGGCATCGACTGCCACGATGCCGGCACGAAGGATATCGGCATTGTAGACGGCGAAGTGCAGGCCAAGGCCGATGATGCCGGCGATCAGTGCCGGTATCTTGAAGCCCAGTTGCCCGAGGCCGTAGTAGATCAGGAACAGCTGCAACAGCAGCGGCGTGCCCATGAACAGCCACATGAAGCCGCGCACCGGAAGGGCGACCGTTTTCGGGGCATAGAGCACGACGAGGGCGAAAACGATGCCGAAGATGAAGCTGATCGCTGCGGCGGAAATGGTCAGAACGACCGTCCACCAGACACCCATCCAGAGGATATCGGCATAGGGTGGAACGACGCTGAAATCGAGACCTTGCATATGGCGCACCTCCCTCAGGCTATGGCGTAGCGTCGATCAAGCAGATCGACGATCCGCGCGACGACATAGACGATGAGCATGTAGAGCACGGCGGCCACGCCGAAGATCTCGAACGGCTTGTAGGTCGAGCCGATGTAGCGCTGGGCGGTGTAGGTGAGTTCGACCACCGAGATCGTCGAGACCAGCGCCGATCCCTTGACGAGCGCCACGGCATTGACGCCGAGCGGGCGGATCATGAGACGCGCGGCTTGCGGCAACACGACCTTGCGCATGGTCTGGAACCGGCTGAAGCCGATCGACCGGGCGGCTTCCGTTTGCCCACGGTCAACCGACAGGATGGCGCCGCGGATGGATTCTGCCATATAGGCGCCGATGTTGAGGCCGAGGCCGATGACGCCGGCGGCGAAGGGCTCCAGATTGATACCGATCTGCGGGCCACCGAAGTAGAGCACGAAAAGCTGGATGAGGCAGGGCGTGCCGCGAAACAGGCTGACATAGGCGGTGCCGAAGGCGCGCAAAGGGAACGAGCGCGACATCTTCGCCGCTGAAATCAGGAACGCAACGACGAGGCCAAGCGCAAGCGCAAGTACCGAGATCTCGATCGTGATCCACGCCGCTTCCACGAAAAACGGGAAGACGCGCTGCACCAGCGAAACGTCCATGGGGAAACTCCGGAAGGCAAACTCATGATCTCCGGCCGCAGCTCATGCGGCGGCCGGAGAGACGGAAGCGTAGGGGATCAGCGGATGTCGCTGCCGACCCATTGCATCGCGATCTTCTCGTAGGAGCCGTCTGCCAGCATGTCCTCGAGTGCCTTCTGCATTGCCGCCTTCAGTTCCGGATTGTTCTTGCGGATGGCGATACCGATCGCGACGCTGCCGCCTTCGATATCAGGCGTTTCGAGACGGCGGACCTTCTCGCCGGTCTCCTTGACGGCAACCATCACCGGGATGTTGTCGACGACGATCGCATCGACGCGGCCGCTCTTCAGTTCCATCAGCAGTTCCGGCAGACCCTTGTAGGTGCGGACATCCCAACCGCCCTGCTCGCGCGCCCATTTCTCATGGGTTTCGCCGAGCGTTACGCCAAGCGTCTTGCCCTTGAGTTCGTCGAGCTTCTGGACACCAGATGCTTCGCTGACGAAGACGGCGCGGCCGGCATGGTAATAGGGGCCGACGAAGTCGACGACCTTCTCCCGCTCCGGGGTAATCGTCATCGAGCCGACGATGGTGTCGTATTTGTTGGCAAGCAGGCCGGCGATGATGCCGTCCCAGGCGGTGGTCACCAGCGTGCCCTTGACGCCGACACGCTCGGCAATTGCCTGACCGATCGAGGCATCAAAGCCGACGACCTGGTTCTCTTCGTTGACGAAATTGAAGGGCGGGTACTGGCCCGACATGGCGATCTTCAGTTCGCCGGCGGACTTGACGTTCTCTAGGTCGTCAGCCCGAGCCGTGACGGCGGAAAAAGTCGCAGCAATGGTGAGCGTCGCGGCCAGCAGGCCGGAGAATAGGGTCTTCATGAAATGTTCCTTGTTCCTCTGGATTGGGGCGCGCCTTCTTGTGCGCTTGGGATTGGCAAGGGGCGCCTTCCGAATTTCATGATTGCTTCTGCTTCAGCATTGCGCAAATAGATAATGGAAATAGAGGGCATAGATTTCAGAAATGATTTCACCGCGATTGGAACGGCTCGTCTGGGAGCTCGACTGGAACCTGCTGCGCACCTTCGTGGTGATTGCCGAGGTGAAAAGCATCACGCGCGCGGCCGAGCGGCTGAACCTCAAGCAACCGAGCGTCAGCAACGCGCTCCGGCGGCTGGAAGACCGTGTTGGTCGCCGCCTCGTCGAGCGCGATGCGACCCGCTTCGATCTCACCGAAGTTGGACAACTGCTCTATGAGCAGAGCGTCGAGGTCTTCGGCACGATCTCGCAGCTACCGCAGCTCGTGCGCGGCGTCAGTGACGACGTCACCGGCCACGTGACGATCGCGGTTGCAAGCCATGTGGTGTCTCCGATCTTCGATCGGGCGCTGATGGAGTTTCACCGCAGCTACCCGCGGGCGACGCTGACGATCAACGTCGGGCCGAGCGGCGAGGTCACGCGCCAGGTGCGGGAGAAGCGTGCCTCCTTCGGTCTTTGTCTTGTCAGTGTCCGGGATCCGGCGCTCGATTATCTGATGGTCTTCCGGGAGTTTTTCGGCTTTTTCTGCGGCCCGCACCACCGGCTGTTCGGTCGGGACGGATTGAAACTTGCCGACCTCAAGGGCGAGACGTCGGTTTCCTTCCATACCGACCATATCGCCGACGCGCTTCGGCCTGTGGCGCTGCTTCGCAGCGAAGCCAAGCTAAACGCCAATGTCGTCGGGGTTTCGTCAAGTCTCGAAGAGGTGCGCCGGATGACGCTCGCCGGTCTCGGCGTCGGCTCGCTACCGCTGCATGTCGCCCGCCGCGATGTGGCGGACGGGCTTCTGTGGCGCCTGCCGCCCTACGACAATCCGCCCGCCATCGACATCTTCATGCTGACGAACCCGGAGAAAGCGATCAACCGGGCCGAGAAGGCGCTGATCGCCGGTTTGCAGACGCTGATCGCAGAAACGCCGGTTGAAGAACGCGTCTATGCCGATTGATCTGCGCGTGCAGGCTCGTTGCTCGACAGGAGCGCCTCGGCGCGCGCCCGCGCGTCTGGCTCCAACGCAATGGCCGCGCGTGCCTCAAGATCGAAACGTACGGTCGTGGTCCTGTTGACCGCATGCACGATGCCGTCGAGCGTACCGGACATGATCTGCTCGAAGGTGACCGACGAGCGGCCAAGCTTGATGACGCACGACCGGATGGAGATCAGCGCGCCAGCCTTGGTTTCGTGTTTGTATTCGACCTCGGAGCGCACGTCTGCCCACCCCCTGCCCGATTCCGTCTCCACGCCGGCGATGTGGCCGAGAAGCTGGAAGCTCGCATCGTCGAACATTGCGGCGTAGTGGCGCACATTCATGTGTCCCATCGTGTCGCACATCCAGGGGTGAGCGACGCCGACATAGGTTGTCAAAGCTTGGATGGACATGGTGCCTCGATCGTTGCGTAGGATGGGTTGCCAGACATAGCGGACGCCCGGCGCCTCTGTCCATGGTGATCCGGAACAACGTCACATCGGAGGCCGCGCCTATATCGGTTTGGCAAAAGATGAGAAAAATCCGTGGGTAAGCGCGCTTGTTTTGGTCGGCAGCTAGGCGCGGCTGCGTTGCACTCCTAGATTGGCCGTTTCAGACGTGAGGAGAAATGAGCGTGAAAGTCTATCTCGCTGGCCCGGAAGTTTTTCTGTCCAATGCGGTCGAGATCCAGAAGGAGAAGGCGGCTCTGGCGCGTAGGGCCGGCTTCACGCCGCTGGTGCCAGGCGATCTCGAAATCCCTCCGGCCCCCACCAAACATGAACGTGGCCTTGCAATCTATGCGGTCGACGAGGGCATGATGCTCGCCTCGGATATGATCATCGCCAACCTGACGCCGTTTCGCGGCATCAGTGCCGATGTCGGCACGGTGTTCGAACTCGGCTTCATGTGCGGCCGTGGCAAGCACGTCTATGCCTATACCAACACCTCGCGCAGCTACTACGAACGTATCCTGAATGATTATTACAGAGGCCAAGCTGCACTGCGCCCCGACGGACGCATGGCAGGCGCCGACGGCCTCAGCATCGAAGATTTCGACATGGCCGACAACCTGATGCTGGATGGTGGCATCGTTCGCCGCGAGGGCGCGCTGATCAAACGCGAAGTGCCTGAGGCCGATCGCTTTACCGACCTCGAGGCTTTCAAGGAATGCCTGGCCATCGCCGCAAAGCGGCACCTGGCGTAGAGTTGCGGTTGGTCCTGTCGTCCGGCGAGGGCCTGCCGAATTCGAAGAAATCATCGACCGTGACGGCCCGATCGCCGAAACTTATATCTCTGATATCGTTGCGGCCGGCCGCTCTATCGACGCAAGTTGCACGTCCGAAGCAGTTCTCGCTTCTTTGAAGGATGCGATCGCGACGAATGGTGCCAATTTCTTTGCTTGACCTGAAACCGGACTCGATTGCCACAAGCGCCGCTCAGCCGCATCGATCGATTGGCCGCGCCGAGCCAACCTCCTATAGAGTTTACCGATCGGGAAATTATCTGCGGAAGACATCATGCGGCCGCGTTAATTTTCCCGTTCGGGAAAATTAATCTCGACAGAGCACCCAATATGCTGATACTTTCCCGAGCGGGAAAATAACGATGGCAAAACGGGTCAAAACTCCATCTGATATCGGCGCCCTGGTCCGAAGCGCACGCAAGGAGCAAAACTTGCGGCAGGACGAACTCGCCGGCGTTGCTGGCGTCGGGCTCCGGTTCATTGTCGATCTCGAGGCCGGCAAGCCGACAGCACAGATAGGAAAAGTGTTGCAGGTTCTGCAAACGCTCGGCTGTTCGGTCGATATTCTGGTTCCTGGTGAACGCAGACAATGATGAAAAGGGTTCTCAACGTCTGGTGGGATGGTCGAATTGTCGGGCAATTCTCCCAGGATCGGAACGGCGATATCGGTTTCGCCTACGCTGAAGCTTGGCTTGATGATGAAAGCACACTTCCGCTTTCAGCCTCCCTCCCGAAGCGCCCGCAGCGTTTTTCCCGTCGTGAATGCAGACCATTTTTTGGCGGCCTACTGCCCGAAGAAAGCCAGCGCTTGGTTGCAGCGCAAGCATTGGGCGTCTCACCTGCAAATGATTTCGCGCTACTCGATCGCTTGGGCGGCGATGTTGCCGGCGCTCTTCAATTCTTGCCGGAAGATCAGGAACCCATAGAGACAGGACCGATTGCGGACCTGCAGCCGACGCCACTTGACGACGCAGGAATCGTTCGCGTGCTCGACGCACTTCCTTTGCGGCCGCTACTGGCCGGCGAGGAAGGCTTGAGACTATCGTTGGCGGGCGCGCAATCGAAAGTGCCAGTTGTTCTGGTTGACGGGCAGATCGCGCTTCCGCTTCCCGGCCAGGCGACCACACACATACTTAAGCCGCCGATCGCGCGCTTCCCAGGGACGACCGAAAACGAAGCCTTCGTTATGAAGCTCGGCGCCACGATCGGCCTAGACGTCGCCCCCGTCGAGCCGAGGTCTGCGGAAGGGCGCTCGTTTCTTCTGGTCGAAAGATATGACCGTGTCCGCGATGCCAGCGGCGTCGTGCGACGCATACACCAGGAAGATTTTTGCCAAGCGCTAAGCGTGCCTCCTGAAACGAAGTATGCCAGCGAAGGCGGACCGACATTCAAGGATTGCTTTGAGCTATTGCGGCGAGTATCGGCGCGGCCCGCTACAGATGTATTGAAGCTGCTGGACGCCGCGATCTTTAACCTTATCGTCGGGAATGCCGACGCACACGGCAAGAATTTCTCATTCCTCTACGATGAGCAGGGACCTGGAATGGCTCCGTTGTACGACCTGCTTTCAACCGTTGCCTATCCAGACCTTTCACCAAAAATGGCCATGAGGATCGGAAAGCGTGCCACTCTCGCCGAGATGGACGCCGACGGTTGGCAGGCTTTTGCAAAGGAAGCCGGAGTTGGTTTCCGTTTGGTACGCCGCCGGATTACAGACTTGGTCGACTCCACCGCTGAAGCGGTAGCGAGAGTATTGGAAGACATCTCACACCTCCGCATCGATTCCGCTACGATAAATCACTTTGCGGACTTGATCGCGGGCCGCGCCAAACTCGTCAGGTTGTCGATTTAGCCGAACTGCGGAGTGCAATCCTAAAAGGCTTTGTTTCACCACCACCACCACCACGAATTCCGCGATCAGATTAGCTGCTTGTCACATCCAACGCTGCGGCAACGCATCCCCGCCCTGTATCTGCACCGTCCGCCCTGCCGGCCCAGCGTTGATAGATCAGCCGCTGTCTTCCACGTAGGGATCGGGCACAAAAAATAAGCCACGGCTTTCCGGACGCCAGATCGGGATGCAGTGGCTCGTTTTCAGGTGTGCCACTTTCGTCGCGGACCCGGTCGATTTCGCGAAGCACGCGCGCGGCGGAGTCGCGAAACTGCCGTCCCGCCGTCATCGCTAAGAGCTTTCGCCGAAGTTCAGGTCAAACGCACCCCGCGAGTGTTCAAAGGGCAGCGAAAGTCCTAATCGGAGGCGCAGGGCCAGCCTGTCGGCGTGCTCAGACCTGCCGGCAATTTGGTCGAACTGTCGCCGCAAGTCATATCCACCTGCTCCTGTTCCAGTCCTGTTGCCTCGGACAAGTTGACGCCCTCGATCCGCGTCAGAAACATGAAAGCACCATTGAAGTCGATCGGCCCGGTGAAGCTCGTATTGGTGAAATCGGCACGGGAAAGATTGGCGTGCGAGAAGCGGGTCCCCGTCAGTTCCGCCTTATCGAAATTGGCGCGTCCGAGTTCGGCCTTCTCAAAGCTGGTGCCTGTCAACTGCGCGCCGCTAAAGTTGGCGCGCTGCAGTTCGGAATTGACGAAGGAAGCCTTCTCGGCCGAGACGCCTGCAAAGTTGCAGCGATAGGCCTCTATTTTTGCGAAATTCGCACCATTTGCAGTGGCTCCCGCCACGGATGAACGCACGAGCGTTGCCTTCTCTAGGTTGGCGTCCGTTAAGTTCGCGCCGCGCAGATCCGTCAACGTGAAATCAGTGTTGACCAGATTGGCACCCTGAAGATCGCTGCCGCCAAGCATGAGCGCTTTCTTGTTGCAGTCGGTCCAATCCGCGCCGGGTGCCGCCGAGTCCTTGCAACTCGCGGCGTGGCCGACCGCCGGCGCCGCCAGGGCGACAAGGCCAGCCGTGATTGCCGGCGCCAGCAATTTTTTCACCGTGCGAGCCATCCCGTTCAGCGCTTTCCGGCGCAGCACCGTGGACTGGCGCATCGCGCCGCACCCGTGGTCGAGATCGGTTTTGAGGATAGTCATGGCGCCGCTCCGGGACCCGCGGGGTCGAATGGTTTGCATTTCAGATGGCATACACATCCTTTGGATGATCGGCATCACCGGTTGTGCGTGCTTCGCTGGTAAACGTATGACGTTGTTGCCCTTTATGCAAATAACAGAATTGAAAACGCTTCGTTTCAGATAGCGGCTTCCAACAGCCAGTCACGCAGTTTGGCGTGGGGGCTCTCCTCGATAATGGCTGCTGGTGCGAGCAGTTGGTAGACCGTTCCGTCCTCGATAAATCCCGCGGGTGCGGCGAGAATGCCGCTATCGATGTCATCACGTACAAGTTGCCAAGGACCGATCGCGACACCGATTCCGGCGACCGCGGCCTGAAGGCTTATGTAGAAATGCTCGAAACTCTGTGAGCGCCGCCCGAGCGTGCGGCAATCGGCGAGCCTTGCCCAGGTTTCCCACGCGTCCGGGCGGCTACGCGACTGGAGGAGTACCGCATCGGCGCGCAGTTCCGGCAGGCGGTGTGCGTCAGGCGGGTCAAAAAAAGATGCAACCTTGTCGACACGGCAGATCGGGCCGGTGCGTTCACGAAACAGCGGGGTCGCATGGACCGCGCCCGTCTGCAGGAAATCGTTTCGCCGGATAGCGAGATCTATGCCGCGCCCCAGTGTTACCGGACCGCCCCCGGCAACGAGATGGACAGGGACATCCGGGTGCCGCCCTTGAAAATCCGGCAATCGCGGGATGAGCCAGCGCATCAGAAGCGTCGGCTCGCAGGAAACTACGAGGGCAGGCCCCCTCGCCTCTTCCCTGATCTCCCGGACAGCCGCCTCGACGAGAGCAAAACCCTCGCGCACGGCGGTCGCGAGCTTGCGGCCGGCGTCCGTCAGGAAGACGCGTCGGCTCCGCCTTTCAAACAGCGCCACGTCCAACTCGTCCTCCACGAGACGGACTGCCCGACTGATCGCGCCATGGGTTAGATGCAACGCCTCCGCAGCGCGGCTGAAGCTTTCGAGCCTCGCCGCCGCCTCGAAGCAGCGAAGCGCTGCCATGGGTGGCAGGCGAACGGCGTTAATCTGTGAGCTAGGCTCACCAATATCGTCAGGATTCATCGTTAGTCGCCGCGCCCTTTGTCGCCTATTGCTTCTGCAACATCGGCGGAACGAGCGAGAAACGCAATGACGGAACTGTTAGCCGTAGTCACCATTACGATCTTGGCTGTCATTAGCCCCGGCCCCGATTTCGCGATGGTCACACGCAACAGTCTTTTGCTGTCCCGACGGGCCGGCGTTTTAACAGCGCTCGGCATCGGCGCAGGTGTCTGCGTTCATGTCGCCTATACCATCCTGGGTGTCGGGCTTCTAATCCGGCAATCGATCCTTCTCTTCAGCATCCTGAAGCTTGGTGGGGCCGCCTACCTGATCTGGCTTGGGTTCAAGATGTTGCGCGCCAAGCCTGCTGGCTTACTGGAAAAGCTCGACGTTCCGGCGCTTTCCGATCTCGGTACCCTGCGCACTGGGTTTTTCACCAATGCGCTCAATCCGAAAACGACGGTCTTTATCGTCAGCCTCTTCATGCAGGTCGTCGAGCCAACGACCCCGGCGCTCACGCAGATCGGCTATGGCGGCTTCATCGCAGCCGCCCATATCGTCTGGTTCGCCTTGGTGGCCTTGTTCTTTTCCTCCGGTGTCGTGCGTATTCGCCTCCTTCGACTGCGGCATTGGATCGATCGCGTCTTCGGCGCCTTGCTGGTGGGTTTCGGCCTTCTGCTGGCCACGACGAGTGTCACCAGACCCTAGCGGCGCCGGAGCTTTGACAGGCGCCTATCTCCTGTCATTGATCAGCCATATGCCTTGCCTGGAACGCAGAAACATGCAATATCCATACAATTATCACGGCTGGATATTGTAACGATGAACGACGCCCGCTTGCAGATTTCGTGGAGCCCCACCATTCGCAAGGCTGATGGACCTCTCTATCTCGCGATCGCGGATGCGATTGCCGCGGACATCACCGACGGGCGGCTTGCGGACGGGATGCGACTGCCGCCGCAGCGTGTGCTGGCACAAGCGCTGGGGATCGACTTCACCACCGTTAGCCGTGCTTACAACGAAGCGAGGCACCGTGGCCACGTGGAAGGCCGCGTCGGCCAGGGCACCTATGTTAAGGCACGGCGGGCCAATGTCGCCCGTCCGGCGACCGGTGGCATTGTCGACATGAGCATGAATCTGCCACCGTTGTTTGACGATCACGCGCTTTCTGCGCGGCTCTGGGATGACATGGCAGCACTTCAGGCTGAGCACGGGCTCGACCTTCTGATGCGCTATCAGGCGCCCGCCGGCACACTGCACAACAGAGCCGCCGGCGCCGCCTGGCTGAGACCGCGCCTCGGCGAGGTGCCAGTCGGGCGCATGCTGGTCTGCCCTGGCGCGCAAGGCGCGCTGCTTGCCGCGCTCAGCAGTTTGGCCAAGGCAGGCGACACCATATGCGCCGAGGCGATTGCTTACCCGGGTCTTCGAGCACTCGCCGCACATCTCGGCATCACGCTGCTGGGGGTCGCTATCGACGAGAAAGGCCTTATTCCGGAAGCCTTTGAGGAGCTTTGCTCGACGCATACATTAAAGGCCCTTTATTGCAATCCGACGCTTCACAACCCGACGACCGCCACGCTCTCGCTGGAGCGCCGCGAAGCGATCGTCGCCGTCGCCAGACGACATGGCGTGGCGATCATTGAAGATGACGCTTATGGCGCCCTCCCGGTGGCACCGCCGCCCGCGCTTGCTGCGCTGGCGCCGGATCTCGTCTATTATATCGGGGGTCTGGCGAAATGCCTCTCGCCGGCGCTCCGCATCGCCTATCTCGTCGTACCGGATTGCCGCAGTTCGGTCCGGATCGAGGGCGCCATCCGGGCAACCGCCGGTCTGGCTTCGCCCCTCACAGCCGCTATCGCGACCCGCTGGATCGAGGACGGAACGGCCGATGCCGTTCTGGGCGCGATCCGCACCGAAACAGCCGCTCGGCAAAAAGTAGCCGCAAACGTCCTTCCCAAAGGTACGGCCGTCAGCGACCCTCATGCCTTTCATGTCTGGTTGCGCCTGCCGCGGCCGTGGACCCGCGGCGAGTTCAGCGGTCGGCTGCAGGCGGCAGGCATCGCGGTCGTTCCGAGTGACGCCTTTGCCGTCGGCCCGGCCCCGGAAGCCGTACGCCTGGGGCTGGGCGCGGCAGCCACACAAGAAGAATTGCGCCGCAGCCTGTTGACCATCGCTGACCTCCTCGGCCAATCCCCCGCGGCATCCAGCCTCGTGGTCTAAGGGAAACGGTGCTGCTGGCGGGCGAAATTGTCGCAGCAATGTATGCATACAATAATTTGACAATGTATGCTTTCGGGCGCTTAATCCTCCGGACCTGAGGCGGCGCCTAGGAATGGCTGGCCGCATACCAGGCAACATCGGCGAACATCAGGATGCGCCGGACGAGACGCCTGAAAGGAACGACTATGTCTTCGGATCACGATTGGCCACCCATCCCACCCATGCAGACCGGTCTGCGCGGCCGTTGCCCGCGCTGCGGACAAGGACACCTCTTCCAAGGGTTCCTGAAGATGCGCAAGGAGTGCGAAGTCTGCGGTCTAGACTATTCCTTCGCAGACCCAGCCGACGGCCCCGCTTTCTTCGTCATCTGTTTTGCCTGTGTGCCAAGCGTGCTTCTTGGCGTCTGGCTCGAGGTTCAGTATAGCGCGCCGCTCTGGGTGCATCTGCTGGTCACCGGCCCGTTCATGCTTTTGACATGTATTCCACCGCTTCGACCCTTGAAGGGATGGCTCGTCTCAAGCCAGTTCTTCTACAAGGCCGAGGAGGGCAAGGTCGTTAGGCGCAGTGCGGACCCTCCGGTTGCGACAACGCAGTAGGCCGCCCGGACCGCGCCTCACTGCGAGAAAATGGCTACCGGTGGCCGATAGTGCGGCGACCGTCTTCATGTGGCGGCGCGCCTTATCAGGCGGCAGATCCCGTCCACCCGCATCCGCCAGGAGAGCCCAAGGTCTGGCGGCCCGTATACCGGTTCCGTACAACTAGGAAGACCTGACGGCTACGACCGACCGCGACTACGTTTCGGGCTTCGTCCGCCTGCAGCGTAACTTCTAATCCGACATCGGATGAAAAGGCCCGCAACCTCTATCGAGGGTGCGGGCTTTCTTATTGCAAGCGAAATACGTTAGCCGCCGAATCCGGCGCTGATCAATTGGCTGGGGTTGGTTCGCCGAGCGAAAGCATCAGACGGTTCGCCCAGTTGAAGAAGGCGGCGCCGTGGATCACATCGGCGATCTCCAACTCATCAAGGCCGGCCGCAGCCAGTCGTGCGACATGGTCATCGCCGAAGGCGGGCGGTGTCGCAGTCAGCGCGACTGAGGCGGCAACGATCGCATTCCATCGCTCGCCAAGGTCGGCGCCGATCCCCTCATCCAACAGCTTTTGCACATCGTCGCCTCGTTTCGAATGATGAGACGCGAAGCGCGAATGGACCGACGCGCAGAAGATGCAGCCGTTTGACCGTGAGGCGGCCGTGGCCGCGAGTTCGCGCTCCGCGCGTGGCAAGCCCGTTCGGGTATTGTAAAAGATGTCCTTGTCCGTCTTCGTACGTGCCTCCAGTACCTCCGGATCGCGTACCAGCAGACGAAAGTAGGGAGACTTTGCGCGCGCTGCCTCGACAAGCCCGCGGAAATGTCGATCGGTCAGATCGTCCTCGGCCAAGGGCTGGAGCCACGGCGTCCAGCCGATCTCGGCTTGAGTGAAGGTTACGGGAGGATTTTCTACGCCCGGTATGATGGCAAGTTCAGTCATTGTCGCGGTTCCTCTCGATGTCTTATGCGGCAGCACGCTTCGATGCGGCGGAAAGCAGGCTGAGCCCGGCGATCACCCGGATCTGGAACGCGACAAACGAGACGAGTTGCGACAGCGTGACGATGCCATCGGTCGTCCAGCCGGCGTCGAGCAGCGCCTGCAACGCTTGCGGACTGGCCTCGCGTGGGCGGAAGACGAGCAGATGGGCATGTTCCAGCGCCGCTGAGAGCTTTTCGCCGAGCACTTCGCGGTTTGGGTCCGAGACGCGATAAAGCAGACCTGCCTTGTTCTCGACGCGCAACGGCCCCTTGGGGTAATCGCCGTAGGGACCCGTCGCCTGCCCCGCCCCAATCTCCGCCTTCAACACCTCGACAAGCCACCGGTCCGTACCGCTTTCCTCCAGGGGGTTGACGTAGAATTCATAGATATCCGGCTGACGGTGAAGTCCGGCGATGAAGCTCGCAATTGTCTGCCGCTCCTCCAGGGAGACTTCGCCGGGTGCCTTGGGTCGAAAAAGCGCGAGATAGCTTTGCTGCGCCTGTTCTCGCGTTTCCGGTCGTTGGGCGCGTATGCGGTCGAGGCTCGATCCCGGGGTGATGCCGGCGAGCAGATCGATGATGTCTGGCGACGCTTGGGTCATGGCTTTGTCTCCTCTACTGGGTGAAATCGGTCCTCAGTCTCAACCGACGGCACCAAAGCGGCGCGCGTGGAACTTCTCCTGCGGCGACCAGCCGAGCGCCGGCGCGACCTTGGTCGCGATCAATTCGATCGAACGCAGGATCAAAGGGTGCGGCGGATCGACGGAGTGAACCTGAAACACGAGGTCGGTCACGCGCTCCAGGGTCTCGTCGCGGCTGAGGCTTTCGATGACGTCGTCCACCGATCCGACATGGACGTCGAATGCGGCGATCAGATCGGCAAGGGAGTTGCCGGCAACCTTGTGACCGGCGGCGATCAAGCGCTCTGCACCGCGGTTCAGCCCGATCTCCGCCAGGCGCAGCGCTTCAGCACGGCTATCGGCGACAAACAGGCTACGGGACCCGAGAATGCGGGGCGCGCGACCGAAGGGAAGCGCATGCAGATAGGCGTCGATGATCGGGTTCTGTAGTTCCGCCAACGAGGCGTTCGGTTTGTCCTGCGACCGCGGCTGCGTGCGCGACAGCATCAGACCGTCGCCAGCGCGACCGGCACGCTCGCCGCCAGCGACCGAGAAGGTTGCCTGCCAGATGCGATCAAGCAGTTGCGGCGCTGCGGGATAGAGATGATCCCCGCCGGCAAGCGCTCGGCCGGCCCAGGCATCGAGCACGGTTTGGAGATGCCGACCGAAGACCACACCACGCTCCGCGCTCTCAAGGCCGAAGGCGGTAAAGGACGACGGCGTTCCGCCTGTGCCGAATCCGACCTCTAGGCGGCCCCCGGAAAGCAAATCGAAAACCGCCGCATCTTCCGCCACCCGGATCGGGTTTTCGAGCGGCAAGGTGATGACACCCGTGCCGAGGCGGATGCGCGTCGTCTCGGCTGCTACATGAGCGAGGAAAACCAACGGGGCCGGCAAGCCGCCTTCATCCGCATGGAAATGATGCTGGGCCACCCAGGCCGTATCGAAGCCGAAGCGGTCGGCGGTCACGATCTGCTCCTTGGCGTAGTAATAACGGGTGCCGGCGGGAACGTCGTCGAGCAGGCGTGTGAAAAAGCCAAGGCGCTTGCGTGGGGTGGTCTGTGTCATGGATCAGTCCTGTTCATAATTCCCGCCACATCAGGCAGCGGCCCGGGGGCTTTGCCCGGGAATGGCGTTGATCAACTCGCGGGTGTAGTCGCTGCTGGGATGTTCGAAGACATCAGAAACCACCCCACCATCGACGAGGCGCCCATCCCTCAGGACGGAAACGGTGTCGGAGATCTGGCGCACAACAGCGAGGTCGTGGGACACGAAGAGGTAGGTCAGGCCGAGATCGCTCTGCAGTTCTTGGAGCAGGGCGAGAATGCGCGCCTGGACGCTCACATCCAGAGCGGATACCGCCTCGTCCAGCACCAGAACCTGAGGATCGAGCACAAGTGCTCTGGCGATCGCGACCCGCTGGCGCTGACCACCGGACAGTGCGTGCGGTCGTCGCGAAAACGCGTCTTCGGGCAGCCCCACCCGGGAGAGGATCGCCCTCGCCTTCTCCTCGCGATCGCTGCGCTTGAGCCGGCTGAAATTGATCAGCGGCTCTGCCACGATTTGCAGGATGCTTTGGCGTGGGTCGAGCGATCCGTAGGGGTTTTGGTATACGAGCTGGATCTTGCGCCGGAACTGCCGGAGATCCTCCCCGACAAGACGGGAGAGATCTGTTCCGTCGATTTCGATACGCCCAGCGGTCGGTTTTTCGAAGCCAACGATACTTCTGATGGTCGTCGTCTTTCCCGAACCGGACTCACCAACGATCGCATGGGTCGACCCGCGACGGACACGAAAGCTCAGATCGTCGACCGCGCGAAACCGGCTTTTGCCCTCGCCCGCAAATTCGCGAACAAGACCGTCGACGACGACAATATCGTCGTGAGCGCCTGATGCTGCCGAACTGGCCGCCGGCCTGGACACGGGGCTTGCGAAAGACGGTGCAGCCGCAAGTAGTTGTCGTGTGTAAGGGCTGCGCGGGGCGGCGAGAACGACGCTGGCTGCGCCTTGTTCCTGAATTCGCCCGTCCTTGAGAACGACGATGCGATCAGCGCGGTCGGCGGCAACGCCGAGATCGTGGGTCACCAGAAGCACGGCGGTACCGTACTCGGCTCGCAATTCATCGATGAGATCGAGAATGCGTTTCTGCACCGTGACGTCGAGCGCACTCGTCGGCTCATCGGCGATGATCAACTGCGGTTTCAGGGCGATGGCGATCGCGATCAGCACGCGCTGGCGCATGCCGCCTGAAAGCTCGTGCGGATATTGCCGCGCCCGCAATGCCGGCTCGCTCATACCCACGCGGGCAAGCAGCGAGATGACGCGATCATCGATATCGTCAGGGCGCAGCGCACCGTGGATCCGGAAGATCTCGCCCACCTGCGCGCCGATGGTCTTGACCGGATTGAGAGAGTTTCCCGGATCCTGTGGCACGAGGCTGATCCTGGCGCCACGCACCGTTTCCAGTTGCCGATCGGTCCATCGGGCAATGTCCGTCCCGTTGAGCTTGATGCTGCCGCGTTCGACGCGACCGTTCGCGGCAAGCAATCCGATGATCGACTGCGCTGTCGTCGTCTTGCCGGAGCCGGATTCGCCAACCAGGGCAACGACTTCACCAGGATTGATACTGAAGGAAACATCGTGGACGGCGCGTCGTTCCGCAGTCCCATCACCATAGGCTATGCATAGTCCCTCGACTTCGATAACGGGCGGCACCTGTTTGGGGATCACGGTCATGCTGGGGCCTTTCCGAAGGATTGGCTGACCCGATTGGCAGCCAATACGACGAGAACAACCACGACGCCCGGAGCCGTCGTCAGCCACCAGGCCGTCGAGATGTAGTTGCGGCCTTCTGCGATCAGCAGGCCCCATTCGGGCGTCGGCGGTGGCGCGCCATAGCCGAGAAATCCGAGTGTCGAGATCTGCAGGACCGCCGAGCCGAACTGCAGCGATGCGAAGGCGAGAACCGACGTCAGCGAGTTTGGCAGGATGTGCCGCCAAAGCACCGATACAAACGTGCCGCCGCTGCCGAAGGCCGCCTCGACATAGTCGCTGCGCCGCACGCGAACAACTTCGGCCCGCGCCAGCCGGGCGAAACCTGCGACCGAAGTGACCCCGACGGCAATAGCCGCATTCACCGTACCAAAGCCGAGCAGGATGATGATGCTGAGCGAAAGCAGCAGTGGCGGGATCGACAGGAAAACGTCGACAAGCCGCATGATCGCATCGTCAAATCGACGCCGGGCGGAGCCGGCGACCACGCCGAGCCCGGTGCCTACGACAAGGCCGAGGCCAACGGCAACAAAGGCACCCGTGAGCGAATGCACGGCTCCATGGACGATGCGTGCGTAGAGGTCGCGTCCGAGAGCATCGGTCCCGAGCAGATGTTCTGCGCTGGGGCGCTTCAACTGCGCGCCACCCACACCCTCGAGCGGGTGGTAGCCTGTGAAGAGCGAGGGGGCGACCGCCCAGAGGAAAGCCGTCGCCAGGATGAACCAGGACAAGGCCAGTCCCGGAGGCACGCGGCGTAGCGTTGAGGCCATGCGAGAGCGCCGCCCTTCAGTCTGCCGCCTTGCATCCGCAGCAATGTCGTCGTGAAGCGTATCGACGGTGGTCATGGGGCAGCTCCGACTTTTGTCCTGAGGCGCGGATCGAGCACGGGGTAGAGCAGATCCACGACAAGATTGATGATCACGAAGGCGAGCGCCGAGAGGACGACGATGGCCTGGAGGACGGCAGCATCCTGGCTGCCGACGGCCCGTTCGGTAAGGCGGCCGATGCCGTTGAGCCCGAAGACGGTTTCGGTCACCACGGCCCCGGCGATCAGTTCACCGAAGAGCACGCCCGCAATGGTCAGTGTCGGGAGGAGCGCATTCTTCGCCACATGCCGCCAGAGAATCCACTGGCGGTTGGCGCCTTTGGCACGGGCGACGCCGACGAAGGGCCGCGTCATTACCTCGTCGATGTTGCGCACAAGCACCTGGGCGAGCGGCGCAGAAATCGGCACCGCGAGCGTGAAGACGGGCAGGATCAGTTCCTGCCAGGGCCCGGGATTGATGACCGGAACGAGCTTCAAGCGGAATGAAAAGATCTGGATCAGCATAATCCCAAGCCAAAAGGTGGGGATCGAGATGAAGAGCGAAGGAACCGATTGCAGCGCGCCGCGCAGCCAGGTGAACGGCGTCAAGCTGGAGAGGAAGGCGATGAGGATCGCCAGCACGGAGGCAAGGAGGAAGCCAAGCGTGGCAAGCTTCAACGTTGCCGGCAGATGGGCTGCGAGCAAGCTGCTGACCGGAACACCCGCCTGAACGGAGTAACCGAAGCTGCCGGTCAGGAATTTGCCGATCGTCTGCACGTACTGAACGAGTACGGGGCTGTCGCCGGCATAGGACGCACGGATTTCGGCGACCTGTTGCGCGGTTAACCCCAGATCGGGGTTCTGGAACTTGATGAGGATTGCGTCGCCGGGCATCGCCTGCAGCAGCACGAAGGAGATCGTGAATGCGGCCCACAGGACGAAGAGCGCCTGTCCGACGCGATTGAGCAAATAGGCGGACATGATCCAATCCTCTGCACGCGAATTTCGGGGAGTGGCGGCCACCGCAAGCGCAGTGGCCGCGTGTCGATCAATGCTCGGCGAGCCAGGTGCTGTAGAAGCTCGGACGACCGACCGCCTCGAAGGCGACGCCCTGGACGTAAGGGGCGCCGGCGTAGGCCTGCGGCTCCTCGAAGATCGGGATCGCATAGGCCTGGTCCACGACGTAGTCCTGGATCTCGCCGGCGATCGCGAGGCGCTTTGCGCGGTCCGGCTCGGAGGCCAGGGAGTCGAGCAGGCCGTTCAGCTTGTCGTCGACGAAGCTCTGGACCTTGTCGCTGAGACCTCCCTTCTGACGCAGCACGTCGCGGTTCTTCGGATAGTACTGGCTCTTGATCACATCGGGATCGGCGCGACCGACCATCGCCGGAGAGACGGGCGTCTTCAGGGGATCGAGATCGTCGACCGTCCTGCTACCACTATCGCCGGCAAGCACGTTGAGCTTCACCCCAACCTTGCCCCATTGCTGGGCGACCAGTTGCAGCGTCTCCTTGTTCTGCGGTTGCGGCAGGGATTCGTAAGCGGTCAGCACAAGATCCTTGCCATCCTTCTGGCGCAGGCCGTGGGATCCGACCGACCAGCCGGCCTCGTCGAGCAGCGCCTTGGCTTTATCGGGATCGAAAGCGAGCTTTGCCGAGATATCCTTGTAGCCGAGCGCGGAGGACGCGATGATCGAGGTCGCCTGCGGATAGTTGGCAGAAAACAGCGTCGTGACGATTTCCTTGGCATCGGTCGCGTGCAGCAGTGCCTGGCGCACCTTCACATCAGCCACGAGCGGATTGTCCGGCCGGAAAACGACGCTGTTGTTCACGCCGCGTGTCGATGGTGCATAGATCTGGTAGTCCTGCGCCTCGACTTGGCTCTCGTCATAGGCCTGGACCTGACGGATGAAATCCGCCTGGCCCGCAAGCAGGGCACCGATGCGCACGCTGTCTTCGCCGGTGATGATATAGGTGATGCCATCGAGATAGGCGCGGCCCTGGTGCTCGAGTTTCGCGGGACCCCAAACATAGTCTTCGCGCGCCTTTAGGTTCAGCTCCTTGCCGATCGTCTCGCTCTCGACCACGAAGGGGCCGGAGCCGATGATCTTGGTCGCATCGCCAAGTTCTTCGAAGGGGAGCGAAAGGGTGCTGGCGGCGACAAGCCCGGAGCCGATGACCGATGTTCCCTGCAGGAAACCCGGCGAAGGTCGCTTGAAATAGAATTTGACGGTCAGCGGGTCGACGACTTCGCTGCGCTCATAGTTGTTGATGACTTCGGAAACGGGATGCTTCAGCGCTTTGTTACCAAGACCGAATACGTCGTAATTCTTGGCGACGGCCGCCGCGTCGAGAGGCGTGCCGTCGGAGAAGGTGACGCCCGGACGGATCTTGAACGTGTATTCGGTCGCATCCGCGTTGACCGTCCAGGATTCGGCGATCCAAGGTTCGATCTCAAGCGTCTTTGGGTTCTGATAGGTCAGCTTGTCGGTGATCTGATTGAGGATACCGCCGTTCGGATAGAAGCCGCCTGCCGGGGGATAGAGATTGGTATGGGCTTGCTGCTCCAGATAGATCAGCGTCCCGCCTTTTACCGGCTCCGCGCCTTCGGCGTGGGCACCCACGTGGGTCAGGCCGGTCGCCGCCAGCGTCGCGAGGGTGAGCGCAAGCCGTTTCAGTTTCATCGTCATGAGAGCCTTCCTTCGAAAATCCGAAGGCTATGGTACGACTGCCAGCGTCATTATCAATTAAATCTAGTAAATTAATATGCTATATGTTTCGACGGATGGGAAAGAAGCATCTCGCTCGCAGGCAAGGCTGAGATAATTGTCCCCGACGTGCAAATTCACGTCGATCTCGACATGCTCCGAGCATCTCGTCTTTGTGGAAAAACCGCCCCTGCGCCGACACGCCACACACGCGACATGGACACGTGCTTGATTGCGGCCGGCATTGACAAGCCTGTCATTATCCGTTGAAAAAACTCGGCAATTCCTTTGAACCTCCCAGGGATCGAAAAGCATCATGGAAAGTAACAAAGTCCTCGTCGTCGGCGGTGCCGGCTATATCGGCTCGCACACCTGCCTCGAACTTGCCAACAAGGGGTTCGAACCCGTCGTCTATGACAACCTTTCGAACGGTCACGAGGAATTCGTCAAATGGGGCGTGCTCGAAAAAGGCGATATCCGTGACCGCCAGCGGCTCGACGAGGTGCTCGCCCGCCACAAGCCGCGCGCCATCCTGCATTTTGCCGCGATGATCGAGGTCGGTGAATCAGTCAAGGATCCGGTCTCCTTCTACGACAACAACGTCATCGGCACCCTCACCCTGCTTTCGGCCGCGCTCGCCGCCGGTGTCGAGGCCTTCGTCTTCTCATCGACCTGCGCCACCTATGGCCTGCCGGAAAGCGTGCCGATCGACGAGCAGCACCGCCAGGCGCCGATCAACCCCTACGGCCGGACAAAATGGGTGTGCGAGCAGGCACTGAAGGACTATGGCCAGTACAAGGGTCTTCGTTCGGTGATCCTTCGCTACTTCAACGCCGCGGGCGCCGATCCGGAAGGCCGCATCGGCGAGTGGCACGAGCCCGAGACGCACGCGATCCCGCTTGCGATCGACGCTGCCCTTGGCCGCCGGCAAAGCTTCAAGATCTTCGGCACGGACTACGACACGCGCGACGGCACCTGCGTGCGCGACTACATCCATGTGCTTGATCTGGCCGACGCGCATGTGCGCGCTGTCGAATATCTGCTTGCCGGCGGCGACAGCGTCGAGCTCAATCTCGGCACGGGTACGGGCACGACCGTCAAGGAGCTCTTGACGGCGATCGCCGACGTCTCCGGCCGCGAGTTCAATATCGACCTGGTCGAGCGTCGCGAAGGCGATTCCACGACGCTCGTCGCCAACAACGACAAGGCACGCGACATTCTCGGCTGGGTCCCGCAATACGATCTGGCGGACATCACCCGCACCGCCTGGAACTGGCATTCGCGTCGCAACCAGGGCGCCTGATGAAGTGCTGAACCGGTGCGGCGTTTCAGGCGCCGCACCAAAAAGGCTTAGGCTGCCTGCTGCAAGGGCTTCGGTACGATACGCGAGCGCAAACGTCGCGTCAGCGGCTTTTCGAGAAGCAGATAGGCGGCAACGCCCAATGCAGTTCCCGATACGACGGCGAGGAACGCCGATAGAGCGAGGTCGACACCCGCCCTGGCACAGATCTTCACCACAACCGATATGGCGAAGGTGTGCCAGAGATAGATGGAATAGGACGCATCGCCGAGAAGCATCGGCAATCCACGCGGGCGAAACCAGCCACGACTTTCGAGCGCCAAGGTGCCGACGACAAGCATGACGGCCAAAGGCCCGAGCACGAATTCGTCGAAAGGCAAACGAAACACGGCCAGCGCCGAAAAACCTGAAAACGCGATCGCGACGAGCACTAGGCCGGCATTGCTTCCCGGTACCCTGCCCCGCAGCCACAGTTCGGCAATGATCATACCGGCCACGAATTCGAGGATGATCGGCCGCGTATAGGTGGCCAACAGCGCAATGTCGCTGTCGATGGCAAAACCCAAGCCGACCAGCAGCAGGAAGCATGTGGTGATCGCCAGCAATCGACGCGACCGGGGCAGCAAGAGGGTCAAGGCGAAGACGGCGTAGAAGAACATCTCGTAGTTCAATGTCCAGCCCTGGACGAGAACCGGCCACACCTCGCCGGTGCTTGGAGAGGCCATTGGGACAAACAAGAGCGACGCCACCACGTGGCTGGGGCTGAGAACGAGATTGGGGAAAAGTCCGGCAAGGCCGCCAAGAACCATGACGGCTGTCGCCAGCCAATAGACCGGCGCGATCCTTTGAACGCGGTCACGCAGGAAAGAGATCGGCGACATTGGCTTGCGCTCGCTGATCACCCACATGATGAAACCGCTGATGACAAAGAAGATGTCGACGCCGGCAGCGCCGATCGCGAAATAATGCCCGGTGCGCTCGGCCGCATGAAAGACGACGACGCCGAGCGCTGCAACGGCACGCAGGTACTGGATCCCGTAGATTGTGGTCATCGCGCCCCCGTTGGTCCGATCCATCAGCACCTCAGCTGCGGCATGCCCTGCGGCACGATCCGCGCTCTGCGAACCTCAGCCGAGCGCGCATCCGGTCGGGGTTGCGACAAGGTCAGTTTGCCGGCGGCGAAATAGAGCAGGAACGACCCGACATGGTAGGGGTTCATGATGTCGATCTCGACGAAAGAGCGCACCAGCAGCAACATCGCGATACCGAAGAGCACCGAGGACTGGGTATCGTGGTCCTCCGTCAAGAGGCGCTTGATATGGCCGAGAACGGTCGTCAGCAGAATGCCCGATAGCAGGACAAGCCCGATTGCACCTGTTTCCACGATCGCCTCGATGAAGGTGTTGTGGAAATGGAAGCCCGAGCGCGTCGAGATGAAGAATTCTTCCCAGAGGCGTTCGGCCTCAGAGAAGCCCTGAACCCAATAGGCCTGATAACCGACGCCGACCACCGGCGATGCCATGGCCGCTTCGATGCCCTGCTGCCACAGATAGGTGCGCCCGGTCAGCGTCGAATCCTTGCCGAAAAGGCCAAGCACCAGATCGACGCCGCCGCCGTAGATGCCCGCGACAGCAACCAACGCCCCACAGATGACAGCTGCAAGAAACAGACCCTTGCGGTGGCCGGGCGAGAGCAGACCGACGACGCGCATGCCAAGCCAGAGCCCGATGATTACGGCGGTGGTCAATACGGATGTGGCCGATTGCGAAGCGAGCAGCGAATAGGCCGCAAGCAGCCCGAGCGCGCCGGATGCCAGCAGCCACAAGCGCCGCTCCCCAAGAGCGACAGGCGCAATGAAAGCGAAGTAGATGCCGAGCGAGGCGTAGAAACCCAGCTGGTTCTTCGAGGCGAAGGCGCCGACGAAGCTGTATGTGCCGTCGAGCGGATCGAGATGGTAGACACCAAAAAGCAGGGAATAGACGAGCACGATCCCGATGCCCGCGATCGCACCGCGCGTTAGCGTTCTGATGTCGATGAGCCTCATGGCGATCAGGGCGCAAACGACATGCGACAGATATTGGATCCCGGTGCGGGCCGTCATCGAGGGTGCTGCCGACCAGAAGACCGACAGACAGGCAAAGACGGCAAAGCCGAGGATCCACAGACGCCTGCCGTAGTTGCCGAGCACTCGACGGTAATCGACAAGCACCAGCGGCAGCCACAGTCCGTAGTAAAGCAGGATCGACGCCTGCCCGAAGCGAGACGAATAGGCGAAGACGAAGAACGACAGCGCAATCGCAACGGTGCCATAGGCACCATTGCGGTCAGGCGATATCAAGCTCGACTTCGCAATTCTCACGGTCGATCCTACTGCGTCGCGAGGTTGGCTTGAACCTTGATCACGTCGCCCGGCAACACCGGCGTGTTTTCATCGGCAGTGATCTCGGTCGGCTTGCCGTCATGCTCGCGGATGATCGAATAGGCGATGACGGCGTCTGCCGTATTGTCCTTCGATTGTGCCGCTTCCGCCGATTGCAGCAGTGCTTCGGCCATCAGGTCGCGGCTGGTGCCGAGCTTGATCTGCAGCGTGTCGAGTTCCGCTTCGGTGTTCTGGAGATCCTGCGCCAGCTGCGCATCCCAATCGTTGCGAAGATTGGTTTCGTCCTGCACCGCCTTGCTGACATCCTGCTTCGCCTTGAGCGAGGCCGTGTCGATGTCGAGCAAAGCAGATTGCAGTTCGGCGACCCGTTGCTCCAGCGAGAGCTTGCGCTGGCTGAGCGCCAGCCCTTTTTCGGCCAGGCTCTCGACCTTCTCGCGGTCTTCCGCCGCGAGCTCCATCTGGCGGTTCTGCGTTTCCGACTTCTTTGCCAGCGACTGGATTTCGCTTTCCAGCAATGCCTTCAAGTCGGCGAGCGACTTCAGTTGCAGCTTCTGCCTCCTGTCGCGCGAGCTCATCAGGGCCGTCTCGTTTGCAAGAAGCTTGTCGATGCCGGGTACGCCCTGGAGGTCCTTCGGCAATTCGATGCCCTGCTTGTCGGCAATCTCGGCCTGAAGCCTGGCACGCCGGATCAGCAGCCGGTTGCGTTCGGCCGTCTGCACGCTCGAATCGCCGTGAGCGTTGATATAGTCGCGGGCGAAACGTTGCCCGCTTTCGGAGCGACGCAATCCGCCGCCGAGGCTTATCGCTTTCAGCACCGTCAGATTGGGTGCGAAGGGATATTCGCCAGGCTTTTCGACTTCGCCCGAAAGATAAAGCGGGCGGTATTGTGCAAGTTCGACGGAGGCGGACGGGCGATCGCGCAGACCGAACAGGGTCTGCATCTTCTCGCCGATCGCTTCTCCGACCTCGGTGGTCGTCTTGCCGGCAGCCGGCAGATCGCCGATGAACGGCAACGACAGCGCGCCGGACGGCCCGACGGTGTATTCGCCAGTGACAACCGACCAATCGCGCACAGCGCCTTCGGCGGTTTGCCACTCGGCGACGCGAATCTTGAGCTTGTCCATGGTGCCAAGCTGATATTCCTCGGCGCCGGCTTGAGTGGCGCCGAGGACCACCGCGGCAACCAGGACCGTGTGGTAAAGGAAACGAGACACGTTGCGGGAAATCCAGGACTTCCCTGACGGAGCGTGTTTGTTCATATGAGGTTCCCGTTAAAAGACGCCGATCCCGCGGCCGACCTATCGGTCGTGCGGGTGCGAGGGCGCTGATCCGTCAGTAGCTGCCGCGTGAGAAGCAAACGGCCGGAATGGTCTTCGCGACGATGGAGAAGTCGCGCAGCAAGGACCAATTCTGGACATAATGGGTATCGAACGCGACGCGTGCCGCGTAGGAAACGTCGTTGCGTCCGCTGATCTGCCACAGGCCGGTAAGACCGGGGCGCGATTGCAGGTAGTAGACAGCAGCTTGGTCGTAGAGCTCCAGCTCATCCTGCACCACCGGCCGCGGGCCGACGATGCTCATTTCACCGCGGACGATGTTGATGAGCTGCGGCAGTTCGTCGAGGCTCAGCTTGCGCAAAACGCTGCCGACGACGGTGACCCTGGGGTCATCCTGCAGCTTGCGCGTCGCGCGCCACTCCTCATAGGCCGCGGGATTGCTTCTAAGATACTCTTGCAGAATCCGATCACCGTCCGGCCGCATTGTGCGGAACTTCAGGCAACGGAAAGACTTCCCGTTATGACCGATACGGCGATGGCCATAAAAGATGCTGCCGCCGTCGGAAAACTTGACGAGCGCAACCAGCATCAAAAAGAGCGGGCTCAGAAAGACGAGCGCCAGTGAAGCGGCAAAGATATCGAAGCCTCGCTTCGAAATGCCACCCACGGGCGGGAGCGCTGCAGTCTCTGCGGCACTGAAAAACGGCGAACTGGCCGATCGGGTCGCAGACTTCATAGAGATAACTCCATTTAGGTTGGCGATTGGTCGGTCCCTCGAAAGGGGCGCTCTTATTCAAGAAAGAGTGTGTGGTGAGAATTTGTCTTTTGAGGGCGAAATAATGGCGGGTACCCGGTGGGCGCCTAAATGACGAATATCACTGATTTCTGATATGTAATATTTCCATCCAGCCAGCCGATATATTATGAGACGGTAAAGTCTTACGTTCGGAGCTTTCGTGTATTGTATTGTTGGCGCGCAACTACGTTTCCGTAAAACGAATATATCTTTGTATCTGTTATGTTTGCGTTCACCTGCAAGCACGTGTCTTGGCGCCGATGAAAATTGACAGGCGCCAGTCTTTCCAATGAAATGCTGCAATGCCGCAAGATTTTGCGCTGCACGCGCGGCGGGACACCAAAAGTTAATTTCGTAACAAAAGGTGATCGCAATCGTTGCCCAAACAGCAACCAGCGGGCGGTGCGGTCACGACAAGACGCCGGATGGTGGAGGAATTGCCTTTGGATTGCCATGGAGTCGCAACGGTCGAACCGATGCGGCATCGAAAAACGGCCAAATTGATTCGAATGCTCTAAACGCGACATAAAGACTTTGGAGGCACAGTGGCAGCAGGGTGCGGGCTTTTGGCGGTTGAAGCGAAAGGGCGCTGCCAATATATTGGAATCCTGAGGAGGAAAGGCCGAACTCCGATGACGACATCGACGACAGAACCGAGCGCGAGGTAGCGCTATGTACGCACCGCGCGTTCTTGTGAGCATGCTCGGCGCCCTGGCCGTGTTTGCGATCGTTACCTATGTCCTAAACGGCTCACTGGCGTCGACGCTTATCCAGACCGTTATATGCGCCGTCCTGATGCAGGTCGGCTATTTCTTCGCCGTGCTTTACCTGGTGTGGAAGAAGGCGCGGGAGAAGGAAAGACAGGCTGCCGAGATGGCGCAATTGGCCGGCGACGACAAGTCGGCCGCCAAGACCGCGCCGCGCCGCCTCCATCGACCCGGCCATTTTAATCGCTGATCAAGGCTGGTCACCGCGCTCGGCGGGCCACACGGCGGTACTCGAGAAAATCTCAGACTTGACGCGTTTGCGACACGATCGCCCTGCATGGTTCGGCCGTTGCCACCCTGGCGACGTCGTGTGGCTGCGGCTAACCCAAGAAGCGGAGCCGCGCTGGAACCGAAATACCGCAGCGCTCGCAAAGACAAGCGCGCTGCCCGTTAGACACGATGCTGGAGGCCCTCATGACCACAGACGTCTGCGTCATCATCGCCGCAAAGAATGCCGAAGCAACCATTGCCCGAGCCGTTGCATCGGCCCTGGCAGAACCGGAAAGCGCCGAGGTGGTAGTGATCGACGATGGCTCGACGGATGACACCGAGGCGGCCGCGCGCTCTGCCGACGATCTGAGCGGGCGCCTGACGATCGTCCGCTTTGAAAGCAATCGTGGGCCTTCGGCCGCCCGCAACCATGCCATTTCGATCAGCCATTCACCGGTGCTTGCTATCCTCGACGCGGACGATTTCTTCCTGCCGGGTCGTCTCGGTCGGCTGCTTGCGGAAGACGATTGGGACTTTATTGCCGACAACATCGCCTTCATCGACGAGGCCGCAGCGACCGACGTCGCCCAGAAGATCGATGAGTTCCAACCGCAGCCCCGCCTGCTCAGCCTCATCGACTTCGTTGAAGGCAACATCTCCCGGCGCGGCGTGAAGCGCGGCGAGGTCGGGTTTTTAAAGCCGCTGATGCGCCGCCACTTCCTGGAGGGCCACGCCATCCGCTACCGGGAAACGCTTCGATTAGGCGAGGATTACGATCTCTATCTCCGCGCCCTGGCAAAGGGCGCGCGCTACAAGGTTATCCGCAGTTGTGGTTATGCGGCCACCGTCCGCAGCAATTCGTTGAGCGGCAGCCACCGCACGGACGATCTCAAGCGCCTCTACGAGGCCGACCGGATTATCCTGGCCGCAAACACATTGGAGAGCGAGGCTGCGGCCGCCATCCGAAGGCATGAGCGGCATATCAAGGACCGTTATCAGCACCGGCACTTTCTCGATCTGAAGAGAGAACGCGGCGCGGCGGCCGCGATAGGCTACCTCCTGCGTGAACCCGATGCCGTTCCTGCGGTCACGGCCGGCATCCTTGCCGACAAGACCGAGCGGTTCAAACGGCCTCACTCGGATGCGCCGGCCGCGCTCGGTGGTTCCGGTGGGTTGCGTTACCTGCTTTCCCCCACTGCGGACGGTCGCCAATAGTCATTTAGGCCACGGCACTTTTTGGGTGCCGTGGCCGTATCGTCAGAAGTACGCGCGACGCACGGCCGCAAGAGCCTCCAGAAAACGGTCCTTACGCTCGGCAAGTCGGCCGTCGCTGCTCAATTGCGGCGCCGCCCGGATTGCCTGCCAAAGTGCAAGCGTCGAAGGGGCGGCGAGGACCTGCTTGGCAGCGCTGCGCAAAAAGGTCTGTCTCGGCTCAGCCGCCGCCACCATAACATTGTGATCGACGGGACGCAGGTTCGGCACATCAGCCAGCGTCTGTGCCTCGAAGCCCATCCCCCAGAAGCGCTCGCCCTTGATCATGGCTTCGGCACGGCTCGAGACCGGCACGTGGCGGGGCTGGTAGTGAACGCCGACGGTGCTTGCCCAGTCGTTCCACTTGAAGCTGTTGATGCTCTCGGACGTGGTGACGGCCACCCATGGCACGCGAAAGGCGTCTGCGAGAATGGCGCCATGCATCGATTCGGCGATGATGAGTTCGGATTGGGCAATCTCGCGGATCACGCTTTTGGCTTCGCCCCGCGGGTCGATATAGTGCAGGCCAACGGTACCGCAAGTGACCGGCCACATACCGGCAATGGCGCTTTCCCAATGCGGAACGAAACTGCGTTTGTGGATCTTCGGCAGGTTTTGGAACTCCGGCATCTCCGCGACCATCACGGCGGGATCGACGATGCCGAGTTCAGGCTCGATGCCGATCTTCCCGGCGGTCAGCGGACCTCGAACACAGCGGATATCCCATTCCTTCGGATCGCGCATGTCTGGCAAGATGCCGTAGCCGAAGCCGCTGCCGATAACGAGCTTTCTGACACCGTCAGGCAAAAGTGCACGGTTGAGCACGGTGCCGACCCCCACCAGCAGTATTTCCTCGTGAACGTCGCGGAACCCAGGCAGCAGGAAATCCCAAAGCCAAAGATTGAGGTCGTCGCCAAAATTACCGTGCTGAGATTCCCAGTAATAGGGCTTCATGGGCAGTCCCTTCTTTCAAAATGCTGGATATGTCCGGATGCCGCGCCAGGCGGTCTTGTTCTTCCTCCTCGAAGGAGTGCTTCGATCAATGCGCGCGAGAAAACTTGCCGACAGCGAGTGCCAGCGCGCTTTGCAAGAGCCTCGGATCACGCAGGACCCAACGCGCCAACAGGCGGAATTGCGGTGACTTGCGTCGCTTCAGCCGACGCGCCTGGCTCCACAGCGCCTGCCGCCGTGCCGTATGTTGATAGGACCGGATCGAGGCGATTGCCGTAGGCTTGCGTGAGAACCGGCCCTCGAGCGTTTCCAGAGCAACAAATGTGTTGAACTGCTGCTGCAGGAACTGCGGCGAATCGTTGTCGATCGAGTGAAAGATGTTGATGCCCTCGCCGCGCTCGGCGCCAGCTTCATCACAAAGCACGACGCGTTTGGCGGCAAGAATGCAGTCGCAGAAGAACAAGACGTCCTCGGCTGCCAGTCTCAGCGCCGCATCGAAGCGGACCGTCTCGAAAAGGCTGCGCCCGATCACCATGCAGGAGAGATGCAGGAAGCTCCAGTTTCTGAGCATCACATTGATAAGGTCAGGAATTTCGACGACGAGCGGCGCTTCCTGCAGTCTGACGACGCTGTGGCTTTCCGTCAGTTCGGCAACATCGAAATGGTAGTAGAACGCCTCGCCGCCTGTGATCGACGCCCAATAGCAGTCGGCGCCGAAGCGGCTCATGCTTCCATAGGCATTCTTCAGATGATCCGGGGTCCATTCGTCGTCAGAATCGAGGAATGCCACGAACTCGGAATCGTCGGGAACATGGTCCAGTCCGGTGTTGCGCGCGCCGCCAGGTCCCTTGTTGGGCTGGCTTATCACGGTCAGTCGCGCTCGTTCCTGCTCACTTAACGGCTCCAACTCCTCATCTATCGGATAGGGGGAGCAATCGTCTATCACCAGAATGTGGAAGTCCTGAAACGTCTGGGCAAAGACGGAGGCAAGCGCCCGCCGAAGAATACCCGGTTCCTTCTGGTAGTACGGAATAATAACAGTCAGCTTCGCCATCTTTTTGCCCCTGCGGTTTCTCTAAAAGAGTCTTGCGTGGTCTCCTCCCACCGGGTCGCGGCCTTTCATCTAGCCCTAGTCCTTTGTCGGAAATCCTTCAAAGGCATCATAGGATGCTCGCTATGCCCTCAACCGTAAATGCCAAGTCCGTGACACGGAATGTCGGCTGGAGCGTCCTTTCAAAGACAGGTACTTTCGGGCTGAAATTTGTCACCGTGCCAATTCTTGCGCGTATCCTGACGCCGGAAGAGTTCGGGACGGTGGCCGTTGCGCTCACTGTCGTGCAGTTTCTCGCGATGATCGGCGGTGCTGGTCTCGCCTCAGCGCTCATCATTCAGCGCGACGAAGACATGGAGCTCATCCACTCCGCTTTCTGGGCCAATCTCGCGGTCGCGCTGCTGATGGCGCTTGCACTTTTCGTCTTCGCCGATCCATTGGCAAGCCTGCTCGGCGCACCCGAAGCGGGGTACCTGCTTCGGATCATGAGCGTGCTGATCCCGCTGCAGCTTGGCGGAGACGTCGCCTATTCTCTCCTCGCCAGGCGGATGAATTTCAGCAAGGACGCGGTCTGGACCATGGTCTCCGAAACCGTCGGGGCGCTTGTTGCCGTCGGCGCAGCGCTCCTTGGCTTCGGCGTTTGGTCGCTGCTGGCGCAGCTTTTCGTCTCCGCATTCATCCGCCTTGCCGGCCTCTATACCGTGTCCGGCTATGTGCCGCGGCTGGTCTTTTCCCCACGCCGCGTTCTGACGCTCAGCCGGTTCAGTTTCGGCATGATGGGGTCGGAGATTGCCAATTTCGTCACTTTCCAATCGCCGATGGTGGTGATCAGCCGGTATCTCGGCCTTTCGGACGCCGGTGCCTATTCGGCGGCGAACCGTTTCTCCAGCATTCCCAACCAGATCGTGCTTTCCGCGGTCATGGGCGTGCTCTTTCCCGCGTTCAGCCATATGGGCGAGGATCGCCAGCGGCGATCACAAGCGTTGATGTTGAGCACGCAGGTCACCACCGTGCTGTTGGCACCGATGATGTTTGGCCTTTGGGCGCTCGCCGAACCGGCGATGCTGGTGCTTTTCGGCCAGCAATGGGCGGCCGCCTGGCCGGTCCTTGGTTTGCTTGCGCTGTCAAAGGGACTTTTGACGCCCTGCAGCACCTACGTCCCCTACCTGAAGGGCATCGGCCAGGGGACAGTCCTCTTCTGGTGGGCGGTCATCCGCGCTGTCGTGACGACCGCGGCTGTCGCCTACGGGGCAATGGGCGGCTCACTTGTTGAAGCGATGATTGCGCTCTGCATCGTCAACCTGGCAACGCTGCTCGGCTATTCCTGGGTCGTGTTCCGGGCCGATCGCCTGCCATTCTTGCGGGGCTTCCTGGTCTCGATCAGGCCGATGATCGCGGCTTTCGCGATGGCGGTTGCCGTCAGGCTACTGCTGGACTTCTATGGCGCTCTCATACCGAGCGCGGTTCTCCAGGTGCTGATTGGCACGGCAATCGGTGGATTGATCTATCTCGCGCTGATGTTGCTCGTCGAGCGCCCGTTGTTGGCGAAACTCTACGGCATGATCCGCAAGCGCGACGCTTCGCCTGGTGTGCCCGCGGCGGCTGAATAACCGATTTCAGGCGCCGGAAACTGCCTCATCCTCGCCGCATTTCGGCTTGGCTCGGGTCCGTATTGGCCGTTTGTTGCGAGACAAGAGCGAAAAATATCACAATTTTATCGCGACTTGCGACACCAAACACAAGTAAAAGCATCAGCAAATAAGCGGCTGATAATATTCCGTAAATGCCCCATGCATAGGCTTTTTTCCCGACGCCGGCGCGCAAATGGGTAAATCTTCCTAGAAATTATTGAAGATCGGATGCTGCATTGCAACAAAGTGCGACCGATTCGTTTGTTGCAGCGCCATATTTTCATCCGTGCCCGGGCCTAGCCTTTAGCACAATGAATGCGGGCTCTGGTCTGCTCTGTTGAAACGGTCGCCTGGAAAATGGCGCTGGCAGATAGGGGTGACGGACATCGTGGATGTGAACGCGAACATCTCGTCGCGGATCAATCTGATGCGCATCGTGCTGATCTCCGGCATCGTCTTCGTGCACGTGCCGCATGATCCGGCGACGAGCCCGTATGTCGGCACCTATGGTGTGCTCGATTGGCTGCGCGTCTTTCTTGGCGACAGCCTTTTTCGTGTCGGCGTCCCGTGCCTCAGCGCGATCTCCGGCTATCTCCTGTTTCGGCGTGGCCTCGACAGTTTCGACTACGGCAAAACGCTCAAGACCAAGGCCAGAACCGTCCTGTTGCCCTTCCTGATTTGGAACATTGCTTTTCTCGCACTGGCCTTCGTTGCGCAAAGCAAGGGTATCAGCTTCGGCTACCTGCCAGATATCGTGGGCGCAAGCGCATGGGAATGGTTGAACCTCGCCGTGGCGCTCCAGGATCTGCCGATCAACGTGCCGCTCTACTTCCTGCGGGATCTGCTGCTTTGCATCGTACTTTCGCCGGTACTGGCTTGGCTGATCAAGCGTTATCCGATGCAGACGCTCGCCCTGTTGCTCGCCTATGCCGTGCTGCCGCTGCCAAACGGCATCTTCCTCAAGAAGTCGATCCTCTTTGGTTTCAGCGCCGGCATATACATGAGCCTGCATCGCGTTGACGTGCGCAGTCTCGATCGCTTTTCCTGGCCGATTACCATCGCCGTCCTTGGCGCTTCGGTGCTGCTTTCGCTCGTGCTCTATCAGTACGGACCCGACTTTCCCGTCTGGGTCGATATGCTGCGCAGCCTGACCGCCCTCTCCGGCATTCTCGGCTCCTGGGCGGTCTCCGAGCTGCTGGTCCGCACGAACGTCGGGGCAAATCTGGCGCGCGGCGGCGGGCTCAGCTTCTGGATCTTCTGTACCCACTATCCGCTGCTGGTTCTTTTCTGGATGATCTGGAACCGCGCAGGCTTCGGATATTACCCGGCCTTCTATTACACGGTTCCGTTCATCACGATCGCAATCCTTGTCGCCGCCTTCGGTCTCGCCGGGCGCTGGCTTCCGAACCTGACCGCAATCCTGACCGGCAGCCGAGCGGGCGCCGCCCGAGGCGCGAAGGTGCGGCCGGCGGAACAGCGCGCCGAACTTTCACCACAGCAAAGGACCTGACCATGAGATCTTCTGGACCTCACCGCCTCGCCCTGTTGAGCCTTGTCGCGATTGGCCTTGCCGGCCCGGCAAACGCCGGGGACACAGCGAAGGCAAAGTCCTTCATCGACGACTTCGATACCCTCGACACCGGCATCTGGTACGTCTCCGATGGCTGGAACAATGGTGCCCACCAGAACTGCACCTGGTCCAAGAAGCAGGTGAAGGTCGAGCACGGCATCGCGGAACTCTCCTTCACCGAAGGAAAGCTTGGCGAACGCAACTACGCCTGCGGCGAGATCCAGACACGCAAGCGCTTCAGCTACGGGACCTACGAGGCCCGCATCAAGACGGCCGATGGTTCCGGGCTGAATTCGGCGTTCTTCACCTATATCGGCCCGGCCGACGAAAAGCCGCACGACGAGATCGATTTCGAAGTCCTCGGCAAGAACCCGGCAAAGGTTCAGATCAACCAATATGTCTCTGCCAAGGGCGGCAACGAAAAGCTTGTCGACGTACCCGGCGGCGCCAACCAGGGCTTCAACGACTACGCCTTTGTCTGGGAGAAGGAGCGTATCCGCTACTACGTCAATGGCGAACTGGTCCACGAAGTGACCGATCCCGCGAAGATCCCCGCCAACCCGCAGAAGATCTTCTTCAGCCTTTGGGGAACCGACACGCTTTCGGATTGGATGGGCGCCTTCTCCTACAAGGGACCGTCGACCATGCAGGTCGACCGGATCGCGTACACCGCGCCGGGAGACGCATGCCAGTTTGCCGAATCGATCGCCTGCCGAACGAACTAAGCGGCGGCCAGGAGCCGCATTCCTAAGCGACGCGTTCAAACCGCGACGCCCAACGTTTCAAACCGTGCTCGGCGACGGCCGAGCAGAGAACCGGATAAACATGCTGCAGGTACTTTATTTCGCACAGGATCTTGCTGACCCCGCCGTTCGCCGGCGCGTCCTGATGCTCCTTGCCGGGGGCGCAAGGGTCAAGCTTGCGGGGTTCAGGCGCGACGCAAACCCGCTGGCGGCGATCGAAGGCATCGAGCCCATCGAGCTCGGAACAACGCATGACGGGCGTTTCGTTCAACGAATCGGCGCGATTGCCAAGGGCTGCTTCTCGCTCAGGCAGGCGCTGCGCAATGTCGAACGCCCGGACTTGATCATCGCGCGCAATCTCGACATGCTGGCGATCGCCAAGAAGGCTGTGAGTGTGTTCGGCGGTGACGTGCCAATCGTCTACGAATGTCTCGACATTCACCGCCTGCTATTGCGCCCTGACATCGCTGGCAAGACGTTGCGGGCGAGTGAAGGGTTCCTCGGGCGTGATGCCCGGCTCCTGATCACCAGTTCTCCAGCCTTCGTCGAGCACTATTTCCGCCCGCTTTCCGGCATCTCGGCGCCGACAATGATGCTGGAAAACAAGGTGCTTGAGCTCAACGAGACCATGGTGCGACCGCTGGTTCCCGCAGCGTCGCCGCCAAAGGATGGTCGGTGGCGGATCGGGTGGTTCGGCGCATTGCGCTGCCGCAAATCGCTGGCGCTGCTGTCGGCGTTTTCCCGCAAAATGGAAGGACGCTTCGAGATCGTGCTACGCGGTCGGCCGGCCTATTCGCAGTTCGATGACTTCGAGGGCTTCGTGCGCGATGAACCCTTCATGCAGTTCCACGGGCCCTACCGCAGCCCGGAAGAACTGAGCGACATCTATTCCGACGTGCACTTCACCTGGGCGATCGATTTCTTCGAGGAAGGCCAGAACTCGAAATGGCTGTTGCCGAACCGGCTCTACGAGGGCTGCCGCTTCGGCCGTGTGCCGATTGCGCTCCGCGGTACCGAGACGGCACGGTTCCTTGCCATCCGCGGCCTCGGCATGCTGCTCGACGAAGCGGAGCCGGAGGCGCTTGCCGCCCTGCTCGGCTCGATCGACCCCGAGCGCTACATTGAGGCATCCGGCCGGATCGCGACTTGCGCGACCGATACCTGGATATTCAGCCGCAGCGACTGCGAAAGCCTTGTCCGGCGGCTTTCGGCGGTCACGGCGGAGGCTCCGCCGCGGATCGCGCCTAACCTCTCCCCAACTCCCCAGAACGAAGGCGGATTGTCATGAACAACAAAACGCTGGCTTCGACACGAACCCTTATCGTCATTCCCTGCCTCAACGAGGCTGAGCATATCGAAGGCCTGGTTGAGGGACTGCGACCGGCAGCGGCGCATCTCAACGGCGCCATTCTGATTGTCGACGGCGGCAGCACGGATGGCACGCGCGAGATTGCTGCTGGCCTCGCCAAGGCGCATGCCTCGGTGCTTGCCCTCGACAATCCGAAGCGCATCCAGAGTGCGGCAATCAATCTTGCCGTCGCCGAATACGGAGCGTCCTACGATTACCTGATCCGCATCGATGCTCACGGGACCTATCCAGACGACTACTGCGAGCGTCTTATCGAAGAGGCGCTTGAGACCGGTGCGGACTCCGTCGTCGTCGCAATGCAGACGGTCGGCTTCACGCCTTTCCAGAAGGCGACGGCCTACGCCCAGAATTCCAAGCTCGGCAATGGCGGCGCCAAGCATCGGCTCGGCGCGACGAGCCACTGGGCCGATCATGGGCACCATGCGCTGATGCGGGTCTCCTCTTTTCAGGCAATCGGCGGCTATGACGAAATCTTCAGTCACAACGAAGACGCGGAGTTCGACTACCGCTTCCGCCAGGCGGGCCATCGCATCTGGATGACCGACCGGACGAGCATGGTCTACTATCCGCGCGCCAAGGTCGGCCCGCTCTTTCGCCAATACTTCGCCTATGGACGGGGGCGCGCGCGCAATGTCCTGAAGCACCGCGCCTGGCCGAACCTCCGACAGCTTCTGCCGCTCGCCGTGGCGCCTGTCGCCATTGGCGCTCTGCTCGCCGTCATCAACTGGCTCGCCGTCGTGCCGGTGGCGCTCTGGGCCGCCGCCTGCATCGGCTACGGAATGTGGATGGCGCTTGGACAGAGGAACCCCTACGGCCCGCTTGCAGCCCTTTCGGCGATGGTGATGCATTTCGCCTGGTCGGCCGGCTTCTGGCGCGAGCTTCTTACCGCGCGAAACCGAAGGCTGGCGCCATGACCGATCTCGCGAGAAAACGGATCGATATTGCGGTCTGCACCTTCCGCCGTCCGGAACTTGCGGAAACGCTGCATTCGCTGGCGCTCATCACGGTGCCCGCCGATGTCGACATTCGGGTCATCGTCGCCGACAACGACACGACGCCGAGTGCCGAGGCGCTGGTCAACCAGATGCGCCCGACCATGCCCTTCGAGATCCTCTACGTGCATTGCCCGGCGTCGAACATCTCGATCGCCCGCAATGCCTGTCTCGACAATAGCGCCGGTCACTATCTCGCTTTCGTTGATGACGACGAGACCGTATCGAGGACGTGGCTCCTGCAATTGCTCGACACGGCCGCTACGACCGGGGCCGATGTCGTGCTCGGCCCGGTTCGCGCCGAATACGCGTTGTCCGCGCCGAACTGGATGCGCCGCGGCGACTTTCATTCGACCCGCCCCGTATGGGTCGATGGCGAGATCCGCACGGGCTACACCTGCAATGTGCTGCTCGATCTCACGCGGCCGGTTCTTTTCGACAGACGGTTCAACCTGGCTCTTGGGCGGACTGGTGGTGAGGACACAGAATTTTTCCGCCATATGCATGCGGCCGGCGGACGTCTCGCCTATGCCCCGGATGCATTGGTCTTCGAACCGGTTCCGGAAAAACGCGCGCGCCTTGCCTGGCTTGCCAAGCGCCGCTTCCGTTCGGGCCAGACTCACGGGCGCCTGTTAAGCGGGCCGGGCCAACCCACAAGGCAGGTGGTGGAAATCGCCCGAGCGATGGCCAAATCCGGCTATTGCGCTGCAGCGAGCCTGCTTCTTCTTGGATCGCCGGTCGCCCGTTCGCGCTACGCCCTGCGCGCCATCATGCATGCGGGTGTCGTCAGTGGGCTTCTCGGTGTGCGTGAACTCCAGCAGTATGGGGCCGCGACCGCCGGATGACGCTCCCAGCACCAGACGTCAGTTTTGTCGTCGCGGCCTATAACGCCACCGACACGATCCGCCGCGCCATAGAGAGTGCGCTGGCGCAGGAGAACGTCGACCTGGAAGTGATCGTCGTTGATGATTGCTCCACCGACGACACCTGTGCCGTGGTCGAAGAGATCGCGGATCCCCGTGTGCGGCTGTTGCGGCTTGCGAAAAACCGTGGGCCCGGCGGAGCGCGCAATGCCGGGCTTGAAGCGGCACGCGGTAACTGGATCGCCATTCTCGACGCGGACGATACCATCGGCCCCCGACGGCTCTCCCGCATGATCGCGCTGGCGTCGACGGCTGGCGCCCAGATTGCCGTCGACAACATCGACGTCGCGAACCTCGACGGGCGCGTCGAGCGCATGTTTCCGGAAACATTGCTCGAACATCACCGGGTGCTGACGCTTGCGGCCTTCATTCAATCCAACGTGCTTTTCCGCTCGACCTATAATTTTGGCTATCTGAAGCCGATTTTCGAGCGCCGTTTCCTGGAGGAGCACGGCCTTCGCTTCAAGCAGTCCATCCGGATTGGTGAAGACTACATCCTGCTCGCATCTGCGCTCGCCCATGGCGGACGCTGCATCGTCGATCCCTCAGCCGGCTATTGCTACCACATTCGCGAGGGCTCGATCTCCCGGGTGCTCGAACTTCGCCATATCGAGGCGATGATCGCAGCCGACAAGGATTTCCTCGCAAACCACTCGATCGATGCCGAAGCGATGACAATGCAGCGTCGCCGCGACAGGAGCCTGCGCGAGGCGCATGCCTTCCTGCGCCTCGTCGGTCATCTGAAATCCAGATCGTTGGTTGGGGCCGCCCAGGTGGCCTTGTCCGACCCCCGAGCGCTTCGGCACCTCAGAATGCCGATCGCCGTGCGGCTGCGCCGTTTGCTTGCGCCGCTCGCACAATTGAAGTCCGCCACACCGACGGTGGCGGCTGAACGATCCACCTCGGGCAATAGCCCTCACGTACGTAAAGGATAAAGCCATGGACCGTATCAGGACCGTCAGGAAAGCTGTGATCCCGGTCGCCGGCAATGGAACGCGGTTCCTCCCCGCGACAAAGGCGATACCCAAGGAGATGCTGACGATCGTCGATCGTCCGGTCGTGCAATATGCGGTCGATGAAGCCCGCCAGGCGGGCATCGAGCACATCGTCTTCGTTACTAGCCGCAACAAGCAGGCAATCGAGGACCACTTCGACGATACGCCGGAGCTCATCTCGTCGCTGACCCGTTCCGGCAAGAACGCCCAGGTTTCCGAACTGGAGGAGATGCTGCCTCGTGCCGGCTCGGTCAGCTTTACGCGGCAGCAGGCGCCGCTCGGCCTTGGCCACGCCGTCTGGTGCGCGCGCGACGTGATCGGCGACGAGCCTTTCGCGCTGCTCCTGCCGGATATGCTGTGTCACGGGGCACGCGGCTGCATGGCCGGCCTCGTCGATCTCTATCGCCAGACCGGCGGCAACGTCGTCGGGGTCGAGCAATGCGCTCCGGAAGATGCGTCGAAATATGGCATCGTCGGCAAGGGTGCCACCGTTCCCCACGGTTTCGAGGTCACGAAAATGGTCGAAAAGCCGCGTGCCGGCGAAGCACCGTCGAATTTTTACCTGAACGGCCGCTACATCCTTCAGCCCGAGATTTTCGACATTCTCGCGCACCAACAACGGGGTGCCGGCAACGAAATCCAGTTGACCGACGGGATGCTGAAACTCTCGCAAAATCAAGCGTTTCACGCCCATCCCTATGAAGGGCGCACTTTCGACTGCGGTTCCAAGGAAGGCTTCATCGCCGCCAATGTCGCCTTCGCGCTCGCGCGCTCTGACCTCGGCGACATGGTCTATGCCGCGGTCAAGGACATGGTTCTGTCTCATGAAGGCCGCATCCGCGCGGCATAAAGCTGGTTTGGCGCCTCTTATCGAGGCTCCAGCCTTCGGACCAAAAGGGAAACGGACAGAGCGACCCAATGAACCAAAGAAGTCTCCCCTTCAATAGCGTTGTGCCGAGGGAAATGGAGGAACCCGATAGGTTCATCGACCTTGACCGGCTCTTCTCGGTCATCGTTCGCCGCGCCAGGCTGGTTGGCGCGTTCGTCGTGCTGTTCATGGCACTTGGCGCGGTCTACCTCGTTTTCGCGACGTCGTTCTATACGTCGATGACGCAGATCCTGCTCGACGAGAACCTCTCGAAATATGCCGAGGAGCAAGCAACGCCACAAAACAGCCAGCTGCTCGACACCCAGATGGCAAGCGCCGTCGAGATCCTGAAGTCTGGCGAGCTCGCCTTGCGGGTCGTCGACAAGATGAAACTCGACGATAATGACACGGTCCTCAATCCGCCACGCTCGCCCTTCGGCGTCTTCAAGGACTGGCTGCGATCCGTGACCGGCGTCTTTTCGTTTGGATCCGATATTTCCGAAGAGGCGGCCCGCAATGGCCGACGTCAGAAGGCGGCCGCGCTCATCCAGCAGGGGCTGGCCGTCGAGCGCGTAAACCGAAGCTCTGTTGTTGCGCTTGCTTACCGTTCCAGCGATCCGCAGCTCGCCGCCGCTATCGTGCGCGGCTATGCAGATGCTTATCTCAACGATCAATTGAACGCCAATTTCGATGCGACGGAGCGCGCCTCCGTCTGGCTGCAGGAGCGTCTTGCCGATCTGAGGCAACGCTCGCAGGTGGCTTCGCTCGAGGTCGAGAAATACCGCAGCGAGAACGGCCTGACGCTCGCCCGCGGCGAGCTCATGTCCGAACAGCAACTGGCAGATCTCAACAGCCAGCTCATCATCGCTCAAGCCGACACGGCAAGCGCGTCCGCCCGCTTCAAGCAGTTCCAGGCGATCGTCGACCAAGGGCCTGAAACCGCGGTCAAGAACGCAACGATTTCCGCCAAGGAGGGCGACAACTCTGTCATCCGCGAACTGCGTACCCGTTACCTGGCCGTTAGCAAGCGTGAGCAGGAAGTAACGCAGAGCTTCAGCGCCGACCATCCGCAGGCAGTATCGCTGCGCAAGGAAAAGTCCGATGTCGGCCGCCAGATCTTCCAGGAACTGGAGCAACTCACCGCAAGTTACCGCAACGAATATGAGGTCGCCCGCTCGCGCGAGGCTTCGCTGAGGGAAAACATCGAAGGCACAACGGGCCGCAACTCCGATGCGAACCTGTCGCTCGTGCATCTGCGCGAGCTCGAGCAGAAGTCGGCAGCGTTGAAGACCCTCTACGAGACCTACCTGAACCGCTATGAGCAGGCCTCGCAGCAGCGCTCCTTCCCGATCGCCAAGGCCCGAGTGATTTCCACCGCTGGCGTTCCGACCTCGCCCTCAAGTCCGAAGAAAACCTTGGTTCTGGCACTTTCGGCGGTGCTCGGCATGATGGCAGGCGGTGCGTTCGCAGCTTTCCAGGAGTTCCGCGAGCGCACCTTCCGGCTCGAAAGCGACGTGCGTTCAATCCTCGGACACAGGTCTTTCGGCTATGTTCCGCTGATCGGCCCACGTCAACTGACCACGACCGACCGGGTTCGCGCGCGGCTGATGAAGGGCAAGACGCCCCAGCCGACGACACAGGCCCCAGAGCCGTTGCCGTTTGAACGGGTCAGTCGCATCGTGCTCGACGCGCCGCGCTCATCTTTCGCCGAGACCTTCAGAAACGCCAAGCTCGCCTGTGACCGGATGTTGCACGGCAACGGTTCGCGGGTGATCGGCATCGTTTCTGCCGTTCCGGACGAGGGCAAGTCGATCATCGCGGCAAACTTTGCCGCACTGCTCGCGGCGAGCGGCAAGAAAACGTTGTTGATCGACGCCGACATCCGCAAGCCGGGGCTGAGCAAGATGATCAATCCGCCGCCAAAGACCGGCCTCGTCGAGGCGCTGATCGGCGAATCTTCCTGGCCCGCCGGCATCAAGATCGACCAGAAGACAAAACTGGCAATCTTCCCGGTTGGCGGGGAAGCCGGGGCAAAGAGCGAGCCCTATGACAGCCACGAGTTGCTCGCCTCCCCGGCGATGGCCGACCTTATCGACAATGCCCGCAAATCGTTCGACTACGTGATTGTCGATCTTGCAGCACTCGCCCCGGTGGTCGATGGCAAGGCGTTTTCGCCGCTCGCCGATGGCTTCATCTACGTTGCAGAGTGGGGTCGCACGCCGTCGCGTCTGGTGCGTGATCTGCTCAACTCCGAACCGCAGATCAACGGCAAGATCCTTGGCGTGATCCTCAACAAGACGGACATGAACGAATTGGCGAAGTACAGCGACTTCGGCGGCGCTGAGCACTATCGCCATCGTTTCGAGAAGTACTACGTCGAGAACGCCGGGACCTACCGCAGGACAGAGGCGGCCTGACCGCCCTCCCTTTCTCATCGAGACACGAAGCCTCGGACCGGAAACGGTTCGAGGCTTCTCATATTGGATGGCAGCGGCTGACAGGATTGAGTATGTCGATCCATCGATAGAGTGAATTTCCATAAAATATGATCGCTATAACCATATTTTGATGATACCTGCCGCAAACCGTGAGAACGTGGCTAAGAACTCCGATATGCCGAAATACGACAGGGAACTGATTTCGATCATTCTAGCGACGCTCGGAACTCTGCTTCTGGTCGCAAGCGCTTTGCTATTTGTCGTCATCTGATTCGGGAATACGACTTCGGAGACGAGCGAGCGGCCTCCCCAGCTTGCAGATTGGCCCATTCCCAGTAGCACAAGCCCTGGCTACGTACAGCATCCATCCGGCCGGAGGTACAATAGGGGCGCTGGTAGCGACCTGTGGCTGTGGCGTCCACTCAACGATTTCAATAAAAATTGTCGCCTTGTCGGATATCAGAAAATAACGCTTTTCTCGTATGGGTTTCCTCAGCAAGAGCGTCGTCGTCGACATCCGCACGGGGAGATGAATGGAGAAGCAACGAGAAAGCAGGATTGATCTTCTGCGCGGACTTGCCCTTCTCTTGATCTTCGTCGGGCATTCCGAGTTCACCTTTTCAGGTTTTGTGCAGCATTCTCGCGGTTTCGCGGATGCCTCGGATGTCTTCGTTCTCTTAGCGGGGGTATCCGCTGCTCTCGCCTACTATCGTCCCGATGGATCAATCCAGTTCCGACGGCCGTGGAAACGAGCCTTCACCCTCTATCTCGTCCACATGTTGTTGTTTTCGGTGCTGGCAAGCATTTCAGGCGCCCTGTTTCTGGCCGTTGGCCCAACACCTTGGGCCGATATGAATTCGTTCTGGGCCGCTCCTTATCAGCACGGAGCAGAGGCCCTGCTGCTGATGTATATGCCGGGCAATCTCGATATCCTGCCATTGTATGTTGTGCTGCTAGGCCTCGTTCCAGTTGTCTTTTGGCTTCACAATCGCTCGCAAACGATCCTGTTGTGCGTTTCTTGCTCGGTGTGGCTAGCTTCGGGCATTGGCCACATAAACCTCCAGAACTGGGCGCTGGATAGCCGTGAGTGGTATTTCGACCCGTTTTCTTGGCAGTTTCTATTCATCATCGGGATCGTTATCGGCATCGGACTGAAGCGGTCGAGACCCGTGCTTCGCTACAATCGCCCGGTGTTCGCCGCGGCCGCCATCTTTGCGATCGCTGCAATCCCAATCAATCTTGCCGTGTATCTTGGCCTCGCGGATCCCCCGCTCGGGGAATCGTACCATCAACTCGTCTCGAAAACGAACAGTGGCCCGCTGCGCATCCTCAATGTCCTGGCGATCCTGTATCTCGCATGGAACATCCGCCTCGTGCACTTTGCAGCTAACCGACCGGCCTTTGGCCCGATCTGCGCGGCCGGCAAGCACAGCCTTCCTGTTTTTTCCCTCGGGGTCCTGCTGATTTTTGTTGCCAAGACGCTAATAAACACCACAGCAAACACTGCGCTACCGGTCCAGGTGGCTATGCTCGTTGCAGGCTGCCTGTTGCAGTTGGCGGTGGCCTGGTGGCTTGAGGAGCACCAACGGAAAGCTATCCGGAGAACGGATGTTGTGGCGAGGTTGACGCCCGGACGGGCGTGACCGGCCCAGGCGAAAAAGCCGGTGCACCACGCACACGTTTCGCGAAAGCGATTGCGCCTACGCTCAGTTGAATATCAACAGAGGCGAATTATGATTCCAGAAGAAATTACTGCGACGGCGTGGACCCTTTCAGCCCGACATATGGCACGCGGACAACGCGACCCTACGCTCATGGTTGCCGAGGCGATCGCGCTAGAGCGGCAACGCTGTTTGAAGATCGCCACCGAATGCTGCGGAGAAAACAGCGACATGGCAAGAGAAATACGACGCGCCGGAAGCTAAGCAACGTTGGAGCGGTCAAATTCTCACTCCGTTTTGTAGGCGGCGTGCCCCGAGAAGGTACCCTTATGAACGACGCTGCCGCGTGAGGCGCGCTCCTTCAGGTGTGCTACGGCCGACTGGAATGTAAATGGTACGGTCGAACTCAATCCTTCCAGAAGAGTGGCGTCAGGATGACCAGCACCGTCAGGATTTCGAGACGCCCAAGCAACATCATCACCGATAGAAGATAAAGTGCGGGTTCTGATAGCGTCGAAAAGTTGCCGGCCGGCCCGATGATTGGCCCGAGCCCGGCACCCACATTGGAAAGCGCTGTGGCAACGGCGGACGCAGCCGTGACAAGATCATAGCCCATGGCGCCCATCGCCAGGCTGCCGAACGCCCAGATGAACATATAGGCGGTGAAAAACATGAAGACTGTGCGCTGGACATCGATGTCGACGAGGCCCTTGCCGTAGCGCACCGTGTGGACCGCATTCGGGTAGATCAGCTTGAAGAGCCCCGCCCGAATGGAATTGAAGATGATGATGAAGCGGTAGGCCTTCATGCCGCCGGCCGTCGAGCCGGAGCAACCGCCCATGAAGGTAGCTGCGAAGGCAAGAGCGACGATGAACTCCCCCCACAGCATATAATCGTCGCTGGCAAAGCCCGTCGTCGACAGGATCGACGACACCGTGAAGAACCCATGCGCAAGGGCATCGTTTGCATCGACGCCATTGGCGAGCCGCTGATAGAGGCTTGCGGCTAGCGCAAGTATCGTCAGATAGGACAGGAAGACGATGATTTGCGGATCCTTCAGCGTATCGAGCCGGCCGCGAACGATGAAGAGAATGAGCACTGAAAACGGCAGGCTGCTCAAGGTCATGAAGAACGTGGCGACCCAGAGGATCGGCAGGCTCTTGAAGTAGCCGAGCGAGGCGTCATGGGTGGAGAAGCCTCCAGTCGCGATCGTCGACATTGCATGGTTCAGCGCGTCGAAGCGGTTCATGCCGAGGTAGGAGTAGATAATCGCGCAGGTGACCGTCAGTGCCACGTAGATGAGGATGAAGGCACGGGTAAAGGTGACGATCCTGGCGAAGGGCTTTTCGGTCGTATCCGAGGATTCCATCTTGAAGAAGGACATGCCGCCGACACGCAAGTAAGGCATGACGAAGAGCCCGAGCGCCACGATCCCGATGCCGCCCAGCCAATGCAGGAGCGAGCGCCAGAGCAAAATGCCCGGGGGAGCGAAATCGAGACCGATAACGACCGTCGAGCCTGTCGTGGTGATGCCTGAGACGGATTCGAAGAGGGCCTTGGCGAAATCGAGTTTAAGCGAGGAGAACCAGAAAGGCACTGCGCCGACGAGCGAGACGACAAGCCAGAGCAAGTTGACGACGAGGAAGCCCATCTTGCGGCTGAAGGGCGGAGGACCGCCCTGCGTCGCGGCCATCGTCAAGAGTGAGATGCTCCCGGTGATGAAGGCCGACACGGCAAAGATTCGCCAATGGGGATGCCCATAGAACAGGTCGACCACCGCAGGAAGAAACATCGTGAGCGACAGGTAGAAGGCGGCCTTCGCGGCGATGTTGATCGCGGATTGGTAGAGAGATTCGTGCAATGGTCGACGGCCTCAGCGCGGTTGCCCGAAAGCCCGAATCGGCTGTTGGGATCGGCAGCCATTCAATCTGAAAGACGGGTGATTCGCACCCGGCGCGGCCGGCAAGCCCATCGGATGCAAGCCGAGAGCCGCTTTCTGTCTTAAATTCTGCGCGTTTCATCACGGCCGGTTGTGACGAGTAGCCGGGGCAAGCGCCGATAGGCTGCGGTTTCCACAGCCGTCCTGCGGCTTTTTGCCCAATCAATTTTAACTCACGAAAAGATCAAGCTTTAGGGCACGACAAGTCATCACCTTGACTTATTTCGGCGTGTAAAGCCTGCTTCATCCATTCCACATGCAACCTTGAGTACGACCGATGACCCCCGCCCGTTTCACCCAATGCCTTCTCGTTCTTCGTTGGACGCCGATCAATCTGGCGAGCGCCCTCCATTGCAACCTGGCGTGGATCGAGGCGATGGAGACCGGCGAAGAGAAGGTGCCGGACGAACTGGCGACCTGGCTCGAGACGCTGGCGAGGACCCACGAGGAACTCGGCATCCCCGTCACCTATCGCGGCAAAGGCTTGGAGCCGGCGGCCAGCCGAGCGGCGCGCCGCTGACTGACACAGCCGAGCGCCGATCCATCGTCGATCTGCACTCTGCGGAGCGACGATCACTTGTCTTCCGGGGCGACCGCCCAAAACGCTCTAAGCATTTTGCCTTCTCCGGTTTGCGCTCGTCTGAACCACTTTCGGCGAGTTCGATTTTGTCTGGAGGTCAGAAATGAACATCAAGAGCCTTCTTCTCGGCTCCGCTGCTGCTCTCGCAGCAGTATCCGGCGCACAGGCAGCCGACGCAATCGTCGCAGCCGAGCCGGAGCCCATGGAATACGTTCGCGTTTGCGACGCTTTCGGCACTGGCTACTTCTACATCCCGGGCACCGAAACCTGCCTCAAGATTGGCGGCTTCATCCGTTTCCAGACCTCGTTTGGTGACGACGCTTCGACCAGCCGTTATGACCAGCGTGACCACGACTTCGACGGCAACGGTGTACTCGATCAGTCCACGTCTGACTGGGATGCCTTCTCGCGCGCTTACATCTCGTTCGACGCCAAAAGCGACACCGAGTACGGCACGCTCACCGGCTTCTTCGCCGCTGAGTTCAACGCCGACAACGACACCGACTCTGGCGATAGCGACTTCATCGACGTTGATGAAGCCTACATCCAGCTCGGTGGCCTCAAGGCTGGTTTCTTCTACAACTGGTGGGATAAGGGCCTGAACGGCGAAACCGACACGCTCGGCAACGTCACCGAGTTCAACTCGATCGCCTACCTCTACGACGGTGGTTCGTTCCAGGCTGGTATCTCGGTTGACGAGCTCGAAGGCTGGTCCACCAAGGCTAACGGCATCGGCATCTCCGGTATCGTTTCGGCTTCGGTCGGCGGCGTTTCCTTCGACTTGCTCGGCGGCTACGACACCGAATGGGAAGAAGGCGCGATCCGCGGCTTGCTCTCGGCTGACCTCGGTCCGGGCGTCTTCCAGCTTGCTGGTATCTGGGCTTCCAACCCGAACACCTACTGGAACGCTTCCGAGTGGTCCGTTGCAGCTTCGTACCGCTGGAACGCCACCGACAAGCTCGCCGTCACCCCCGGCGTTCAGTACTTCGGCAGCCTGCAGGACTCGGTCACCGACTTTGGCAGCGACGATATGTGGCGCGCTGGCGTAACGTTGGACTACAAGATCACCGAAGGCCTCGCGACCCGCGTTTCGGTTCAGTATGAAGATGCTGACAACAGCGACGACCAGGTATTCGGCTTCGTCCGTCTGCAGCGCGACTTCTAA
>NZ_JBQENZ010000021.1:0-144123 GCF_052044935.1 Ensifer sp. 22460
TGAAAACAGCAGGTCTTCGCCAGCTTTGCTCAGCCGAAGGGGGCGCTGACGACCTTGAACCTTGTCGGGGACCTCTTCGATCCATCCCGCGTCCAGCATCAGCTTGAGGTTTCTCGTCAAGGTGGAGCGATCGAGGCAGTTGGCTCGGCCGATTTCGGCACGCGTCGCGACGCCCATCCGCATGATTGAACCGAGTAAGGTGTGTTGCGAGGACACTAGGCCGAACGGCCGCAGTTCCTCGTCGAAGATGTTGGTCATAACGCGTGAGATAAGGCGCGCCCGCGAAATTACGCAGGCATCTTCCAGTTCCCGCAGCATTGCTCGTCTATCGTCGGGTAGGGAACGCAGGTTCATAGTCTCTCGATGATGCATCTACAACATGTAGTCAACCAGTATCGCGTTTCAAGGAGGATACGAAACCCTGATGTCTCAGCGCATGCCACGGGCGATGATCTGCATAAACGCCGGAACGTTCGCTCTCGCTGGAAGCTGCCGTTCGCCGTATCATCCGAGGACGGCAGCAGAGTCTCATTGAGGCCGTTGCCGCTCAGCGCCGCTCCACGTGAATGAATGGCAGCTTCTGGGCTCGGCGATCGGCGCGCTGAACGGCTCAAATGGGGGCGCAAAGCAGCCGTCCGCGATGCGAACCTCTATGTCCGGTTTGAGCCGAAAGCTGCCGAAACGAACGACCGCTGAAGCCGTCAGCCGAAATGAATATTGAAATCCTCTTGCAGAAAGTCCTAGGCACTGGAAATCCCAGGCGAATTCACACTAATATAACGTCGCCGAACAAGCTTCGGAAATTGGAAATATACTACTGCAAACCTTGAAATACTTCGGAGCAACCGTGCTTATCTACTCGGACGAAAACCTTGAGGTCATCCATCGCCCGGGCGCCTCGGCTTACCTCCTCATCACCTTCAACGAGATGGAAATCCAGGCAAACGGGAGCCGCTACTGGGGCCAGCGCTTTTGCGAGAAGGCGGATATCGCCGCCCTCGGCTTCATCAGCAAGCGTCCCAACTGGTTTCCGGCCGAAAGCGTGGTCAAGGCGGTCGAGGCTGCGGCGCCGATCCTGAAGGCAGCACCCGAGCGCATCCTCTACGGCCATTCTCAGGGCGGTTATGCAGCGCTTCGCTACCGCCGGCGTTTCAACGCCACGACAGCCATCGCCTTCTGCCCGCAAATCTCGATCAATCCCAAAGCCGTTCCCTACGACAATCGCTTTCTCAGGCATTTCTCGCCCGACCTGCACGCCAATATGGGCATCGCCCCCGACCATGCCGCCGGCCGCGCCTATCTCTTCTACGACCCGTTCCACGCGATCGATCGCAGGCATGCCGAGCGCATAGCGGAACTGCAGGCGGAAACGCATCTCGTGCCCGTACACATGACCGGTCATGGCACGGTCAGGGTCTTCACCGGAACGCAGCGCGCGCTTTCGCTGATCGATGCCTGCCGCGCCAATGACCTTGCTGCCCTGCGCGCCCTTGCCCGCTCCGCGCGGATCGACGCGCCGATGCGGCCTTACCAGAACGCCGTCGCCGCCATGGCCCGCCACCCGGCCTGGGCCGATCGCCTGCACGCCCGCTTCGGCGATCGCTTTGCCCCCACGGAGCAGGTCAACTTCCTCTTCCACCGCGCCAATCGCCATATCCGCGACGGCAACCTCGTCACCGCGCGCGACATGCTGACGAATGCCCTGTCGCTCCTGCCCGGCCACCCCGCCGTCACGCTTCGCCTGCGCGACCTCGACGCCCGCATCGGTCGCGAAGAAAAACTGGCGAAAGCGTCCTGAGGCGGCCGCCACGCCTCATCGGATTATGACAAGCTGCTCGGCGAGCAGGAACAGCGCGATCGCAATCATCGCCGCGCCTGAGAACTGGCTCACCAGACGGGCCACGCGCGGGCGCGTCCTGAGGACCATGCTCGAACCCGTGCCGACAAGCGAGTAGATCAGCGCGCAGTTGAGCATATGCACGGCCCCGAGCGCCGCGATCTGGCTCGGGATCGTCCAGCTCCCGTCGCGGCTGGTAAATTGCGGCAGCAGCGCGAGGAAAAGGAGTAGCGCCTTCGGGTTGATGCCGCTCGCCGCGAAACCGCGGACGATCCACCCGGTCCAGCTCCTGGCCGCCTGGTCTTCGCCGGCCACCGGGACAGGCGGATGGGCCAGAACCCCGACGCCGAGCCAAAGGAGATAGCCTGCCCCCAGCACGGTAAGCACTGTCAGGACCGCCGGAACGCCGGCGACGAGCGCGCCGACGCCGGCCGCGACCACCAGAGTGATCGCAAGATAGCCAAGCAGCATGCCGGAAACGGCCGGCATGATCGCCCTGTCTCGCAATCCCGCCGAGATCGCATAGGCCCAGTCTGCGCCGGGTGTCAGCACCAGCGAAAACGATATCGCCCAAAACGCCGTCAACAGACCCATTTCCATCTCGCGCCACCTTCCTTCGGATACCCGCGCCATCAAAGGAAGAATAGCGTTGCATCACGGGGATTAGCTCCCTATCTCTTGCCGAGATGTGGCATCTTGAGGCAATATCTCCCTCATGGATGATACGGACCGCAAGATTCTTGCTGAGCTTCAGAAGGACGGGAGACTGTCGGTTACCGAGCTCGGCGACCGCATCGGGCTCAGCCTTTCCCCCTGCCATCGCCGGGTCAGGGCGCTCGAGCAATCCGGCGTGATCAGCGACTATCGCGCCAATATCGATGCCGCCAAGGTCGGCCTCAATTTCTCGGCGATCGTCTTTGCGACGCTCAGGGAAGGCAGCCGCGAGAACGTGCATGCCTTCGAAAAGGCACTTTGGGCGATACCGGAAATCACGCAAGCCGAGCGTCTGTTTGGCGATCCCGACTACATGCTGCACGTGGTGACTGAGGACCTGAAGGCTTTCCAGGCGCTCTATGACGAGAGCCTGCTTGCGCTGCCGAGCGTGCTGCGCCTGACCTCTACCCTTGTGATGAAGAGCATCTTCCAGAACCGGCCGCTTCCTCTTTGAACGGCTGGCTCGCGCCGCCTCGGATGAACTGGTGCGCCACGGCTAAAGCGTCCTTTGCGTTCATCTGAACGCACGGCGCTCTGGCAGTTGCCGTCCGAGGTCTCAGCAGATTACAGCGCCGCGCGTCTTATCAGACGCGCAAAGGTCGCTGTAGCACTTTGATTTTCTGCATGCCTTTGTCCTTAAATCGAGGTCGATTAAGGAGACATGCAGTAGTGTACCGGCAGCCCTCGCCCACAGCGGAACAATCATGATGCACGCTCTGCCCCCTCTCGATGAAATCCGTGCGCTTGAAGAAGCACTGCACCGCCCGGAGGTTCGCCGGTCGCGTTCAGCCGTCGAGGCGCTGCTCGCCGAAGGCTTCGTCGAGTTCGGGGCTTCCGGTACGATCTATCATCGTGCGGAAATCATCGATCTGCTTGTGCAGGAGCCAGAGCAAGACGATGGCGAACTGCGCGCGAGCGATTACCGCCTGACCGCCATTTCGCCGGAAGCGTTGCTCTTGACCTACAGAACCCGTCGCAGGGAAAGCGATGGATCGGAGCGGCACGCGCTCAGAAGCTCTGTCTGGAAGCGAAACGGAACCAGGTGGCAGATGCTGTTCCACCAGGGAACGGTGACGGGAGCGGCCTGAGCGGGCCGTCCGAGCGCGACTTTCGCGATGACATGTCGGGATCGCGTGCCGCCATTCGTCTTCAAGGACAGACAAGCGATGGAGGACAACGATGACGATCACCATTACCGCTTTCGAACGGTCACCGGATCGCGGCAAGGGGCTCGCGCGTGACATGCGTGTCCGTTGGGCGCTCGAGGAAGTAGGCCTGCCCTACGAGGTTCGCCTTCTGTCGTTCAAGGCGATGAAGCAGCCGCCGCATCTCTCCCTTCAGCCCTTCGGCCAGATCCCGACCTATGAGGAAGGCGATCTCGCCCTCTTCGAGTCCGGAGCGATCGTGCTCCATATCGCCGAGCGCCATGCCGGCCTGTTGCCAGACGAAGCCAATGCCCGGGCGCGCGCGATCGCCTGGATGTTTGCCGCGCTCAACACCATCGAGCCGCCGGTCTTCGACCGTAATCTCGTCCAGATCCTCGAACGCAACGAGCCCTGGTACGAGCACCGCCTGCGTGCGCTCGACGAAACCATCCGCAGACGGCTTGGCGGCCTTTCCAATCACCTTGGCGATGCCGACTGGCTCGATGGCGCCTTCAGCGCCGGCGACCTCCTGATGGTGACGGTGCTGCGCCGGCTGCATGGATCAGGGATTCTTGAGGAATACCCGAACCTTGCTGCCTATGTCGCTCGCGGCGAAGCACGGCCGGCCTACAAGCGCGCCTTCGAGGCCCAGTTGGCGGTTTTCACCTCCGCATCGGCAGGCTAACCCGGAAGCGGCAACCGAGTTGCGTCACTCTGACAGAGCCGCATCACCCGGTTGACCTCTTTCTTCAAGTCTCCAGCGATCCCAGGGGTATGAGCCGCCGCCCTGAATTCAACCTGGCACCACACCTTTGACGGCCCAGGCGACCGCGACATAGGACCGTGGACCATCGACCTCGCCATCGAGATAGGCAGAACGGACCGCATCGCGAAGCCGCGTGCGCGCCGGCTCATTGAGTGTCGCGATATATTCGGCCCCTGGGCCATCCTTGCCGAGATAGGGCGTCCAGTAGTCGTCGAAGGAAGCGTACTCCATGCGGATCGCAAGCTCAGCCGTCTCGACCTCGACAAGGCCGGCCCTATGCCAGGCCGCCTCCAGTTCGCCAGGCCGGGTCATCGGGCGGGTGAAGGCGCGCTCGCGAAGCCGGCGGGCGGCGGGATCAAGGGCTGCCGCCGTATCGAGGAACAGGCGGCTGGCAGCGAAACCGCCGCGACCGTCCCACACGGTGGCAGCGACCGTTGCGCCAGGCCGCGCAACGCGGCGCATCTCCGCCACGGCCCGTTCCGGCTCAGAAACGAAATGCAGCATCAGCAGCGACAGGACCCGATCGAACGCCGCATCCTCAAAGGGCAGAGCGCATGCGTCGCCAATCTGGAAGGAGACGCGCGGATCCGGATTGCTGCGGCTGGCGTGTTCGATGTAGGGCGCTGCGCAATCCACCCCGCAGACGGCGGAAAGGTCGGGCCGCGCGGCCAACAGGAATGTCAGGCTGCCGGTGCCGCAGCCGACATCCAGCACCCGTTCGCCCGCCGCGGCTCCGGCAAATGCCAGGAAGGGCACGGCCAGCCTTCGGCTCCAGCGCCCCATCTGCAACTCATATCCGTCGCCAGTGTTGGCATTGAACGTCGATGCAGCCATCACAGCACACTCCAGCCAGCTGAACGGGCGAACTCTACCACAGGCTGGGCAAGCCGAGACATCGGTGCTGGCAAACTGCCGCGTCGATCGGTTTACCGGGTTCGAGACCGATCCCCGGCATGCGGAACCGGATCCGATCGCCGTTCGCGCGCGGCGGATATTTCGCCGTCCCCTCGGCAGGCCGGCCAGGCGGGGCGCCGCCCCGGCTCCATCGGCGCCGGATCGAACCGTGCCGCACCTCACCCTTCGTCCTGATGTCGCCGCCGACGCATGCAACCATGCCGCCGCGCTTCCTCGGGAGCGCAGCGGACAGGACCGCTCCTGCGAAATTCGATGGGGTATTTGCGATGAGCAGCACAGAACCGAAAGCATTCGCCCTCGCCGGCGTCGTCATGAAGCGTCTGTTGTCCGGCAGCCAGACCGACGGCCAGTTCTGCCTCTTCGAAAACGTCAGCGGCGGCGACACCAGGACGCCAATTCACGTCCACGCCAGCGACGACGAAACCGTCTACATCCTCGAGGGCGAACTGACTGCGGTAATCGGCGGGACTGCGCACCGGTTGACCGTGGGCCAGAGCATCTTTCTCCCGCGCCGCGTCCCCCACCAGCTCCTCAACGTCAGCCGCCGGCCGGCGCGCTACATCCTGATCGGCACGCCAGCCATCTTCGACCGGTTTCTGGAGGAAGCCGGCCGTGAACTTGGGCCCGGCGAAGCGGTCAAGCCACCGACATCGGAAGAGCTTGATCGGCTTCGGAGGACCGCGCCAAAGTTCGGCATCACCCTGCTTGCCGACTGGTCGGATCAAGATTGACCCGCCGCCAGCGCAGGCTGCGGCGGTTGGGGAAAGACCGGGCAATGCGACCGCCTCACCTGTCGCAAGGAGAGCGGAGACACACTCCCCTTTGTAAGCGCAGCACCCACTGGCATGGCGGATGTCTTGCGAAATTGCGGGCAGCGGCGATATCGGACATTCGATTTTCGAGCTACGATCGTCCGAACGGCACCGTCCAATCGGTGGCGTCCACGACGTTGGGGAGCGACAGACCATGACCCGCGATCAGATGCTCGCCCACCTTCGCGCCGCCGACGAAGTCGCGCGCGAGGCCGCCGCGCACGGCCATCATCCTTTCGGCGCGGTCCTGGTCGGCCCCGACGACAGCATCCTGATGCGCCAGGGCAATATCGACACCGTACGCCACGCCGAGACCGAGCTTAGCCGGCGTGCCGCGACCGCCTATCCGGCGAAATTCCTATGGTCCTGCACACTGGTTTCAACCGGCGAGCCCTGCGCCATGTGCACCGGCACGCTCTATTGGGCGAATATCGGTCGCCTGGTCTATGGCTTCGAGGAGGAAAAGCTCCTTGCCGAAACCAGCGACCACCCCGAAAACCCGACCATGAACCTCGCCTCGCGCACGGTGCTTGCCTCCGGCCAGAAGCCGATCGAGGTTTTTGGCCCCTTCCCCGAGATCGAGGACGAGCTACTCAGCCCCCACCGGACCTTCTGGCGCCGCTGATGCGGCGCGCCCGATGGAGTTAGACTGCAAACGTATCCCGCGGCCGGGTGTGACGAAGCGATTTAGGCGGGGCGTCGCCATATGTCCCTTCTCCCCGCCTGCGGCGAGACGGTGGCCGGCAGGCCGGACGAGCGGTCCAGAAGATGGGCGCCATCTACCTCACCCCTCCTTCTCCCGCGAAAGCCCCAAGTGCCAGTGCAGCTCCGTCAGCCCGCGTTTCAGCCAGGCGAGCTGCGGTTCCGGCATGGTGCGCAGCATCTCGTAATCCATGATGCAGACGTTGAAGACCGTCGTCTTCACCTGCGGTCCGTCCTGCAGTTTCAGGAGCACGCCTTCGACCTCCATCATCCGGTTGGCCGCCTGGCGGGCGCTCTTGGCGCGCTCGGCGCTGGTCTCGCCGGCAAAGCCCTTGACGCTGAAGAGCGACTGCGCCCTGACACTTGGAAAGGGGATGCCAGTGAGGCTGTAATAGCGCGCCATTTGCCGGGCGTACTCGTCGCCCGCCTCGCGCTCATGCGCCGTCAGCTTGCCGTCGAGGAACATGCGGCCGAGTGTGTAGCCGGCAAAGGGGCTCGCAACATCGACGTCGCGCTTGCCGGAAAAATGCATGCGCTTGCGCGCATCGAGCGCCACGGAGCGCACCTCCCGTTCGGTCTCGCCGTGTTTGATCTGCCCACCGGGATAACGTGCCACGTCGGCCTTGCGCGGCCGGCCGGCCCGGCTGGCGCGCTTGATGCGGATGCGTTCTGCCTTGGATGTCATCGTGTCGTTTCCTCGTTTCATTCATTCGTCATCGCTGCCTGGCCGACACCGCCGGCCCCGGCTTCGCGTTGAGCAAAATCAGTCCAAAAATCAAAAGCTTGCCGTCATCGGCTGGCGCCGCGCCTGTTCACCGCATGCAGCACCGACGTATGGTCACGGCGGAAGATGCGGCCGAGCGCCGGCAGCGACAGATCCTTACGCTCCTCGTAGACTGCCGCCATGCAGCGATGGCGCGGCTCGACCAGGCGGCGCTCGCGGCCAACGCCGATGATCTCCTCCCAGCTGATGCCGGGATAGGCGCCAAGCACATCCTCGATGATCTCGCGCACAGGCCGCCGGCTGAAGAGATCGCCGCCCGCCGCATCTGCCGCGCCGCAAATCACCCGCGCTTGCGAGAGAAGCCGCGCCTCCGCATCGGCGAGCGCCAGTTCCAGCTCCGCGATCCGCCGCGTCTGCCTGCGCACCTGAACCGCGACCAGGCCCGCCAGATCCTCGAGCGTCGCGGCGGGCGCCGCCTCGCCGCCAGTCACGGCCATCCCCGCGGAACCGCCGGCTCGGGCGTTACCTGACGCCGCCACGTTCTGCTTCACCTCGTCGCCTGCCGTCATCCGCATGGCCATAGCCTCTGCGCCGCTTTCCGCGCGCGCCTGTCCGCCGCGTCGCCGATGGCCCTTTCCCGCGTCGTCGTCACCGCCAGCCCCGGGCACGGCCCTCGCCCGCGCCGCAACGCCGCCTGTCCTGCCGCCTGCGGCTGTCTGTCCTGTCATGAATTCCGTTGCCTCAGGCTGCATGGTGGATCTCCCGGGTTGCAAACGTGCCTACGTTCTGGGTGGCCGCCTTGGCCGCTGCGTGCGTCCTCCGAAACGCTTCGAGCCTGGCGCGAACGCGGGCGCGACTGGCTTCGGAACGGGCAGCATCCCGGGGCTTGAGGGCGGTGATCGTCTCGCGCTTGCGGGCAAGCTCGGCCCGCACGCTCAGCGCCTCCGCCTTTGCCAGCGCCGCCAGCACCGGCGGCTTCGGGATCGTGCCCAAGAGCACATTGCCGTTGGCCGCATAGTCGCCGCGGATCAGCTTCTGCGTCGCCGCCGCTAGCCCACAGCCCGGCACGCTGGAAAGCGCATAGTGGTAGACGGCGAGGATCTTCTTCGGCTCGATCCCCTGCGGCATGGTCATGCCGGCCGTCTGCATCGCGTCGAGGCTGCGCAGCACCGCCGCCTCGCTTGCCGGCGCCAGCCGTTCAGTGAGCGCGGTAATCTCCCGGCTCAAGGTCGAAAGCCGGGCCTGCGCCGGCAAGGTCATCATTTCCAAAAGGGTCATTGTCTCGGTTTCCTTTGATTTCGTTTTCAATGGCTTGCCTGCATTCCCGCTGGTGGCGGGCAAAGGCGGTCTCGTGCGGCGGCGCCTGCTGGCGAGACCCTCGTCGCGGCGGTCCGGCGTCTCCGGCCCGGCCCGCCGCGGTTGATCGGCTCGCGACTTGGGGGCCGCCAGCCCTGGCTGGTCGGCCGGCATTGCGCATCCAGTTCCGCCAGGTGGCCGCCCAGTCTAGCTTGGTGGCATTGCGGCCGGATTTGGCGGTCCAGTAGTCGCGAAACTTGTCGAATTCGATTGTTGCCTCGGCCGGCCCGAAGCCGAGCCCGGCGGCAAACGCCCAGTCGGGCTCGAAGGTCGCGGGCAGCCGGCTGGCCCTGCGGCCGCGCCCCGACCGCGCTGCATTTTCCGCCCTCAGGTGGAGATCGAGCTGAGGGCCGCTCCCGGCCGGAGTCGTGTCGGGAGAGTTAGTTTCTTTAGGGGGTGCGGGGGAGCTTTCTTTATCAGAGAGGACACCCGCCGCTGTCGCCGTGACATCGCGTGACGTCACGCGCGCCCTGTGACGCTGCTGCCGTTCGCGATCGCCTGCCCGGCGCCGCTCGATCTCCGACTGCTGCCCGGCTTCGGCGGCGCGCACGGCGCAAAGGATCATCTCCGGCGACGCACCGGATTGAACCAGCGCCTCGACGATCGCGGTGATGCGCATGGCCGCTACTCCCCGCTCGGCCGGGATGCGGCCCTGGTCTTGCCGGTCGCCGCGGCAACAGCGCTGCCGCAGACGCGCACCAAAGGCGGCAGGAAACCCGCACCCTTGCTTTCCGCCTGCCCTCTAGAGCGCCGTGCGTTCGACCGAACGCACAAAGGACGCTCCAGCACTTTGATTCCAGAGCATCTTTCCGCCTCCAGTGTTTCCACTTGAGAGCGGGATGCTCTAGAGCGCCGTGCGTTCAACTGAACGCACAAAGGAGGCTCCAGCACTTTGATTCCAGAGCATCTTTCCGCCTCCAGCGTTTCCACTTGAAAGCGGGAGGCTCCAGGCCTTCCTGTCAGACTGTCCTGCGCCATGCCTTTTCCCATGCCTTCGCCTTTGGCCGCCCCGTCTGGCACGGCCATTCCATCGCGCTCATCGCGCGCCAAATCCGCTTGTCTCCCCACCCCGCCGACAAGCCGCTTCCAGCATCCGCCCCTGATGGGCGGACCGGTCAGGCCCTTCGGTCCGCACCGCGCATCCCAAAGGAATGCACGCGGGACGGCGGGCGCCACTTCGGGCTCGTGAGCCGGCACCGCACCCCCAAGGAGCGCAGCCGCCTGCTCCCGGCGCCCGGACCGCGCACGCCGCCAGCCGCAACCATTGCCGGTTCCGGAGGCATGCGCCGGTGACGGCTTGCCGGCGACGAATTGCAGCGAGAGGAGGAAAAGTGCTGACGGTTTCCCGCCCGCGTTCCGCTCGCGCCAATTTCGATCGCGCTCATGATGCCGGGCCGAGCCGACCCAAGATCATCGTAATCGAAGAGCGAGAGGCTCCGGGGAGGAAGCGGAACCTCTCGCCCGCTGCGCACCCCGAAATCGTTGCCGATCGGGAAGACAGCAGCTTTTCTCAAAATGCTCACCGCAATTGCTGCGGAGAGCGATCTGTGGGGCCATTGACAGCGCCGCGCGTCTTTTAAAAACGCTGGCGATGCCGGCCGCCGCCGGAAACTCAGGCGATTTGCACCGCTCATTTCCGTTGACATCCTATTCATAGTAGGATTTCCTACACTCATCAAGAGGAAATTTCCTATTGGACGTAAGAAACGGAATCTGGGATGCCAGTGCCATGGACGAATTGCGCCGCCTTATCCGGGAAGCAGTCGACGCGAAGAAGACGACCTACAAGGATCTGTCGATCGCGATCGCGAAGAACCACGCCTATATCCAACAATTCGTCGAGCGCGAGACACCGCGGGAACTGCGCGAGCGCGACGCGCGCACGATCGTCGATCTGATTCAGGGCGCCCCCGCCGCCGAAGCGGCACCGAGACGTGCGCCCGGCTTCGCACCGCAGATCGTGCCCGGCGAACAGCTCGTCGGCCATCGCGACCTACCGATCTTCGCCGCCGCGCAAGGCGGCGACGGCCACGTGATCGTCACCTTCGATGCGGTCGAATATGTCAAGCGCCCCTCGGTGCTTGAGGGCGTCAAGGGCGCCTACGGCATCTACCTCACCGGCAGCTCGATGATCCCGGCATACGAGCCCGGCGACATGGCGCTCGTCCACCCGCATCTGCCGCCGGCGCGCGACAAGGACGTGGTGCTCTATCACGTGCCGCCCGCCAACGACGCCGAAGCGATCATCAAGCGGCTGGTCTCCTTCAACGACCGCGAATGGACGCTCCGGCAGTACAACCCTTTCCTGGAATTCACCGAGAGCCGGGTCGAGTGGTCCTTCTGCCACCGGGTGGTCGGCAAATACAGCGCCCGCTAGAGCCTGCAGAGCCAAGCGACGATATCCTTGCATATTCAACGTGCTATATCGCTTACCTGATTCAAAGCAGCATGCCGACCACATAGCTGCTCACCCCCTGAACAGGGCCGCGATGGGCGCCAGCTTGTCTCGACGACTGGCAGTGGGGTAGCGAGTCCCGACCACAGGCACGTCAATTCTGCACCATGTGCCAGCTGATCCAGGGACAAATCCCGCACGCCACAGGCACTGGCTGGTTCGCCCCTCACCGCCAGGCGAGGATGCCGCGGGCAAGGCATCGCCTCGGGGCAGTCCTCAACACTTCGCCATGCAATCGCCGCCGTTCCGCATGCCGTCACAAAGCGTTCGGTCCGCTGCCTCCTGCCACTTGACACTCAGGCCGCCATCCCCTCCTCGATCTCCATCGGCAGGTCGCCCGACATGAAGAGCAGCGTGGCGTCCTCGAACTCCCCGGTCGCGAGATCGCCTGAGCGGCTGAAGGCCACGACGCCCACCTTGGTCGCTGCCAGCCTTTCGGCCAGCCGCACCGCATGTTCGGCCCCGGTCGCCTGCACCGGATTGTCGGCAAGCAGCGCCCCGCGGCTCCCCAGCGTGAAGCTCTGAACCACGAAATAGGTGATCATCCCATGCTCCTTTTCCGCCACCTGGAATGGCGGCTCCAAGGTGGCGCAATCAATCGAACAAAACAAGAACAAATAATCGCCTATCGACAACTCAAAGCGGCCGCGCGAAGAAAATTCCTGCCGGCAGTGCCTTTCCTATTGACGTATAAATAGGAATTTTCCTATATTGCCACAGAACGAAACCGGAGGGACCGATGGCACCCGCAAGGGCGCGCCAGCGCGCACCTCGAACAGGCCGAGGTGAACGATGCCCGACGTGTTGATCGCGGATGCTGTGACAGGCCCCGCCCCGTTCCTTCACGGGCGCGAGGTCATTCTCGCCGTCATGACGCTCGGCACCGGCTATTTTTGCGAGGAGACAGACACGGTCGGCACCACCTACCGCACCGCTGCCGATTGGCTTCGGGTCCACGATGGCGAGCATGTCGCAAAGCCGCTTCGATCTCGACGTCCTCCACGGCGAAGACGTGACCGAGACGGTCGCCGACGCCTGGCTCGAAGGCTACGACCAGAGCCCGCAAGAGGAGCACAAGCTGCCGGCCCTTGTCCGCACCTCCGACGCCTGGGAGCGCTGGTGCGCGGATTTCGACGCGGAACGCTCCCCCTACAGCCAGGCCGTCCACGGCACCCTCAACCACCGCCAGCAGTTCGGTGCCGATCTCAGATGACCATGACGCTCGACAAGTCCGCCCTCTTCGCCGCCATGGAAGCCTTCTGGGAAGCCGAAGGCGGCAATGAGCGCGGCGTGGAAGCCGCGATATCCGCCTATCTGCAGCGCCAGAACCTCACCGCTTTCAACGACATGGCCACGCGCAAGCGCGCCGCATTGGCCGCGGCAACCGCCCGGTCGCATGGATCCGCTCGCGGGCATGACGACGGCGCAAAGTGCCCAATATTGGCAATCATTATTAATTTGCAAAAATGCTAATAAAGTAAGCGGGGAGCATCAAGAGGAGAGAATCGATGCCGCGCCTTGCTCAATTGTATTTCAAGACCGCAATCATATTCCTGATCATCGGCCTCTGTATCGGCCTGCACATGGCGATCAGCCAGGACCATGCCGCCACGCCGGCGCATGCCCATACAAACCTGCTCGGCTGGGTCACGATGGCGATTTTCGGCATCTATTATGCGCTCAATCCCGCCAAGGCCGAGCGCCGGCTCGCCATGATCCAATACTACGTCTACACCTCAGGCGTCGCCGTGCTGGTGCCGGCGCTCTATCTGATGGTCACCGGCAGGCCCGAGATCGAACCCATCGTCGCCGCAGCCTCGATCGTCGCCTTCGTCGGCGTGCTCCTGTTTGCAGTCGTCATCTTTTCGAGCAGCGAAACGGTCGCTCAGCCGAACGCCTTGCGGCCGCGATAACGCTCGTCCGGGCACCGACCGCACCACCGTTGAGCGCGAACACAGGAAAGGCCGAAGTGCCTTTCCTGTGTCGGGTTCTTGCGCCCTAGATCATTTCATTGTTTCATCGAAACACTGAAATGATCTAAGTCTTTGAAATTACGCAATTCTGAACGGAAAACCGTTTCTCACTTTTCCTGGAATTGCTCTATTTCGAGGTCGACTTCAGCACCCGGTGCGTCGCGTCGTCGAGTGCATGGCCGGTCTCGGCACCATCCTGCCGAAAGCCGCGCGCCGTGTTGCCGCAGGCCGATAGGGCAAGAAGCGCTACAGCGCCGCGCGTCTTATCAGACGCGCAAAGGTCGCTGTAGCACTTTGAATTGCTGCATGTTCTTGTCCTTTAATCGGGTACGATTAAAGGAAACATGCAGTAGGCAGAGGACCATGAGCATCGTCTTTGACATCATCGTCTCCGTCAGTTTCTCCTTTCGGAAATGCGGCGGAACGCGGCAAAGCCAATCGGCCCTGCTCAAGACCGAACACCGCGAAAGACGGGCGCGGCGGCGATGGCCCGCTGCTCGGCTCTTCTCAGGATTTATTTTGGCGAGCGTACCGGAATCGCCGAATCAGGCCTTCCCCCGACTGGCGGATGCGCGTTAGCTTCCGTACCGCGCAGTACGTTCTTTCTGACTGCGCTTCCCCGCACCCCGAGCCATTTTGGGTGCTCGCTTGCCCCGCCCTCGTGCGGGGCTCTTTCTTTTTTGCGGTTTGTCGCGCGCGTCAGTCGACCTTGAATACGGCGTCGCCGACAAAGACGATCACATATTGCCCGGCTTCGCCCGCGCGCGCCCAGCGCTGCAGCGTCTCGGCATAGGGCGTCTGCTTCCAGATTTCCGGATAATCCGGATCGACGAGAACGGTGACCTGCGGCCCCTGCCGATAGATCATCATGCGCGAGGGCGCCGGATCCCAGGTGTCGTCCAGGCCCTCATCCGTGCGCCAAAGACAGAGGAAGTCGCGACAGAGCTGCGGCCGCTGCTCATAGATCCGGCACCCCTCACCGTCGATGCAATGCCGGCACCAGTCGTTTGCCGGTTTTTCCAACGCGTCGATATCCGGCAGCCGGCAGCAAAGTGTGCAGGTGCCGCAAGCACGCTCGCCGAGCGGTGTGGATGTCGAAGAGGTCGGAATGATCATCGGCGGACGCTATATCACATTGCCCTTCCTCAAGGGAACGGACCAGCGGCGTTCACCCCATTGCGGCGAGCCAGGCACGAGCATCACGCCGCCGCCTCGCACTGCGGAATACGGAACGAGGAGCATTTGCCGCGTGTCCTTTGCGCGGCGCAGGCAATTCCCGACTGCGCCCTCGACCGCGCCCCCTGACCGCACCAAGCGCGCGGTCGAGACAGGGAGACACGTTAGAGCAATTCCAGGAAAAGTGCGAAACGGTTTTCCGTCCAGAATTGCGTAATTTCAAAGACTTAGATCACTTCAGTGTTTCGATGAAACAATGAAGTGATCTAGCGGATGCGCGGGCAACCGCTGCGGTTGGCGAGATAGATCCTGGCGTATTGTCCACGCCGTCCGATGCCCTCGACGACGATTCGGTTGCGGCTCATTCCGGCGATCTCGGGATCACGCATGCCATAGCCATAGGCGCGGCGAATGGCCTGGCGGGCGCTGCAGCCGCGCCGCGGGCTGTAGTAATCGTCGTCATAGCGGCGTTCGCGCCGATAGTCCCGATCCCAGTCGCCATCGTCGCCGCGAGGTCCGATGTAGAGATCAAGGGACTGCGCCGGAGATACCGAAGGCAGCGCCGTGACGGCGCCTACGGCGCCTGCGGCGACCAGGAGCACGGCCAGAAGTTTGCTCATCTTGTGTGTCATATCAGTCTCCTCCACCCGCTACCCATTGAGAGGACCTCAAGGCTAGCCCAGTGAACGTGAATGCAGGAGTAACCAACGACCCGCCAAAAAGTTGCGATGGTCGCGTCATGGCGAGCGAAATCGGCTGCGTTCAAGCGCGGTTCCGGTGGAAATGGAAGGTCTTGCGGTCGGTCTCGCCTTGCCGGAACCCCTTGTCCGCCAGGATCGCCTTCAATTCCTCGACCTTCGCCTCGCCGATGACATGCGGGTGCAGTTCCACCAGGATATCCCTGACCGAGCCGAAATCGGCAACGCGCAGCAATTCATCCTCGCTGCCTTCCACATCCATGATCAGCACATCGGGGCGATAGGTCTGGAGTACCTCGGAGAAGACGTCGCTTTCGATCTCCACTTTCGCGCCCGGCAGCTGACGGTCGTAGGCGCTCGACGAAATGATGTTGTCGCTCCGGTAGAAGGAGATCCTGCGCCCGTCGGACGTCATGGCTCTGAGCCGCAAGGCGGGCTCGATGCCGTTCAGCTGGAAGTTCTCGCGGATCAGCGGCTCCAGCGACGCATTGGCCTCATAGGTCAGCACGTTCGAAGCGCCGCAGATCCTTGCCGCAAGCAGCGCGATGAAGCCGACGCCGGTGCCGACTTCCAGCACCTTCGAGCCGGGCTTTAGCAGCCGAAGCAGGATGTTGCGTTCCGTATCCTCGTAGACTTCGCGATACATCAGGTCGCGCACGACGGCCGGAACGCGCGCCGCGTCGGACACCAGCCGGATGCGGTCGATCGTCACCGTGCGCGCATTGGTGAAGTAACGAATTTTCTTTCGGATCGAACGAAGGAGACGCTTCATGCTCTGCCCCAAGGATCTTTTCACCGCCAGTTAGTACGATTTTGCGCTCTAGAGACAGGCAATGCGCCACTCGCGGCATCGCCGGGTCGATGCCATCAGACAATTGCCTCACCGGTGTTTTTGATCTAAGTCGCCCCATATTATGTATGAAGAATACATATCGGAATGGGAATGAAAGACATTACCTATCCCTTCAGGGATCAATCCGACGCCGAGATGATCTCGGACCGAAACCTCTTCGATCGCCTCATCACCTGGTACGAGTCAGCCAAGGTCGAGCGTCGCGAACGGACGGAGGGCCGCGAAGTCGACCTGCGCTGCGTCAGCCCGCAGGGGCAAACGTCGCTCTACCCTGATGATCTCCCGCTGGTTTTCCTCAGCCGCAATGACGCGCAGCTGATGCCCGGCTTTCTGGCGCATTACCGGTCGTTGGGCGTTACCCGTTTCATCTGTGTGGATGATGCCTCGACCGATGGGACGCGTGAATATCTGCTGGGCCAGCCCGATGTCGACCTGTGGGCGTCTGCGCTTCGCTACGCGGAAGCCCGGCGCGGCCGCCTCTGGAGGGAGGCGCTGTTTGCGCGCTATGGCGGCGACCGCTGGTACCTCAACGTCGATTCCGATGAGTTCCTGATCTACGACGATTGCGAGAACCGCACGCTGTGGTCGGTGATCCATACGCTCGAGGATCTGAAGATTTCACGGCTGCCCGCACCGATGCTGGATATGTATCCGGTCAATCTGGGCACGGCAGACGTCAATCAGCTGAAAACCCGAGCCCCGTGGGAAGTCGCCGATCATTTCGATAGCCGTGGCTATTCGCTGGCAACGACCACGCGCGCGATCACGGTCAAAGGCGGCGCGCGCCACCGCGAGTTTGAATCCGACCTGGAACTGATCAAGTATCCGCTGATCTTCTGGGACGAGGACTGTCGCTTCGGCGCCAGCATCCATCAGCCGCTGCCCTATCAACGCAACTTCTCCTCGGTGCTCGGCGCCCTCCTGCATTTCAAGTTCTTCGCCGACTACGAAAAGGTCATCGAGGATGCCGTCGCCAACGGCCAATACTTCGACGGTTCGGCGGCCTACGCGAAGATGACGGAAGCCCTCGACGGCACCGGCGCGCTGAAGCTCTTTTCCCATTCGTCGGTGAAATTCGGCGGTTCGAAGCAATTGCTGCGGCTCGGCTTCATCACCCCCCTTCCCAAATCCACCGCTGGCGGCGAGCGCTAGCCTCGCGGCCCGCGGGTACACACCGGAAAAGCGCCGGCTATCCGGGCACAGGCACGCTCGAGAACCCATCACCGCCCCGCTTCCGGCATGTCTCCAAGCCGAAGATGAACGGCACGGCCGGTCGCTGCGCGACCGGATGGATCGTTTTTCAACCGATCCGCGAGTTTGGCCGTTGATTATTCGACCGACCGCTCCATTTACACCTCTGAGGCACTTAACCTGAGGAGAAGCCTGCATGAATCGAAACACAGTCATCGGCATCGTGGTTGTGATCGTGCTCATCATTCTTGGCGTCGTGTACCTGAAACCGGGGGCCAAGCAGGCCACCGAGACGGCACCGGCGACAACGACGACGGAGCCCGCGACGACCGAGCAGAAGCCAGCAACGACGCAGCAGCCGGCAACGACTGACCAGTCGACGACGCAGCCCTCGACCACTCAGCCGTCCACGACCGAACCGTCGACGACGCAACCGTCAACGACCCAGCCGGCAACGACCCCGTAACGGCCACGAAACGCGACCACCCCTGCCGCACCGCCGGCCTGCGGGTGGTCGCATAAACAAGGGCTATCAGGCAGCCCCCAAGCACAAGCACGTGTTTCCTTTCGGTTCGCTGATGATAAGAATCCGGCACCCGCAAAGGAGCCTTGAATGCGCGTCGCGTTGCTATGTTTGCTGCTGCTTCTCTCGTCCTGCATGCCGCACATCCCCGAAGAGGTTCTCGACGCAAACTGGTGCAGGGACATGGCGGCAGCAAAGGCGAAGGCCACCGGTACCGGGCGAGCGAACCTTGCCGCGGCGATGATAAAACACGACTGCGCCGCCAAGCTCGCCGCCGAACAACAATCGGCAGCGACCGCGCTGGCACCCTGATCTCCGATCCGACTGCAACGCGCTGGTGACGAGAGATGACTTGCCGACTGCATGTTTCCTTTGTTCGTAGCCGGTTAAAGGGCAAAAACATGCAGCAATTCAAAGTGCTACGGCGACCTTTGCGCGCCTGAGTTGATGCGCGGCGTTGCAGGATCAGCCGCGTCCACACACAACCGGCGCCGCCACCGAATTGCGCGCTGGAACTGCGAGACCAGCCCAAGTCCTTGGGCCGAAAGGTCTTTCGACCCGACGGACGTCGGGTCGCTCACATCCCCGCCACAAGGGCGAGGATGACGGAGAATGGGACGCCCTTCGCGGCAGGAAGCCATCTTAGGGTTTGCCAGCAGCCTGAGGCCCGCTGACGCGGGCCTCAGTTCTGTCTCGTAACCGGATAGCCGACCGGCATTTGCCAGAGGGATATGTCTGCTATCTCGGGCTTCTTCACGCCTTCCTCCGCGCCGATATCGCGGAGCAAGTGATCCGAGAGATGGCTGAGCTGGTTGAGCGTCCGGCGACGCCTCCAGGCAGCAACAAGGAAGGCACCGACGGTTCGCCGGAAGCCGAACGTTCGAAACAGGTCGTCCATGATCGCCGGCAGGGTGCCGGCGGAGGTAAGTTGCAATTCGCGCATGATTATTCCCGCCGCCGCGAGCGGCCGGTCCTCTAGATTATGGATGCGCGCGGACACGGAAACGCGTTCCGGGAACCGGTCACATCAAGTCAAAATGGAAAATACGAAAAGGCGGAACTCGGGTCGCGTTTATGCGCCGAAGTAATTCACAGAATTGTGGCACACTCGTCGTGACGAGCAAGCCATTCCACCAGAGGCGAGCATCTGAACAAAATTATGAATCATCGTATGCCTCCTCTAGTTTGAGCTCCGATTTGGTGAAAATTACACGAGTTTACTTCTGCGGCAAGAGCACAATCGCAAACTGTCGGAATGACGAAGCGCCTGTTGCACGGGAGCAACAGGTGACGGGTGCGAGCGTGCCGCAGGGGTCGATCCGGCCTTTATCGCCAACAGGCGCGGCTTTTCCACCGCGGCGAAGAGTTCAAAACGGAGCGATTGATTGTCATTGTCTCGTTCTCCGTCTTCTTCGCACTGATCTGCATCGGCAGCATCGTTGACATCGCGACCACAGAGCCACGCCCCTCACGCCACGACGTCGAGGCGCTGCCGCGATGAGGCGGAGAGGCCTCCAAGGGTCGTCACGGCTGTCCTCACCTTCCGCCCGGCATGCCATTCGCTTTGCCCGCACTTGAGCATCCGCAATCCAGCCCCTAAGAAAAGGACGTCAATTGCGCTTCAAAATCAGATGGATGCTTCCATGAATCTCGACGTTCAGGACCTCAACGGCGCCTGTCACTGCAAAACAGTTCGTTTCAATGTTCGATTGAAGAACGGTCTTCATACGGCCCGCCGCTGCACCTGCTCTTACTGCCAGTTGAAGGGCGCGGTTGCCGTCTCCGCCGCAAAGGACGGCGTCACTGTGCTTTCAGGCGGTGAGGCGCTGACCAGGTATCAGTTCAACACAAAGGCGGCCGAGCATTTCTTTTGCTCAAAATGCGGCATCTACACCTTCCACAGGCCGCGCGCGAACCCCGATTTCTACGGCGTCAATGCAGCGTGTCTCGAAGGCGTGAGCCCCTTTGATTTTGAAGAATTGCCCGTGAACGACGGTATCAATCACCCGATGGACACCCAGGGATCGACCGGCCCGCGGCTCGCCGGAACGCTCCGATACTTTCCCGCCAAATGAACGGCAGCAGCGTCTGACGACGATATTGGTCACGCCGTTATGAATGTTCGGCGCACCGTTTGATGAGGGCGTGGTCGGTGCCGTTGGCGTCGCCCGCGACCGGCTCGACCAGGCGACCAATCGCGCCGGTCGAGCGCTGCACATATCGCCGGTCGGGATTATGGCGCCGCTGATGCGCCTCGTAGGCCATCGCAACAAGTGTCGGCGGACAGGACGGCACGCGGTCACGCCGGATGCTTAGGAACGGGCCGTGGATACCTCCCAGAACCTGGAAAGCGCACCAATATGCCTGCCGGAAAAATTGGAATTTAATCAGCGTTTTAGGAGAAGTTTTGGTGGGTGATCACGGGCTCGAACCGTGGACCCGCTGATTAAGAGTCAGCTGCTCTACCAACTGAGCTAATCACCCATCCGTGGCGTCGCTTTAGCGCACGGGCCGATGACACTCAAGAGGGTATCTGCGTCACGCGACGATAAACCCACAGCGTTTCCATCCGGCTCCGAGTTGATTGCGTTTGCTCTCGCCTGGCCGCGCGATCAGCGCACGCCGATGAAGCGGCCGCCCAGGTCAAAGCGGCAGTTGTCAAACGCGTCTTTCGTCGTGACTCCCGTGTTCCCTACAACCACGGAGGTGTGCGGGGCGTTCTCCACAGGGCGCGCCTTGGCCTCATGAAGTTTTTCAAAAGATTTTCACAAAGGCGCTGGACAAGCCAATCGAACGCCTTTATACGCCCCCTCACGACAGCGACGGGACTTGACCGACGCGGTCGCGGATGGGTGATTAGCTCAGTTGGTAGAGCAGCTGACTCTTAATCAGCGGGTCCACGGTTCGAGCCCGTGATCACCCACCAAATTCTCCTAAGACGCTGATTGAATTTCTTTTTTCCAAAACGCTTGGCTCCGGCTTCAGACGAAAAGTTCGCCTGCGCCGATCTTCACTGCGTGGCCGCCGATGCGGGCATTGCTGATCTCCCCGCCCGAGATATCCAGATGCAGGTGGATGAAGGACGGCCGTCCCATTTCCACCCCCTGCTCGACCAGCACCGGGTGATGACCGTCGACGAACTGGTCGAAAAAATGGATGGCGCCGGAGAGAGCGGCCACGGCCGAGCCGGTCGCCGGGTCCTCGAGGTTGCCGGCACCGGGGCCGAACTTGCGCGCGTGGAAGCGCGCCGTGTGGTTCACGCCGCCGCGGCAATAGACATAGGCCGGGGCCAGCCGCCCCTCGGCCATCGGCGTCAGTTGCTCCCAGCGTTGCGAATCGAACTCGATCGAAGAAACCGCCGCAACATCGTGCACCGGCACCATGACGAAGGGCACGCCGGCACTCCAGAACGAAGGCACGTGGTTCTCGAAGCCGATCTGTGATTGTTTCAGGCTCAACGCATCGGCAATCGCCTGCCGGTCGAAGCGGGCATCGAGCCGTACCGATTTGCGCGGCAGGTCGAACTCGGCAAAGCTCGCAGCCCTCGACTTGAGGCGGACGGCGCAGCGCACCGGACCCACCTTCTCCTCCAGCACCTGCACAAGGTCGATCCCCTCCTCGATCGCGCCATGCTGCGCCTCGGCGATAGCGATCGCCGCGCCAACGGTCGGATGTCCGGCAAAGGGCAGTTCCTGGCTGGGGGTGAAGATCCGGAGCTTCGCCGTATGCGCAGCACCCCCGGGCCTGCGGATGAACACCGTCTCCGACAGGTTGAATTCCTGCGCGATCGCCTGCATCGCCTCGTCGTCCAGCCGGTCGGCGCCGAAGACCACAGCCAGTGGATTGCCTTCGAGTTGCCTGTCGGTAAAGACGTCGTAGATCGCGTAACTCAGCGTCATTCATGTCCCCTTGCGAAGATGCCCCGAACTTTGCAGCGTCGGGGCGCGGGCGGCAAGGGTTAAAAAGCACCCGTGCACAACTCGGAGCAGGTGTCATGGGTTCGTAGCGCTACGCACCTCTATTAAAGGCTCACGAGAGCCGTCCAAACTTCCGGGATTATGTCGCAATACCTGCAGACATTGACCGAGCTTATTTGCTGTCTTCCGCGTAAGCCCTCGTCGGACTTCCTCGGGAAAATCCAATACCAATCGTTCGCCGGTTGCGAGCCACCGACGGCTGAACTTGGCTCTTAATGGCGCGGTGCAACAGCCTCCGGATGAAAGTGATACGTGCCGTCGCCCAATGGCACGACGTCCCCAATTCCCGGGAAAGGGAAATGGTAGCCATGATAGCGAATACCCTCGGTCACGACCTTGGCGAAAATCGCGGTCTTCGCATCCGCGGCCTGCTGCGGGTTGGTATCGTAGTCCATATGGAAATACCATTCCGGATGAGCCGGGTCGTATACCTGATGGTGGCAGACGTCACCGGTGAAGACAATTTTTTGCCCTTCGCTCTCGAAGATGTAGGCGCACATCCCCGCGGTATGACCCGCGACGGAAAACGTGGACACTCCCGGGAACAGGGTCTCCCCGACTGAGAAAAGCCTCAGCCTGTCGCGATAAGGAGCCACTGCTTCAAGTGCTCCTCCCGTCCACTCCGATCGGAAGTCATTCCGATTCAAGTTTTCCGGATCGGTCCATTCAGCCCATTCCCGATCGGTGCAGAAAAGCTTCGCGTTGGGGAAGGTCGCGCTACCGTCGGGATGGATGAGGCCAAAGGCGTGATCCGGATGCAGGTGGGTCATCAGGACCGCGTCGATGTCTTTCGGTTCAATACCGGCCGCGCCGAGATTGTCTATCAGACGACCCATGTCGCCACGCCATGTAAGTGTCCGCCCCGCGCCCGCATCGATGAGAAACAATCTGTCGCCCGTGTTCATCACGACTGGGTTGATATCCATTGGAATGTGGTCGATGGGCAACCGATGGACGGATTTCAGGCGGGCGATTTCGGCCGGATCAGCATCTGGGTAGAAGCCCTCGTAGCTGTGATGGATATAACCGTCCGAGACAACCGTCCCCTCGAACACCCCCAGTCGGAAACGGTACCAACCGACGTTTTGGACGCCGTGCACCTGACCCCATTCCCCGGGCGTGACATCTGTCCCCGTCGCCATGAGCGCTCTCCCATCTTGCTCAACAGCCCGCGGCACACAGTTACCGCGCTACCTTCCATCATCTCGACAACAGTAGCAAAAGCTGAAGGAAACATCAGCAACTACTAACAATCGTAGATCCGAGTCTTGCCAGCCGTCCCGCGCCTGGCTCGGGCGCTTCGGGCTAGCGTCATCGATCTCAACGCCAGTTGTTCCAGGATCGCGCCGGTTTTCAGTTATTTGAATGTCAGTAATGGATATTAATTTAAGTTTTGAATTATAATTGAAGTACAATAAATGACTGCACTTAATAAATATAATACTTGTTTGCAATTGTTGTTTGCTTATAGATTGCTTTCAGGAGGATGAAAAAAATGGCAAAGATAGTCGGCACTGATGCGAACGACACCCTGTTCGGGACAGACGAAAACGACAATATCTGGGGTCTCGGCGCCAATGACACGCTGGACGGCGGGCTTGGGAACGATTTTCTCTATGGCGGGGCCGGTAACGACGGCCTGATGAGTTTCAGCGGCTATGACGAGCTCGATGGCGGCGATGGCGATGACCGGCTGGAACTCAACGGAACGGGCGGCGTGGCGCGGGGAGGTGCCGGCATCGATACGCTGGTCATCAATCTTTCAGGGACGGGCAACCGAGTCACGTTTAACGGCATGAACCGCCACGTAACCTTCGGTGACCCGGCTGAGACCGACAATCACATCTTCTACCGCGGCATTGAGCGGCTGGAGCTGACGACCGGTAGCGGCAAGGACATTGTTGAGGGTGGCACGGGTGACGACGTGATCTCGACCGGAGACGGCGCGGACATCATCGGCGGCCAGTCATTGCCGAACACCCATAATCAATTGAGTTCCCTGGGTGCTGATGTTATCGACGCCGGTGCGGGCAACGACACGATAATCGATCGGTTCGGGGCCAATCATCTTTCTGGCGGCAGTGGCGACGACAGCATCACAACGACACTTTCATCTGCCGAACTCGACGGCGGCGACGGTGACGACACGTTACGGTTCGAGGATGCGGATCGGACCGATGATGTCACGGTCGATGTGGTCAATGGCGTTACATCGACCGGTACGGCCTTTCACAATTTTGAGCGGGTTTACGCACATACCGGCAGCGGCAATGATACTTTGCTCGGTGGCCTCAGTCGCGACAACCTCTTCGGCGGCAATGGGGCCGACCGCCTGTTTGGCGGCGAAAATAATGACTATCTCTATGGCGAAGGCGATGATGACCGCCTTGAAGGCGGTGCCGGAGTCGACTCACTTAGTGGGGGTGAAGGCGATGACCACCTCTCTGGAGGCGACGGTGCGGATCGTCTGATCGGCGGTGAGGGCGCTGACACATTCCACTGGAGTGGATTTGAGGTTCGCCATAGCAGCATCGATCATATCGTCGATTTTGACACCCAAAGTGGCGACGTGATCGAGTTGGGGGGCTTCTATCCTGGCGACACCAACATCTATAATTTCGATTCCTTTGTGGCTGCCTCGCATGACACAGAGGAGGGTCTCTATGTAGCCTTTCATGGTGAAACCGAAGGTATCCTCATCGAAGGCGTTTCGCTTGCGGACTTATCTGCCGACGATATTGCTTTCACGTTGTGAGACTGCAGTGTCGGTGGCTGGTCCGGCGGAAGTCCGCTTTCCACCCTGCGCGGTCCTTCCTGATTGTTGGGATGTGAGGACCGAGGGGCGCGGGCATGTGTGAAGGCGTGGCAGTTCTTCCTGCGCATCAACAGGGCCTAAGGCGCAAGCAGACGCGCGCGGCATAAGCACTACAAATACAAAAAGATAGCGCGATTTATTGATTCAAGGCCGTGGCGAGCGGATGTTACCGAAACAGCCACTCCAGAATGGGCGGAATGAACGGCGGATAGTTGTGCGCCCCAGGGTCCGGCCCGAAAATCGCGATCGCCTCGTCGATCTCCGGCTCGGGATCACCAGCGATATGCGCCGCCACCCGGGCAACCAGGGCCGCCGCCGTTTCCGGATAGCGGTAGACGCGAAGCACGGTCACGGCGCGGTCCATATGCAGGAGGCGATAGCCGGGCTCGGCCGTCGCAAGCGCGAGATCGATGCCGGTCTCTTCCAGCGCCTCGCGGCGGATGTTGCCGGCGATGTCGCAGCGGCCGTCGACGATATCCTCTGGCTCCAGCGAGCCGGAGGGGCTGTAGACGCGGGCCGGATTGGCGGTGTGCGACCCCATGCGCACCAGGATCAACGCGCCGTCGGAGGACAGGATCGCCGGCATGGCGAAGAGATGAAAGGCGCCTTCGGCCCGCGTCTTCCGCCACCAGAGAAAGGTCGAATAGGGCACGACATGCCCCTCGCCCCGAATCCGCCCGTCCTCGATGCGAAGCGCGCGCTGCAGCACCATCCGGCCATCGAAGAGATGCGGGTTGGCCGCGATTTCGCGGTGCCAGTTCTCCTGCGCCCGCTCGACCTCGCCTAGGTGAAACGGATGCGCCGCGCCGTTGACGCGGATATCGACGCCGTCGATCGGGATGATGACGCCCTCGGCCGGCCACGCTGCCCTATTGCTTTCAAGAGCGCCCATGATCACACATCCAGCGTTATGGCCACGGGGCAATGGTCCGACGCCTTCGGCCGGTCCCAGCCGGTGCGCGGGTAGCGCTCCACGTCAAGCCCCGGCGGAAAGATCGTGCGGAAGGGCTGGCCGCCGCGGATGACCTCGGGCACCTGGGAGTGGTTGCGCTTGGCAAGCGCCGGCGACAGCCAGATATAGTCGAGCTGGCAGAGATGCTGCTCCTGCGGCCCGCGGCTGTGAAACAGCGTCCAGCGGTCCATCACCGGCCGGCGCAGCATCGGGTTTTCCACGAAGCCGTCATGGCTGAACACGTCGAGCGAGCTCGTTTCCTCCTCGTGCGGCACGAACTGGTAGCCGTTGCGCCGGTCGCCGAGGATGTTCACCTTCTCCTGGTAGTCGTTCATGTCGCCGCAGATCGCAAACATCTTGTCGGCGGTCTTCCCGCGGCCGAAGCGGCTCTCGATGATATGGCGCACGGCGCTCGCCTCCGCCACGCGCAGCGGCATCGTCGCCTGCCGGCCGTCGAGCCCTTCGCGCGCCGGCCCCATCGACTTGAAGTGCACGACATAAAGCGTCAGCGGCCGCCCGCCGATGCGCAGGTCGAGCTCCAGGCAATCGCGCTTGAAGATCCGGTCGGCCGGCCGGTTGGTGAGCGCGAGCTGGTCGTTGAAGAGGTCGAGATCTTCATAGGTCAGCCCCGCATGGCTCTTCACATCCAGGCACTCGATCGGCTGTCCGTCGCGCGTCTCCTCGCGCATCAGCACGGCCACGTCGATCCCACGCGAATCATTGCCCTCGATCAGGTATTTCTGGCGATAGCCGTTACCCACCATGCGGAAGAGATAGTTGTATTCGAAGGCCTGCAGCGAGGCCATGTTGTCGGCCTCCTGCAGGCAAAGGATATCCGCATCGCAATCGGCGATCGCGAGCGCCGACATCTGCCGCGTATCATCGGTGTGCGCGATGGTGCGCGCCTCCTCCAGCCGCTGGTATTCGGCTTCCGTCTTCACGTCGAAGAGCCTGAGGACCCGGTCCTGCTTGAGTTGGTTGCGAAAGCCGGAAAAATCGAAGCGGCTCAAAAGGTTCTCGATATTGAAGGTGGCAAGGCGAAGCGACATTTATCAATTCCGTGGCATGAAATGCCGGGAGCTTAAAGCAATTCCAGGAAAAGTGTGAAGCGGTTTTCCGCCTGGAATTGCGTCCAATACAAAGAGCAATTCCAGGAAAAGTGCGAAGCGGTTTTCCGTCCGGAATTGCGCAGATGATCCAGGCATCGAGTGGCAAATGTCGAGCCTGATTTCCTTGTCGGCCAGTCACGTCTCGGCGAGCGCGACTTCCCGGCCGATCGGCTTTCCGTCTCTGCGCCCGCAATATGATCCATGTCATCCAGAACGCGAACCAATGTGCTCAAATGGCGTTAGTGTATGACCTCGCGCTCATGGAGGATGGTTTGAACACCGAAATCGAACTCAAGCCCGAGCTCTCTCCCGAAGATCTTGACCGCTTTGCCGCATCCGGCCTCCTTGGTGAGCCGGCGCGCACGGAGCAGCAACGGTCCGTCTATTTCGATACGCGCGGCCGTGATCTCTATCAGTCAGGCTTCACGCTGCGCATCCGCACGGTCGGCGCGGCACGCACCCAGACGATCAAGGCGACCGGCCCCGGCGCATCGGTCTTTGCCCGTCCGGAATGGGAGCAGCCGCTTTCCGCCGATGAGCCGGTCGTCGATCACACCACCCCGCTTGCCGCCGCGTTTGACCTTGAGCCCGACGATCTGGAGCCGCACTTTACCGTCGAGGTCGAGCGCAGGACCTGGGAGGTTGACCAGGACGGCACGCAGATCGAAGTGGCCCTCGACCGTGGAATGATCGCCTCAGGCAATCGCCAGACCGCCGTCGGCGAAATCGAACTCGAGCTCAAGGATGGCGACCCGAAGGCGCTTTTCACCCTCGCCCGCCGCATCGAGGCGATCGTTCCCTTCCGCTTGGGCGTTCTTTCCAAGGCCGAGCGCGGCTTCCGTCTGATCGACGCCAGGCCGATCGTCTTCAAGGCGGAGCCGGTCGTGCTCGACCGCGAGATGCGGGTGACGAAGAGTTTCCGCACCATCGCGCTTGCCTGTCTCAGGCACTACCGCCTGAACGAGGACGTGCTGCGTGAACGAAAGAACCCGGAGGCGCTCCACCAGGTCCGCGTCGCCCTTCGCCGACTGCGCTCGGCCATCTCGCTCTACAAGGATGTGCTTGGCGATGAGGAGAGCGCGCGCATCAACGGCGAGCTGAAATGGCTGGCCGGTGTTTTCGGCAAGGCCCGCGATGTTGACGTTCTCCTGACGCGTGATCCGGAGCCGGAGTTGCGCGACCGCCTGAAGACGGCGCGCGCCGCCCGCTACGTCGAAGTCTTCGAGGCCCTCGACGGCGCACGCGGCCGCGCCCTTCTTCTCGATATCCAGCAATGGCTGCACTGCGGCGACTATCTGTCGACGCCGCCCGCCGAGCTTCGCGACCGGCCGGTGGCCGATTTCGCCGAAGCCGTTCTCGACCGCGCGCGCCGCAAGCTCAAGAAACATGGCCGCGCACTCGCCAAGGTCAGCGACGAGGAGCGGCACGAGGCCCGCAAGGATGCCAAGAAGCTGCGTTATGCCGCCGAATTCTTTGCCGCGCTGTTTGACGACAAGCGGGGCACGCGGCGCCATAAGCGGTTCATCGATGCTATGAGCGGACTGCAGGACCGGCTCGGCACGCTGAACGATCTCGTGTCCGGTCCCCTCGTGCTCAGCGAGATCGGCCTTGAGGATCATCCGGACGCCGAAACGCTCGTTGTGCACGCCGACAAGGACAAGCTGATCGACCACGCGCAGAGCGCACTTGACGACGTGATCGACGCCAAGCGCTTCTGGCGCTGAGCCACGGTCACTCCGACCCGGCCATCGCACACAACCCCAAGGCTTCATTGTATTCGCCACGGAACGGCGCATACTCACGCCCATCGTTGGACTGTTTATACGGGCTCCAACGGCTGAAAGTTCATTCGCGCTTTCGCCCCAGTTCTGGAGGTCGCGCGATGCATTCCACGACCCGCCAACAGGCGATACACCCCCATGACATGCAGGAGATCGAGCGCATCTTCGACGACATCCTGCGTGATCGCGGGCTGACGCGACGCTGCGAAGCCGCAGAGCGGATCGCAAAGCGGCTTGTTGCGATCTACCAAAGCGGCGTCCGTGACTGCAGCGCGCTGAAGGCCCTGGCTAGAACATCCCGCTTTCAAGCGTGATCGCTTGAAGCGGAAAGATGCACTACAGCGCCGCGCGCCTTATCAGGCGCGCAAAGGTCGCTGTAGCACTTTGATTCTAGAGCATCTTTCCGCCTCCAGTGATTCCACTTGAGAGCGGATGCTCTAGCCGAGCGACAATGGCCGGGCTCCAGCAAGCCCGTCAGCCTTCGCGGTCCTGGCTGGCGATCGCCCGGTCGATCCGTGCTGCCAACTCGTGGCTGACCGGCACCATCGGCAGGCGCATTTCCGGGCTGTCGATGAGCCCTGAGCGCCAGAGCCAGTGCTTGATCGGAGCCGGGCTCGGCTCGGCAAACAGCAGCCTCGGCAGATCGGCAAGACGCTGCCAGTCGGCCAAAGCCCCCGGTTGATCGCCGGATATCAGCCTGTTGCGAATGGCGGCGAAGGCTGCCGTTTGAACATGCGCCGAAGCCGTGATCCCGCCTTCCGCCCCTTGAGTCAGCGCCGTGTAGAACAGCGGGTCTTCGCCGGTCAGCACCGAAAAACCTTGGGGCTTGTGGCGCAGCAGATCGAAGGATTGCGTCGCATCCGCCGAACAATCCTTGACGCCGACGATGTTTTCCCGCTCCGCCAGCTGCAGCATCGTCTCGTTGCCGAGGTTCACCCCGGTTCTGTAGGGAATGTTGTAGATCAGGATCGGCCGTCCGGTGGCACCGGCAAGCGCCGAGAAATGGGCAAAGAGCCCGCGTTGCGACGGCCTTGTGTAATAGGGGCAGGCGATCAGATAGCCGGTGATATCCCAAGGCGCCGTCCGCTCCAGCGCCTTTACCGTCTTCAGCGTGTCGCTGCCCGAAAGGCCGAAATAGACAGGTATGCACTTGCCCGCCGCAGCCAGGGTCTCGTTGGTGATCGCAACCAGCCGCTCGCATTCCGCCTCGCTGAGCGCCATGCCCTCCCCGGTGGTAGCACCCAGGATGAAGCCGTCGATCGGTTCTGCGGCAAAGTGCGCCACCAGCCGGCGCAGCGAGCGCTCATCGAGTTCGCCATCGCGAAACGGCGTGATCAGCGGCAGCCAGAGGCCGCTCGGCGTTGAATATGTGGCTTCCATGAATTTCCATCTCCTTCAAGAAACCGGAGACGGAGCGCAAGCGAAAACCCCGTCCGAACCGGCGGGGTCGATCTGATCCTTGTGCTTGCTATGCTCTGCGCGCAACGACCGACAGCCCCGGGTACGGGGCTTTTTTCGAGGTCGTCAGTTTGGCGAGACGGCAGATCATGAGGCGAAACTCGAACAGTCCTCCATCTTTGTCAAGCGGCGACGGAGGGCATCGGCCCGGGAGGCGACACGTTCCATACAACGGGAGTTCTGCCGATCAGCCCAATTACATTCCCCTGAGGTCGGACCGGAAGACCGCCTCCGCCCGCGATCGGCGCGCAAGGACGAAGCCCCTGAAACGGTATCGGGATGCGCCGCGGCTGGAGATCCAGGTTCGGCACATCCCGATGATATCAAAAGGATTTTCCTGAGGCGGTCTTAGACGAGATTGGTCTCGACTTCGATGTTGCCACGGGTCGCCTTGGAGTACGGGCAGATCTCGTGGGCGGCGTGAATAATTTCATGGGCGAGGTCGCGATCGAGGCCCGGCAGGCTGACATTCAGCCGAGCGCTGAGGAAGTATGAACCGTCGTCGACGTTGAGATTGATGTCGGTCTCGACCTCGGGGCCGGCCGGCAGCTTCACCTTGCGCTGTTGCGCAGCAAGCTCGATCGCGCCGATGTAACAGGCCGACCAGGCGGCACCGAACAGGTTTTCCGCGGCCGGATGCGGCTGCGACAGCTTCAGTTCCAGCATGCCGTCTTGGCTGCGGGTGCCGCCGTTGCGGCCGCCGGTGTTGTGGGTCTTGCCAGTGAATACGAGCTTCGTGGTCATGTCATTTCCTCTCTGTTTGATTTATTAAGCGGATCCGCTTCAATCGGATGCGATGTATATAGATGAAACCGGATGCGACGTCAACACCATTGCGATTTAATCGGATACGATTTATATTAAGTGCAGATACGGAAAGAGAAAAAAGGACACCCCCATGCCCGCCTCCAAAACAGCGAGCCCTGAGACCACGCCTGCAAAGGGCGGCAAGAAGCTCTCCAACTTCCTTTGCTTTGCAATCTATTCCGCAAACCTCGCCTTTGGCCGCGCCTATAAACCCCTGCTCGACAAGCTGGGCCTGACCTACACCCAATACGTGACCCTGGTGGCGCTATCGGAGGAAGACGACCAGACCGTCAGCATGCTTGGCGAAAAGCTCTTCCTGGAATCGAACACGCTAACGCCGATCCTCAAGAAGCTCGAAGCAGACGGCTATCTGCAGCGCCGTCGCGACCCTTCGGACGAGCGGCAGGTGCGCCTCACCTTGACGCCGGCCGGTCGCGAACTGGTGGACGCGGAGCCGGGTTCGGCGCTCCTCGAAGCCACCGGCCTCGGCGACGACTTTCCGGTCGTGCAGCAATCGGTGGCAAGCCTGCGCGACAACCTGCTGCACTCGATACAACGCGGATCCCAGAAGGAATAGCCGTCGCTTCGATCCCTATGGCCGGCAACCAACGACGACGGGCGGCATGAGACCGCCCGTCCTCTCCACCCTCATCTCTGTGCTTGTCACAGAGATCCAGCAGCCGTGCGTCGGCACGGCAGGAGATGCAGAGCCGGAATGCCGACGCTCGACATCAGGATGATTTCCCGCGCCACCGACGCGGCGCCGCTGGCTGGCGACGGGCTTTTTCAGCATGCCTGGGATGATCAGAGATGTCCTTGTCAGCAGTCTGAGGGCGGCCGCTGGCCGCCCTTTGTCGTGTCGCCGGCTCGGGGCTGCTTTGAAGCGGCCCGTTTCGATCGCACTTACGCCTCGACGCGCCTGCGCGACTCCATCATTTCGGCCGCCCGCGCGTAGCCGCCATCCATGCCGTCGAGAAAATGCAGATGCGCATCCGGCCGGGCTGACGGTACCAGGCAGGTCATCAGCGCATGTGATTGCCGGTGCAGCCCGAATTTGACCTCACCCCTTGCCCTTGCCGCAAGGAGGATCGCTTCGACCCGATCGATCTGCCCGACTGCGGCGTCCACCGTCAGGCGAAGACCATCGTCGTATTTGCGAAAGTCCGAATTGGCGGCAACGCCCAGCCAGCGCTCTGGCGCGATATAGACCCGCTCATCCTTCGGCACGCCCATTTCCGCGGGCAACGGATGCGACTGCCGCGCCGTCTCGTCGAAGACGGCAATCACGTCTCTGGCGAGCGCCGCGAAACGCGCCGGCGGCACGTCGTCCGTGGGCTCGACCAGCAGCGACAGAATCTGCCCGCGCCGGCTCGGAAACGGTCGCCACTCGCAGGCGAGCCCCGTCAGATCCGGTTCGGTGCCATCCTTGTCCGGCTCAAGCTGGTAGCGCCCCCTCTTCAGCTGCTGCTCCGCCCATTTGAGCCCGCCGCCCGCAAACATTGCGTAAGTGGCGTCTTTCGAAGCGGCGTAGCGCGCGATCGTCACGTCCTGCCCGTGGGCACGGATTTCCCTGACGCTCAGCAGGCCGACGCGAAGGTCGAGGCGAAATCGATCCTTCACGAAGGCTGCAATCTGCCTGAGCGCTGCGGTCGCCGTCATTTCCCCTTCCGGCGGAAGCGCAAAGGCGGCGCCATCGCCCCGAAAGACGAAGGGAAAATCGAAATTGCCCCAGGCATTGCCGATCGCGGCGATGGCCGAGGCGCCCGTGTAATTGACGTCCTCGTAGCGCCCGGACCTGATCGCCCCGGTCGAATCGACGACATCGGTGATCCCCACCAGCCAGTCGTCGGGCAATGGCTCATAGGCATTTGGGTCCAGCACCAGCGAAAACTCGCTATAGGCCTGCACGCGTTGGGGCTCAAACTGCATCAGCTTCCTCCAGTCGACGGACTGCTCGCTGTGGACGGGGATTTTCCAGGGAATGCCCGAGCGCTCTGAGGCGCACCGGCATCCATGGGCTTGCCGCCTCACATTAAATCGGATGCGATATAAATACTGAAGCGCGTCACAATGTCAATACAATGCGATTTAATCGCATACGATAATAATCACGGCGACGATAGCTATACCAAAGCGTGGGTATCCTGAGGGATTGCCGCGGGGCTGAGGTTCCGCCCGATGGTTGCAAGAGCGCGCTCACGCGATCGCGGTGATTTCCAGCTCCTGGTCGCCGACGCTCATGACGTCGCCGACCGCCTTGCCCAGGAGCATCCGCGCCACCGGCGAGACATAGGAGATCGATCCTGCCTTGGGATCGGCCTCGTCCTCGCCGACGATCCGGTAGGTCTGCACCCGCCCGTCGTCGCGGCTGAAAGTGACCGTGCTGCCGAAGGCGACGGTATCGTTGGACGCTGGCTCCGGCATCAGTTGCGCCGTGCGCAACCGCTCGGCGAGATAGCGCAGGTCGCGCAAGGGGCCGGCCTGCTGACGGCGCTTTTCGTTCACGTCGTCGACTGTGGCCGCCGCCTCATAGGCCGCACGCGCCTCCTGCACCTGCGCCTCCAGCGCCTTCAACCCGGCTTCCGTCACCAGGTTCGGATGCGGCGAGATCGGGCGATCCGGCAGCAGCGTCTCGGCGGCGGTTTCGGCACTTTCTTCCTTGGTGAAGGCAACGCTCAATCTTCAGAACTCCGTGTGGCAGTATGGCACGCAGCGTCCTTATCGGCCGGCTGCCTGCCAATCAACACTATACGCACTTGCGGTCGCTGGGTGGAAGAACAACGGCGCCGCCTCGCGAAGGATCTCAGACGATCGGCTTTCCACTCGCCCAGAATTCATCGACCTTGCCCCACCATCGAAGGGTCTCCGGCCGCAGCCATGGGCGAAACGCCTCAGGATGCGTCCCGCGGTGCAAATGTCCATTCTGCAAGTCTTCGAGAAGGCCGACCGTCGCCGCCTCTCACGCTCCCGTCACCGGTCCTGGCTACTCGATGGCTGGCGAGGCGACAACCAGTTTCTGCTTGGCGCCGGACCCCGAGCGCTCGATGGCATCCACCACCCTCACCCGCACGCCGCCCGCCTCGGCGCCCGCCGCATCGAGCGCCGCCTTGGCGGCCTCATCGACCTTAGCGCTGACGGCGGCAGCATCCACGCCTCCAAACACGGCGATGGTGATCTCCAGCCCATCGGGCAATTGCACGAACTGGAATTGTCGCACCCCGGCGGTGCCGGTCAGGGGCGAGCGCAGCCGGTGCGCGTGCACGCGCACGACGCCGCCGCCTCGCCCGGGCAGATGCAGTGTCTCTTCCCTGCGTCCGGCGATCGATCCGATCCGCCAGAACGGCAGGCCGCACGGACAGGGTTCCGTCGCCATCGCAACGATGTCGGAGATTTCGTAGCGCACCAGCGGCAGCACGCGATTGGTGAGCGTCGTCACCAGAAGCTTTGCGCCCTCGGTCCCATCCGGCACCGGGCGATCATTCTCGTCCACCACCTCGAAGACGAAGGAATCCTCGGCCAGATGCAGCCCATCGCCAAAGATGCACTCGTGGCCCATGGGCCCCGCCTCGGTGCACACATAGCTGTTGGCGATAGCCGCCTGCCACGTCTCGGCGGCGAGGTCGCGCACCTCCGGCGTCAGCGTTTCGGCGCTGGTGCGAAACAGCCTCGGCCTGATCCTGAGCCGACCGGCCTGCTGCTCCGTCGCCAGCACCCGCACGAAGGAAGGATAGGTCGAAATCACCTCCGGCTGGTGCAGGTTGAGGCCCTCGACGATCTCCTCGATCGGCATGAGCACGTTGAAGCGTGGCGCAGCCGGCCGGATCGCGCGAAGCTCCACGCCGATATGGTAGGAAATATGCACCGGCGACGAGGCAAAGATGGCAACGCTGCGCGTGGTATCGTCAATGCCGACGATCGCCTGGAAGCGCACCATGTTGGCGATTGCCGCAAGCCAGGCGGCGTCGTCGAAGGCTGCGATACCCCGCTCGCCCGTCGTGCCGCCGGTTGCCACCACACGGTATTGTCCGAGAAGAAGCGACCCGGGATCGTCTCCATCCAGGTGCTGCTCGATCAGGCCGCGACTCAGCCTCGGATCGGTCACGATCCGGTCGAAATTCTCCATCAGCGCCCGCTTCGTCAGCACCGGAAAGGCATGAAACGGCGCACCGCTAGCCACCAGCTCGCCAATGCTCTCGCGGTAATAGGTCGATGCCCCGACCGCGTGGCGCAAGGCGGACTGCAACTCGCTGCGCTGAAAGGCCAGTAATCGTTCCCTCGACCATTCCGCGCGCAAAAGACGCTCCTGCGATTGCCTGAGCAAAAGATCGGGATCGAGGGTGGCAGATGCGGTCACTGGTGGCATCGAATTGGTCCTCGTGTCTTGCTCCTGCGGCGCGGCCGCACGAGCGCTAGGCTCGCCCGGCGCGGCCTCGACAGGCGACCAGGCTGGCAGCCCGTGGACAGGACCCGGCGCGCGCCCTTTCGCAACCGGGGTTTGCAAGCGATCATGCCTTTGCACCTCAAGGCCTTGATTGTATCGCGAAAGCCGGGATCTATGCGACAGCGATGCGATGGAGAGCTTCGCCCGCGCGACGTGTCAGCGGCGCGAATACCGCCGCACCGCTTTGGTATTACTGCATGTTTTCCCTTGAATCGCATAGCGTTTGAGGGAACGTGCAGGTGAGTCTCGAACGGACCTGGGCAGGCTTGAGCCCGAAGCCCTGCTGCGTCATGCGAAGGAGAAAGATCGTTGGCCGAACCGTTTATCGTCTATGGCGCGTCAGCCTCGGGATCCGTTCCGATCGAGGCAACGCTGACCCTTCTCAACCTGCCCTATCGCGTCGAGGAACACGCGCCCTGGGAGGGCAAGCAGGAAGCAAACAGGCTCGCGCGCATCAATCCGCTACGCCAGGTTCCGGCCCTGGCGCTGCCGACGGGCGAACTGATGACCGAAAGCGCCGCGATCCTGATCTGGCTGGCCGATGCCTACCCCGATGGGCGGCTTGCGCCGGGAGTGACTGACCCGGCACGACCGGCCTTCCTGCGATGGATGACCTTCGTATCCGCGGCCATCTACGCCCTCTACTGGATTGCCGACGACCCATCCCGCATCGTCGAACGGGAAGAGGACCACGCTGCCGTCAAGGCGCGCCTGTTCGAGCGCATCGCCCATTGCTGGGCGCGGATGGGAGCGGAGCTGCGCCCGGGCAGATACCTTCTCGGCGACGACGTGTCGGTGCTCGACCTCTATGTGGCAACGGCGTCGCGCTGGTCTCCCGGTCGGCGGCGCTTCTACGAGGTTGCAGCGGGGCTCGCGGAAACCGTGCGCCGCGTCGACGCCGATCCCCGGCTGGCGACCCTGTGGGCCGAACGCTTCCCCTTCACGCCCGGCTGGGAGCGCTAGTCCTCCCCGCTTCGGATCCCTGAAGCCCGTCAACAAAGCCGCCGGCTTTCCGCTGGATCTGCCGCCGCAGGCTCGCTCAAAACACCGATGTCGCCTCCAATGACCAACGACCCACCGCCACCGCTCCTCACCGAAGACGACCTACGCCACATTACCGGATGGGCGGTGCTCACAGCCGAGCGGGCGCTCCCGGTCTTCGAGGCGGCCGTGCCGGGCGACGACCGCCCGCGCGAGGCGATCGCGGCGGCCCGCGCCTTTGCTGAAGGCGGCCCGCGCACCGCGCATCTGCGCAAGACCGCGTGGGGCGCTCAAGCGGCGGCGCGCGCGGTCGACGATCCCGCCGCCAAGGCTGCCGCCCGCGCAGCCATTGCCGCAGCCGGTGCGCCCTATACCCACCCGATCGAAACGCCGCATCAGATCAATCATATCCTCGGGCCTGCCGCCTATGCCGTCCAGGCGCTCTCGTTCGGTGCGGACGACGAAGCCGGCACCATGGAAACCGAACTGCGCTGGGTGATCGCCTCCGCATCGGAAGAGATCCGGCGCATTGTCGCGAAGATGCCGGGGCGCAAGCCCAGCAAGGGCGCGTTTCACGCCCTGCTCTACCGGCTCGATACCGCTCTGCGCCTCTGACGGCGCCCGCGGCCAAGCGCAGATCACGCCAGGGCGCGCGCCCGCGCCTTGCCCGCTTCCTCGCTGATCCAGGCGATCACCGTCTGCAGCGCCGGCGATTTGCGATAGCGCGGCCAGACGAGATAGAAATCCGAGGGCCCGGACATCGACCCCTCGAAGATGCGGATTAGCCGACCTTCGGTTATATCCTGCGCCACGAAGTCGCCATTGGCGAGCACGATGCCCTGACCGGCGATCGCCGCCTCGATCGCGTGCGAGGTCTGGTTGAAGCTGATGCCCTTGAACGAGGCCTGCCGGCTTCCGCCGAAATGGCGTTCGATGAACTCCGGCCAGAAATTATGGGCGTCGTGCAGCAGCGTATAGCCGGCAAGCTCGTCCGCAGTCTCAGGCACGCGTCGGCCGGCCATCAGCATCGGGCTGCAGACGGCGACGATCTCCTGCTCGAACAGCAGCTCGACAGCCAGCCCCGGCCCGAAGGGCGGCCGCCCGTAGCGCACCGCCAGGTCCACGCCATCGGCCTGGAAATTCGACATGCGATCGGTCGCGAGAATATGCAGGTCGAGGTCCGGATGGCGCGCGGTGAAATCCGGCAGGCGCGGGATCAGCCATTTCGAGGCGAAGGATGGCGTGGTGCTGATCGTCAGCCGCACCGGCTGCGGCTTCAGCTCATCCGTCGCCCGGGCGATGATGTCGAGCGCGCGCCTGACATCGGCGATATAGGCCCGCCCCTCGCCGGTCAGCGCCAGCATGCGCGGCAGCCGCTCGAAGAGTTTCACCCCGAGCTCGGCCTCCAGCCCGCGGATCTGCTGGGCGACCGCCCCTTGCGTGACGCCAAGCTCCTCGGCGGCCAGCCGAAAGTTCAGATGGCGCGCCGCCACCTCGAACACTTTCAGCCCATTCAGCGAAGGAAGCTTTCCCGGTGCGTCACTCATTGAATAGTTTTTCTACTGCCATTTGAAAGCGAAACTTTCTCGTCGTCGCATGAAGGAGATGGTATTTCAATCGCGAGAGCCGCAAAATCCGGCGTCATCCTGAATGCGACGAGGAGAATGGACACATGGCAGTAGAAAAAGTAGCCGTTATCACCGCCGGCGGCAGCGGCATGGGCGCCGAGAGCGCGAAGCGTCTTGCCGCCGACGGCTTCAAGGTCGCGATCCTCTCCTCGTCCGGCAAGGGCGAGGCATTGGCCGCTGAGCTCGGCGGCATCGGCGTCACCGGCTCCAACCAGTCGAATGACGACCTCAAGCGCCTGGTCGACCTGACCGTGGAGAAGTGGGGTCGGATCGACGTGCTGGTCAACAGCGCCGGCCACGGCCCGCGCACCCAGATCCTCGAAATCACGGACGAAGAGTGGCACACCGGCCTCGACGTCTACCTGATGAACGTCATCCGCCCGGTCCGCCTCGTCGCCCCGATCATGCAGAAGCAGAAGTCCGGCGCGATCGTCAACATCTCCACTGCCTGGGCCTTCGAGCCCTCGCCGATGTTCCCGACCTCCGCCGTCTTCCGCGCCGGCCTTGCCTCCTACACCAAGATCTTCGCCGACACCTATGCGGGCGACAATGTGCGCATGAACAACGTTCTGCCCGGCTGGATCGACAGCCTGCCGGCGACCGAAGAGCGCCGCGACGCCGTGCCGATGAAGCGCTACGGCACCAGCGCCGAAGTTGCCGCCACCGTCGCCTTCCTCGCCTCCGAAGGTGCGGGCTACATCACCGGCCAGAACCTGAAGGTGGACGGCGGCCTGACGCGCTCGGTGTGAGGGCGGAAGACGCCGGAGAGCGGCGCGGCGGCAAAAGCCGCGGCGCCGCTGAAACATAGCGTCGGCCCGAACGACTTACTTCGGAAACAGGAAGGTCAGCGTCGCGCGCACGCCCCAGCTCGGCGCGCCCTGCGGCGCCTCGGCATAATATTTCCCGCCGATCTGGGCCTGAAGCATCTGGTCGCCCACCTTGAAGACCTGCGAAACGCTGAGGTTGATCGGCACGGTCCATTGATCGGCCTCCCAGTCGTAGGTCGACTCCGTGTTGAGTGTCAGGGTCGCACCATGGCCGAAGCCGTAGGACAGAAAGGGTTGCAGGAAGGTCTGGCTCACATCCGCCCTGTCACCCTCGCCGGCAACGCTCCAGATGTGGTTTCCCAGCGCGCCGACGGTCCACGGTCCCTCCTGCTTCAGCACGACCGCCGTCGGGCCGATGCCGAACTTGCCGGAGCCGAGGAAATCGTCGGTGGCGGTCGGGATCAAAAAGGCCGGACCGACACCCCAGACGATGCCCGAAGGGCCGGGATTGGCCGGCGACAGGAAAAGGCTCTGGGTGATGTCGCCGAGCCCGAACGTATCGCCGTCGGGCGGCGGCAGGTAGTCGCGATAGGCGATCGGCAGGATCGTGCGCGAGATCAGGTTCCAGTCCGCGTTCAGCGTGATGGGAATGACCGGCTGGACGTTGAGCGTATAGGAGAAGCCATCCTCCTCGGCGCCGGCGCGAAAATCGAAATTGCTCTGGAACGGTACGCTGATCAGGTCGGCGACCGGGTTCGAGAGCTTCTTTGCGAGGTCGTCCGCATCCTGGGCCAGCGCCTGCTGCCCCTGCATAGCGGCGGCGACAAGCATCGCCACCCAAATATTGGCTCCTATCTGCCCCACGCGCAATTCCCCCTTGCAGCGTCCGCGGCGGCGTCGCCAGTCTCAGTTGCACCGGACCACACCTCGACCGAATGGCCGCAGGTTACGTCACCCCTGCCGATTCGGGAACTTGCATTTTCTCTAAAGCAACCCGGCGCCCGGCCGCTGGACGGGCGCTCGCCATCCCGGACGCTGAGACGACCGGACGCCATCGGACGGCCTTGCCGCAGCGTCACATGACGTTGCGGCAACGCGTCGGAGCGGGATGCGGAAAGACATCCCGCTCCGATCCGTGACGCTCATAGGGTTGCAAACACCTGAGATCACTGCTTACGTGGCGCGATGAGCGTCGCGCCCCTCCACACACATGCTTTCTTCGAAGAGGTTCTGGAGTCCGGCTTCGTCTGGACGATTCGTGACGAAACAGGTTTTTCCGACCTCGACGAACCAGTCGAATGAAACCGCGATGCCGTTCTGGTCGTCGCTCTCCAGAGCCCGGCTGATAATCGACCGGATACCCACCTATCGCAGCTTCACGCCTCATCAACTGTCACTGGACGTCTTTGTCGATCGCTGGCTACCGGGCCTTGAGAAGGACAATTTGGTGATCGGCACAAATTGGAGCAGCGCCACGGCAACCGGTTTCGATTTCGCGCCTGCCGATGTCCGCCGGCGGTTGCAAAGCTTGAGGCCAATAGTTCGTCAACACCAGTGACGTGCCACGCCATGCACTTCGACGCAGCCGCAAAGATCGGCACTGGCGTCCCTGCGTGAGTTCCGCCGCTATCCTGTTGTCTTTCTTGCAGAAGCTCCTATTTCCCTGTCGAAACCGCATAAAGGAGCTCGGCATGAACCGAAACGGCCTCTATCTCGTCATCGCCTTGCTCGCCGTCGCCGTCGTCGGCCTTGGCCTCTACGTCTATCAGGAAGAGACGAAGCCGGGCGTCGAGATCAAGATCGGCCGGGACGGCGTTTCGGTTCAGGAAAACTAGGGCTCAGGCAAAGAGCCTGGACGATGAGCATGAACTCAGCGCAAAGCCGAACCCCGCCAATTGCCGCGAGCGCGCATCGCTAGGAACTCTTCAACGTGAACCTCTGCCTCTTTGGCGCTTGCGTGCTCGCCCGTTAACCCGTCCGCCGAGAAGGCCACCCGGTCGGCAACGGTGAGGAGCGTGCCGGCAACGGGCGTTAGAGCATCTTGATTTTGCGTCCCGAATGATCGCCCATGGCAGCAGCCGTCACGACTCGTTCGCGCCACGATCGCGGCGCGAGGTAACGGCAACATGCCCGACACGCCAAAGGTGCCGCGTTGATAGCAAGCATTTCATGGACGGCTGCAAGCCTGCTCGCGGCCTCGGTCGCATTTGCCGCGATGGCCGGCGAGAGAGCCCCCTCGGGAGCCTATTGCGGCCAGCTCTCGTCCGCCGGCGTCCTGTCGGACGCGCAAACGCACTTCGAGACCGATGCGAGCGGCACGATCATTGGGAAATATATGTTCTCCGATCAGGGCCAGCCCGTTCACGGCGAGCTTGCCGAGACCGGTGACGACGGCGACGGCAGCGATCTCACGCGAAGCTTCATGTGGCGCGACAAATACGGCTACGGCCAGTTGCTCGTCACCTTCACCTCCGACTTCTCAGAGTTCGGCGGCAAGTGGAACGCCGGCGGATCGGACTTCCTGCCATGGAACGGCCGGCGGTGCCATCAGACGATCAGCTAAAGTTTACTTCGTGCGTTCACCGCAGCGCCCGGAAGAGGATGGAACCTGTTTGAGACTTCACTCACTATTCTTTATCGAATTTTTCCATCAAAAATTTCGATAGCTTCTTGGCGTCGCTTGCTACGATCGGAACCCATACAAATCCTTCGGGGCCTCGATGCTCTATCATCAGGTATTCAGCACCGGATGATTTATCTTTTCGCAGCTGAAACGAGACCTTCCCGTATTTATATTTGGTTTCAAAATCTATCATGTCTACGATCTCATCCGTCCAAACGGAAAATACGGAACGAGTCATCCTCGATCCGTAGCGCTTGGACATTGTCCGTATTTTAGACAACAAGCCCACGCTAACACTCCTTTCAACTTGGCGACAAGAAACGACAGATAGACAATAGCTAAATCTCCGGCAGAGATTCTAACAATTCTTCACAAACTGGTCTCTCGGATATTTAGATATTTTCTTCACCGGAGCCACGATGCATTAAGACCCGCATCGGCTTCCTCTCCACTGTGGGACCGCTGCAATCGTGCCGCAACGACGATCTTTGGCTGCGCCAGCATCCGCCAACACATTCACTGGGCGTGCGAGCACTGGGCATGCGGGTTGACCGACATCTCCGGAACATCAGAGGTAGACCTCCATCCCGACCATGCATCGAGTGCCTCGCAACACTGCGCCAACCCTCACGCCGTTATCACCTCCCGCATCAGCCCTTCCAGCCAATTGGCAAACACCTGCAATCGGCGCGACAGGTGCTGGCGGTGCGGGTAGAGCAGCGCCATCGGCATGGGTGCGGCTGAATGGCCTGGCATGACCTCCACCAGGCGCCCCTCTTTCAGATGGTCGACCACGTCGAAGGCCGGGATCTGGATGAGGCCGAGGCCGGCGAGGCAGCAGGCGATGCTGCCCTCGGCGCTGTTGACGCTGATGCGGCCGGGAACGGCAACCGTGCGCGCCTCGCCGCCTTCGATCCACTCCCAGTCCTCCACCCGGCCGCTTGAGGGCGAGGCATAGTTGACGGCGTAATGACTGGCGAGATCGCTGGGCACTAGCGGAATACCATACCGCTCGAGATAGTCGGGGCTTGCGACATTGATCAGGCGAAGCGTGCCGAACGGCCGGGCGATCAGGCCGGAATCGCTGAGCGGCCCGACCCGCAGCGCACAGTCGACGCTTTCCTCTATCAGATGCACCGCCCGGTCGGTCATGCCGAGATCGATGTCGATGCCGGGGTAGCGCGTCAGGAACTCCGGCAGCGCCGGCGCCACGATCAGCCGGCCGATGCGGCTCGGCAGGTCGACGCGCAGCCGCCCGGTCGGGTCGGAAGCGCTGCGGCGGAACAGGTTCTCCGCCTCGTCCATGTCCTCAATCAGCCGCAGGCAGCGCTCGTAGAAGGCGGCCCCGTCCTGCGTCGGCGCCACCTTACGGGTCGTGCGGTGCAGCAGCCGTGTGCCGAGCCGGGTTTCGAGCGTCTGCACCGCGGCCGAAACGGAAGAGCGCGGCAGCCCCAATGTGTCGGCCGCGCGGGTAAAACTCGCGCTTTCGACGACGCGCGTGAAGATGCGGAAAAGCTCGATCCTGTCCATGCCGGGCCACGCCAATTGTTCGTCAATTCTGACAAGTCATGTCACGAACTGGCGCTTTATACCAGCGGCGCGGACGGTATTCTCAACCCTGCGATGCCTGTCGCACCGCTGACCTCTCGCGTTGGCGGCGGCAAGGCCCGCGCTATTTGAAACGCGGCGTGCGGCGTTCAGGACAGACAACGTGTTCGGGACAGGCCGTCAGCGCCAGAGCAGACCGGGGACCTGCGCGCTCTCGCGCCGGCATTCCCGCTCGCCGCAAACCGGCTGCAGCAGGCGGCCGATAACAGGAGAAACCCATGGCAGACCACAGCATCAATGGTAAATCCGTTCTCATCGCCGGCGGCGCAAAGAACCTCGGCGGCCTGTTGGCGCGCGATCTCGCCGAACATGGCGCCCGCGGCGTCGCGATCCACTACAACAGCGCCGCCACCAGGGCGGCCGCCGAAGAGACCGTCGCGGCAATCAAGGCAGCCGGTGCCGCAGCCCACGCCTTTGCGGGCGATCTCACCAGTGCCACCAATGTCGAGAAGCTCTTTGCCGATGCGAAATCCGCGCTCGGCGGCATCGATATCGCCGTCAACACCGTCGGCAAGGTGCTGAAGAAGCCCTTCGTCGAAATCACCGAGGCCGAATATGACGAGATGAGCGCGGTCAACTCCAAGTCCGCCTTCTTCTTCCTGCGCGAAGCGGGCAAACATGTCAGCGACAACGGCAAGGTCTGCACGCTCGTCACCTCCTTGCTCGGCGCCTTCACGCCGTTTTATGCGGCCTACGCCGGCACCAAGGCACCGGTCGAGCACTTCACCCGCGCAGCCGCCAAGGAGTTCGGCGCACGCGGCATCTCGGTTACCGCCATTGGCCCCGGCCCGATGGATACGCCCTTCTTCTACCCGGCCGAAGGGGCCGACGCCGTCGCCTACCACAAGACCGCGTCGGCCCTCTCGGGCTTCTCCAAGACCGGCCTTACCGACATCGAGGACATCGTCCCCTATATCCGCTTCCTCGTTTCCGACGGCTGGTGGATGACCGGCCAGACGATCCTGGTCAACGGCGGTTACACGACGAAGTAAGTGGGAAGCGCCACTCATCCGCGCGGTGAGTGAAACGCCCCTCATCCGCCTGCCGGCACCTTCTCCCCGTAATCACGGGGAGAAGGGACACGTGGCTCTCTCCGCGCACTACTTCGGCGCACCGCGAGGCGTCGTGCCACGGCATACCGCGGGAACCAGGACGTCCGCGTGTGGCTGTATTCGCGGCCAAGGCAAGAAGAGGAGAGTGCAGCACACGCGGCGCCGTCCCCTCTCCCCGCCTGTGGGGAGAGGGCTAGTCCTCGGGTTAAACCCGAGGAGAGGGGCAGCGGCTGTCAGGGATGCCCCGCCCCAATGATATCACCTAGCGTGGCACACAAGCCTGATGCATGCTCTGCCCATGGACGGTTCAGCGACAATCGAAACTGGAAAACTCTGAAAATTCAACGATCCCAACCCGTCGACCCTGAAAAGAGAGGAAGTCCCATGACCAACTCAGCTTGGCACGCCGATCCACTCACCTGGGGCACCGGTCCACATCTCTTCGAGGTCTTTCTGGAGCCGACCGATCCTTACTCCACCAAGGCATTTAGCAAGCTCGACGCCCTGCTCGACCAGGCCGGCGAAGACAACGTCACTATTAAGGTCCGCCTGCAGTCGCAGCCCTGGCATATGTATTCCGGTGTCATCGTTCGCTGCATCATCGCGGCCTCGACACTTGAGGGCGGCAAGAATACCGCGAAGAAAGTCATCGCTGCAGTCGCTGCGCATCGGGAAGGGTTCGAATTCGTCCATCATGCCGGCGGCCCCAATCTGGACGCTACACCCAACCAGATCATCGAGCGCTTGGAAGGCTATAGCGGCGTCAAGCTCAAGGCCGCATTCGCGATCCCGGATCTCGACCGGGAAATCAAGTGGCATTGCAAATTTGCGCGACAGAACGGCATCCACGTCTCCCCGACCTTCATGATCGACGGAATCGTGCAACCGGACGTCAGCAGCGGCGATGATGTTTCGGACTGGGCAAGGAAGTTGCTTGGTTGATGGGGTGCGCGGAAGGCTGGAGCAGCCGGGTCCGTTAAAGTGCTCATGCACATATGCTTGTGGGGAATTGCGCGGCTCGGCCAGGCGACCACCTCTTGGTCGGCTTTACCCATCGGGCATTCCGGCCGAGCTCGCTTCCAACCCGAAGCGATCTGGCAGAGCGTGCGTGCTGCTGACGCCCCTTCCATTCAAAATAGGATTGGAATTTTAGGACGTTGTGTAATGTGATGCGGATGAGCGCATGGCGCGCGACGGGGCTCGATGAGTGAAATTCATGGCATATAACTGCTTTTTCTGCCGTCACCTGCTGGCGAGCCTGGCGCTGCTTCTCGCGCTCGCCCTGCCCGCCCTTGCCCAGACGGCACCAGCGCCGATCACCGTCATTCTCACGCCCGGCCAAAGCCCTGCCGAGATCGAGGAAACCTTGCGCGCCGCGGCGAAAGCAGGCGGTCCGGTCACGGTCGAGTGGCGCGACGCGGCAAATCAGGCCGCAGCGCCGGCCAGCGCGGCGACACCTGACAACACCCACGCCGCCACACCGGCCGTCGCCGCGACGCCGGCGGGTACGCCACAGCAAGCCGCTCCACTCGCTGACCCCGAGGATTCCTTTGACACCCTTTCCGCCCGTTTTCTCAATGGCTTGCAGATGGGCTTTGCGGGCATCTCCGGCATCGCCGGCGTGATGGCTGACGTTGCGGCAGGCATCCGCGCCGAAGGCTGGTCGGTCGTCTCGGTTGCCGCCATTTCCGTGCTGGCCATTGCCGCCGGGCTGGCCGCCGCCTTCGCCAGCCGCTCCCTTATCCATCGGCTGTTTGGCGCTTCCTTCGAGGTGGTCGACCTCTTGCACCGCGTGCGCGCCTCGGTGATCCGGCTCGGCTTCGACATCGCCTATCTGGTGATCTTCGCCGCCGTCGGCCACACGATCGCCCAGCTGCTCCTGACGCGCGGTACGGGCTCGGCCGAGCTTGCCCATGCCCTGATCACCATCGCCGTCGTCGCCGCCGTCTATGCCGTCGGCGCCCGCTTCCTCTTCGCGCCGACGCGACCCGAAATCCGCCTGCTCGATATTGCCCATCCGCGCTTCCACGCCAACATGCTTGCCACCTATGGCGCGGCCAGCGCCGTCGTCGGCGCCAGCATGCGTTTCGCCCATCAGCGCGGGCTGGACCTTTCCGCCACCGATGGCTGGCTGCTGATCGGCGTCAGCATCCTCACGGTGGTGAAGCTCCACTGGTTCATCGGTGGCGCGGGTGATATCCGCGCGCTCTTTGCCGGCGAGAACCCCGGCCCCGTGCGTCGCGCCATCGCCTTCGGCGTGCCGGAGTTTTATGCGCTGAGCGCCATCGTGCTCTGGCTGATGAGCGTCATCGTTGCCGGCAGCCCCAACAGCGCGGCCTGGAGCTTTGCCGGCGGCACCACGCAGATCATCCTGCTTGCGCTGCCGATCCTCGCCTTCGGCATCCATTCGCTGGCCGGTGCCGCCGCCGAACGCCGCCGCACGCCCGCCTCCTCCAGGCTGCATGCGGCGATCTCCGGCAGCATCCAGACGGCACTTGCCGGCGCCACCTGGCTGATCGGCCTGCACATCATCATCGAGCTCTGGCGCCCGATCATGGTCCAGGACGACACCGCCGCCGCCGTCGGCTGGATCGTCGTTCTCGAACGCATCAGCCTTGCGGTCGTGGCCGCCTGGGTGATCTGCAGCTTCCTCTGGCGGAGCTTCGAAGCCTTCTCGCCGTCTGCCCGCGTCGCCATGCCCGGCGACAGCGAGGACGAGACGATGGTTCATCAGACAAGCCGGCTGTCGACCATCCTGCCGCTCGTCCGCAACCTCATCTTCGGCGCCATCTTTGCTGTCACCAGCCTCGTCGTTCTCTCGGCGCTCGGCATCAACATCGCGCCGCTGCTGGCGGGCTTCGGCGTGCTGGGTCTGGCGCTTTCCTTCGGCTCGCAGACGCTGGTGAAGGATGTCGTCTCCGGCATCTTCTTCATCGCCGACGACGCTTTCCGCGTCGGCGAATATGTCGATACCGGCAAGCTCAAGGGCACGGTCGAGCGCATCTCGCTGCGTTCGCTGAGGCTGCGCCACCAGAACGGCCAGATCCACACCGTCCCCTACGGCCAGCTTCAGGCGGTGACCAATTTCAGCCGCGACTGGAGCACGGTGAAGTTCGAGCTGAAATTCGAGCGCGACGCCGACCCTGAAAAGATCCGCAAGGCCATCAAGAAGGTTGGCCTCGCCATGCTGGAGGACCCGGAGATCGGCAGCGAATTCCTGGTGCCCTTGAAGATGCAGGGCATCCAGGACGTCACCGAAAACTCCCTCGTCGTCCGCCTTAAGTTCACCGCCCGCCCCGGCAACCCCAGCATCCTCCAGCGCGAGGCGATGAAGCGCCTGCTTCCGGCGCTGCGCGAAGCCGGCCTCGACCTCGCCTCCAACGCCGTGACCGTGCGCTCCGGTGCAGCGGGTGCGGCGGAAGCGGAGGCGGCGGCAGCAAACCTGGCGCTGGCGAAGAAGCCGGTGGCACCGGAAGCAGCAGACGCGGAAGGGTAACGGTCAATCCGGCGCGACGCGGCGACAGACTTCCTGTGCTCGTCGCGGCTCGTGTCAGCATGGCCTTTCCATCGGGCAACGCCTTGCGCCCTGTCCCCGCGGGAACAACATCCACCCGGTTCCGTTGCTAAAACAAATGCACAAAGGCCGATGGCCTTTCAATCGGGGCATCGGTTCCGGTTCGGTCAACGCCTGGCCCAACGAAAGATCATGGTCAGGCAGCAAGAGCTCGGAGCGCCCCAATGCGTATCATCCTGGTAGCCCTCGTCGCGTCAGTCATGAGCATTCTGGCGTTCAAATATGCCGATCATTCCATCGGCAACACGCACATCGTTGCGACGGCCGAGGAACTTGCCGCCCTCTGAGCGGTCTTTGCAAATAGACCGGTCGCCCCCTCCCGCTCCCAGCGGGTCCTGACCACCGGACCGGCTCGGGCGATGCTCGCAGAAGTCGTTCAGCCCCTCCCGCATAGGTTTCATTCCGTCTTGCAGCGATCTCCGTCTTCTGCAATCCTCATCGCATGCGATCGTATCGGCTCATCATTGCTGCCAAACGTCTGACCGCCCCGGCGGCCCCACTCCCTATGTGCGTCTCTGGATAGCAGCGGGAACGGCTTGGCCGACCTTCTCGCTCTAGGGGCGGGAGATCAGGCCGATCCTTCCAACTGATATCGAGACGTTGACGATGCGACATGCGCTCTCCCGCAGCCTGGTGATCCTGCTATGACAGGATCATCCAGCGCTTCCTTCACCTTCATCCTGCTCATCATCTGCACCGCGCTTTCCCTTGCCGGCACCGACCTGATCCTGCCGGGCGTGTTTTCCGCCAGCGAAGCGACCGCGCAGATGGTGCTTGCCGCCTATGTCGGCGGCAGTGCACTCGGCCTCCTGCTCTTCGGCCACCTCGCCGATCACTTCGATCGCAAGACGCTGATGGTCGCAGCCCTTGCCGCCTTTGCCGCCACCTCCCTTGCCGGCGCCTTTGCGCCTGATATCGCCGTCCTCATCGGCCTGCGCTTCCTGCAGGGTATCGCCGCCAGCGCTGCGCCCGTGTTTGCGCCGGGCGTCATCCGGCAATTGTTCAGCGAGAAGACGGCCGTGCGCGCCATCGGCTTTCTCGGAAGCGTCGAGTCGCTGGTTCCGGCGCTTGTGCCCATCGCCGGCGTGGCACTTCTTGCGCATTTCGGCTGGCAATCGTCGTTCGAGCTTCTCGGCGCCGCCGGAGCGATCGTCTTCGTCCTGATGCTGGCGATCGGCCTTCCGCGCGAACAACGAAGAAGCGGCACCCAAGGAACCTATCTGCAGCTGCTGACGGATCCCGTCTTCATGCGCTACGCACTGAGCCAGGCCATGACGCTCGGTGGCGTTTTGACCTTCGTGTTCGGCATTCCCATGGTGATCGTCGAGACGATGGGCGGCACGCTCAACGATTTCATCATCGTGCAGATCGTCAGCGTCGCGGGCTTCATCGTCGCCGCCAATCTGACCGCGAAGATCGCCGAGCGCTTCGGCACGGAAGAAGTCATCATGGCCGGCAGCGCGATGGCCGCCGCAAGCGCGTTCGCTCTCCTCGCCTATGGCCTCTCAGGCGGAACCAATCCGTTGCTCGTGCCCGTTCTCTTCCTGCCCATGGGCATTGGCCTCGGCCTGCGTGGCCCCATCGGCTTCTACCGCGGCATCGTCGCTTCCGGCGGCAATGATGCTCGCGGCTCGGCGCTGATCGTCTTTTTCATCTTCATGACGACCACATTGGGCACGATGGCGGCAGCGCCTGTCATCACCAAAGGACTGCCGGCCCTCGCCCTCGTCGTTAGCGCAATTCACCTGCTTTCGGTCGCCATCCTCTGCGCACTGCCGAAGGTGAAGGAGGCTCCGTCCGCATAGCCGCGACCGCGGCAGACGACCGCGCCCCTGGGCGCGCGGTTTCGTGCCGCCGGCGGGAACTCTCCCTGGATCCCGCAACCATGGCCAGCCGGGGCGCACCCCGACTGCCGCGCGCCCGGCTTGCGCTTCCATCCCCGGGGTGTTCTGGTAAGAGCATCCCCGGGTGGTTCTGGTAAGACCGGAACGTGCAAAACGGAGCGCTGCAACATGAACAATAACAATCTTTGGTACTGTCTTGTCGGCACGGGCGACACCAACACCGGCATGCTGCGATTCATCGGCGCCGTCGTCGCCTTCATCCTCGTGTTCGGCGCGCTGTTCTGGTTGCTGGGCCTGTAAACCTTTCCCCTTGCCCGCGACGCGGGCGGCCGTCACAAGGTGGCCGCGCCTGCCCCAGCCGCGGCCTGTCTATCGTTCCGCCACCCGGAAATTGGTCGCGCCCAATTGCGCAATGACTAATACGCGACGAACGATGAGAGAACGCTCCAAGCACGAAAGCGGTCTCACTCTAACCATTTCCCCCAATTGGGTGAGGAACAATTCGTGAAAGCGAACCGCGCCAGACTTGCGCGTCGGCCGTTCGGCGTTCACGCCTCCACTTGGTGTCACGATCCTCAGGCGCCTTGCCAAACGGCAAAGTTGCGATAGAAGATCACAAGAGACAACTTAACCGATCACCATCTTGAACCTTCGTTTTGTTGCCGGCGGCCTGGCCGTCGCGCTGTTGCCCGAGCCGGCGGACTTCAGGAGGGCGATCGGCCCGTCCCAACAAAAAAGGCCGGAGCGCGCGGCTCCGGCCCTTCTGTTCTTTCGCTCTCAAAACGCGTGCCAGTACATCCGTGGTCAAGGTCGAAAGCAACGCGCAACTGCGAGCGTCGTGCTCAACAGTTTGCTTGTACTAATTTTATAGGACCGGGCGCGTTTCTGGACAAGCTGTCCCTTTGGGCTACGGCACACGCCAGGGATTAGTCTTGGCGACGCATCGAGGCCCGAAAACGGGGCCGTTTTCCAGCTTTTCCCGCCAAGACAATCAGCGATTACTTAATTATATTCGTCCTAGACTAAGGGATACAGGCGACGGCGCATGGCGGAAGCCTACCGGAGGGCACCCATCTCGCTCGCGGTCGTCGTCAGGGTCGTTCGGCGCGCCTGGGGAGGCATATGTCGGGGTTCGATCACAGGCACATGAATGGCGCGATACTCGCCGCGATCCTGGTGCTCGCCGCCCTGTTCCGCCTGCATGACGTTCAGCAGCCGCTGGTCGATGCCTTCAGCTGGCGCGAGGCGAGCACGGCGATGATGGCCGACAATTTCTTCCTGCGCAGCTGGAACATCTTCTTTCCGGAGGTCAGCTGGACCGGCCCCGACCCTTCCTATCAGGGCCGCGAGTTGCAGGTCGTCTCCTATATCACCGCCCTTCTCTATGCCGTCTTCGGCTGGGACGACACCTGGGGCCGGCTCGTCGCCATCGCCTTCGGTATCTGGGGCGTCTTCGCTCTGCATCGGCTGATCGCGCGGCTCTGGGACGAGGCCCACGCCCATGCCGGCGCCTTCCTGCTGGCGATCATGCCGGGCGCTGTCATGATCGACCGCTCGTTTCTGCCGGATCCGGCCATGCTGGCGCTGGTGACAACGGGCGCCTGGGCCTATGTCGCCTATCTCCAGAACGATCGCCTGCCCGTTCTCATCGCGGCCGGCCTCCTCACCACGACAGGCGTGCTTGCCAAGCTCCCGGGCATCGCCGTGGTCGTACCGATGACCTACGCGACATTCGCCATCCTGCACCAACGCGGCAGGCTCAGCCTCGGCCGGCTCTTGGCAATCCTGCCTGTCGCACTCGCCGCCGGTGCGCTGATCCTCGGCTACTATCGCTGGGCGCATTACCTCGGCACCAACTATCCGCCCTACCATGTCGCCGGCAGCGGCTATCTCTGGAGCGACGGTCTTTCCCGCTTCCTCGACGAAGCCTTCTACATTCCCGCCACCTGGACGATCGCCAGCAACTGGCTTTTCACCCTGCCGGTGGTGGTGCTGACCGGCATCGCGCTCCTGACCGCGCCGCCGACGGCAGGCGATGCGCAGACGCAGGCAAAGTCGGGTCGCGCGCCCTGGTTCTTCCATGTCTGGTTCCTGGGGGCGGCGATCGTCTATGTCTTTGCCGCGCGCGAAATCAAGACCAACCCCTGGAACTTCCATATCTTCAATGTGCCGATGGCAGCACTTGCCGGGTGCGGCCTGATCCTGCTCGTCGGCATCGGCCGCGAACAGGGCTTTCGCACGCGCGCGCTGCGCCTCGCGGCGATCGCCGCCGTCGTCGTCATCGGCGGCAGCATCCCCGGCCTGTCACTGATGAAGACACCCTATGCCGATCACGGCGAAAAGCTCGGCACGAAGCTCAGCGAGCTCAGCCAGCCCGGCGATCTCGTCATCACCGCAACGCCGACGATCGGCGATCCCGTGGCGATCTATTACAGCCGCCGCCGCGGCTGGGTCTTCCCGCCCGGCGGCGGCGAAACCGAATGGTCGATGCTGATGGAAGACGACAACGCGATCGAGGCGCTGGAGGACCTGCGCGCCCGGAACGCCACCTGGTTCGGCATCACCAAGAACGCCCGCGACATGCAGCGGCGCAAGCTCCTCGAATACAACAAGGGGCTGATCGCCTATCTCGACAAGACAGCCGAACGCGTCGTCGACGACGACACGATGCTGATCTACCGGCTGGCGCCACGGGCGAATGCAGCGGCTTGGAAGTGAACCGCTCGGCTTCACCCGTCGCGGCGCGTTTGCGGCTCTCATGGGCGCGCGACATGGATTTTCCTTCCGGTTGGCCCCGCCCCTCTCCTCGGGTTTAACCCGAGGACTGACCCTCTCCCCGCCTGCGGGGAGAGGGAACCGCGCGCAGCTCCCACGTCTCCTTTCCGCCACCTCTCGCATACGGAAACAAGAAGCCGGCTGTGCTCCCTCAAGGTATCCCGCGGCTGCAAGCGAGCAGAGGAAACGGTGATCATGCCGCAACGTCCCTTCTTCCCGCCTGCGGGGAGAAGGTGCCGGCAGGCGGATGAGGGGCGCAACAAAAACGCCATGCACCCGGATGAGCGCATGGCGTCCTGTTGTCTTGAATCAACGCCCGCTTGGGGCGTGTGTGCCCTATTGCAGCGTGCGGGTCGGGGCCGGTGCGGGCTGGCCAGCGGCAGCGCCGGCGGCATTGTTGGCCGAACGCGCGGAATCGAGGCCGGTCGCGACGACGGAGACGCGGAAGGTGCCGTCGAGCGTGCGGTCGAAGATCGAGCCGACGACGATATCGGCCTCGTCATAGACCTCTTCGCGGATGCGGGTCGCGGCTTCGTCCACTTCGAACAGCGTCATGTCCATGCCGCCGGAGATCGAGATCAGCACGCCCCTGGCGCCGCGCATCGACACTTCGTCGAGCAGCGGGTTGGCGATCGCCGCTTCGGCAGCCTTCAGCGCCCGGCCCTCGCCGGTTGCCTCGCCGGTGCCCATCATCGCCCGGCCCATGCCCTTCATGACCGACTTCACGTCGGCGAAGTCGAGGTTGATCAGACCTTCCTTGACGATCAGGTCGGTGATGCAGCCGACGCCGGAATAAAGCACCCGGTCGGCGATCACGAAGGCATCGGCAAAGGTGGTCTTGGCGTCGGCGATGCGGAAGAGGTTCTGGTTGGGGATGACGATGACGGTGTCAGCCGCCTCGCGCAGCCGCTCGACACCTTGCTCCGCCGTCTCCATGCGGCGCTTGCCCTCGAAGCTGAAGGGCTTGGTGACGACGCCGACCGTGAGGATGCCGGCCTTGCGCGCCGCAGCCGCAATCACCGGTGCCGCCCCCGTGCCCGTGCCGCCGCCCATGCCGGCGGTGACGAAGCACATATGCGTGCCGCCGAGGTGATCCATGATCTCGTCGATCGATTCCTCCGCCGCCGCCCGGCCGACGTCCGGCAGCGAGCCGGCGCCAAGGCCTTCGGTGACGGCAGCACCGAGCTGGATGATGCGCGACGACTTCGACATGGCGAGCGCCTGCGCATCCGTATTCGCCACCACGAATTCGACGCCCTGAAGCCCTTCGTTGATCATGTTGTTGATGGCGTTGCCGCCACCGCCGCCGACCCCGATGACGGTGATCTTCGGGCGCATTTCGGTGATCGTGGGCTTCTTGAAATCGGTCATGGCTTTGTCTCCTAGAGCCAGCGCCCTGCGGGCACCGGCAGCGGCGAATCGGGCAGCTGTTATTTTAGGAATTGAAAAAAGCCATGGAGAAGGCAAGGAAAAAGGACAGAACGCCTATCCACATATGAATTTTAGCGGGTCCTTTCGGTGGCAATTCCAAGCTCGACCGCATTCGGCAACGCGTGTAAAATTGACTTTCGGATCAATGGGTTACGCCGATGTTGCGTACCAAAATTGCCCCTCACCCTAGCCCTCTCCCCGCACGCGGGGAGAGGGGACGAGGATCACTGCTGCGTCGCGACTTGCCATCTTTTGCCGAAGAAGCAGCGCCTGCGAAGGTTGATTTGCAACGAGAGGGCGCGGCGTATTTCCTTCTCCCCGCCTGGCGGGGAGAAGGTGGCCGGCAGGCCGGATGAGGGGCAGATCCGCAGTACAGGCAACCGCCCTGCCCTTTGTTGAGCCCTAAGCCTCAAAACTCGGCCGCGAGCGCACCCGCTCCAGCCAGCTTTGAACATGACGGGCCGAAGCCGGGATCTCCATGCCGAAGACATCGCAGAGCCAGGCCGTCACACCTGCAGTGATGTCGGCGATCGAGAACTCATCACCGGCGAGGAACGGCCGGCCATCCGAAAGTTCGTCGTCGAGCCAGCCCCATTTCTTCGGCACCGCCTCCCGCTCGGTCTCGGCAAAAGCCGGAAACTGCGTCAGCCGTTCGGCGAAGAAGGCGTCCGAATGCAGCGCCACATTGCCGACGGTGCCGAGGATCACCAGTTCGGCGCGCCGGTTCCACATCTCCACCTTGGCGCGGCTGACGGCATCGCGGCCGAAGAGAGGGTGCTCGGGATTCGTCTCCTCGAGATAGCGGCAGATCGCAACGCTCTCGGTGATGATGGTTCCGTCGTCGAGCTCCAGCACTGGGATCTGCCCGAGCGAATTGACCGCCAGGAACTCCGGCGCCCGGTGTTCGCCCTTGGCGAAATCGACATCCACCATCGGCACCGAAATCTCCTTCTCCGCCATGAAGATGCGTACGCGATACGAATTCGGCCCCATGCCCTGATAAAGCTTCATCTTATCCTCCTGTCGATGAGGCCACCCGCCTCGTTTCCCCAACCGCATCTGCGCGGGATACTGGTTGTTTATAACAACCGGTTTCATTTAACTCAATGGTTTATTTCTAAAGGCAGCAAATCTTTTCGCCGAGCCATCGACCTGCTCTCGGCGCGTCAAAGGCGGCTACGCAATGTTTAGCGACAGCAATGCCCTATGGCGCTCGAAGGCTTCCCGTTCCCGCTGCCAGTGATCGAGATGCCCGTCCCGCTTCAGGCGCTCGGTCGCGGCCGCGCCGATCATCGCCAGCATCGCCGCCTCGTCGCCCATATGCCGAAGCACCTCGACCACCATGGCAAGCAGCGCGTCGTCGCAGGCAAGGCCGTAGGTTTCGCAGAAGCGTTTGAGACGCCGGCTGCCGTCGTCGAGATCCGCCAGCGCCGCCACCTTCAATTCCTCGGTATGGAAGGAAAGCGGCACCATCCAATAGGCGAGATAGGCAAGATCACGCAGGCGAGGCCCGGGCCCAGCAAGATCGAAGTCGATGACCCCCACCGGTTCGCCGCCGCGGAAAATGAGATTGTACGGCGCAAAATCATTGTGGCAGACGACCTCTGAGCGACTTTGATCCGGATCCCGGAAGGCCCAGAGATCGGCCGCCGTGAATTCGAAATCGGCAGTCGCGTCATGATAGGCCCTGAGCAGCGCGGCAGCGGCGGTCAAGGCACGCTCGGAAAGCCAGATCTCCGAAGACACGCCGGCCTCGCCATCAAGGAAACTCAGGACCTCGCGCCCATGATCATCAATGCCCAGGAAGCGCGGCGATGCTTGAAAGCCCCTAGCCTCCAGATGAAGGAGCAGCCGGTGCACGCTTGCGCTCTGCGGCGCGGTTGCGCGACGCACCGTATCGCCCACACGCACGACGCCGGCGTTGACGTTGCCGCCGGCAAGCGGGCGCTCGTCCCCCTTCTCGCTCCCTGGTAAGCTAATTAGCTCGCTCGCCATCATAAAAACCAGCCGGTGACAGATTTTCCATTTCGATCCAGATAGCATTGTCGACCAAAGTAAACTGCGCTGATCAGTTCGCCACGGATTTCAACCGCATCATAGATCGGGTCGACCACCCACTCGAAGGCCCTGCTGAGAATACCGCGCCGGTCGTCCGCAGCCTCGATCAGCCCGTCTTCAACATGTGAGATCATATCGAGGACCGGTTCGAGCAGCCAATTGCCACACCGATCGATGAAACCCCAACAGCCATCGTGTTTGGCGGCAAACAGGTCGTCACCCGCAATCCATAGGTTTTCGAAGCGCGGTTCCACGACCCATTCTCCCGATGTGTCGATCAGACCACACGGCCAATCGAGCGGATATGGGTCGCCGGGATCTTCTCGGCTGCAGACGGCGGCTCCCTGTTTGAATCCACTGGCGGACTTGAAGCTAGGTTCGATGAACCATCGCCCGCCGCGGTCGATGTAGCCTTCCTGGTAGCTTCCATCCTTCCATCTCAAGCCCACCACTGCCGTGTCCGTTTCATCGCCCTGAAAGCTGTGGGCTGTGCTGAACTGCGGCTGAATGATCCAGTTGGCATTCTCGTCGATGTAGCCGTAGCTGCCACCGGGTAACTTCGCGACCGCGAGCCCGCGGCAAAAAGCTCCGAGATACTGGAAACGGGGTTCGATGATCCATCTGAAATTTGCGTCGAGGCAGCCATAAAGGCCGTCATGCATGGCGACGCAACGATCATTCGAAAAGCCGCGTATGAACGTGAACTGTGGTTGTGCAATCCAGCGGCCGCGCTCATCCAGGAGGCCCCACTTCTGACCGACTTGGGCACGCAATGGACCTTCGCCATAAGTTGAGATGTGAGAAACCTCGCCGGGAGCATGCGTCCATTGACCTTTCCGGTCCAAGGTGCCCCACCGCCCCTGGAACACAGCCGCCGCTCTGTCGCCGTCGAACGCATAGGCTTGGTCAAAACGCGGCTCGATTGCCCAGTTGCCGGAGCGATCAATGTATCCCGTTCTTCCGTTATGATGGGACCGCAGGTCCCACAGGCTCTGTTCATCCATTCCCGGCATTTCACGCTTCGCTCAGCATCAATCCTAGCACGCAGGATTTGCTAACATGATCGCGCTAATCAAAGGTTGAACAGGCGCCGAGCAGCCCACTTCATTCTTCAAAGCCGCCACCCGCGGCTGATGACGAAGCGTGCTGTCTCGCCCGGCGTCGTCACCCTGTCGCAATACGCCTTCAGCGCCTGCCCGTCGGGCAGCGAAAGCGTCAGTGCAAAACGCTCACCCTCGAACACGCAGGAGATGACGCGAAACGCCATCCCCTCGCCGTCGAGGCTCACATGCTCCGGCCGCACCAGCACATCGCGGACTGCCTCATCGGCAGCGCCTGTCTTGCCCATGCCGCCAAGTGCGGTCCGCAGCGCCGGCCACTCCAGCGCCCTGGGCGCCCCCTCGGACAGCGGCAGCCTGAGCACCGAGCCGCGGCCAATCAGACCGCCGACGACGGCACCCTCAGGCCTCGCGTAAATCTCCGCCGGCGACGCCATCTGCATCAGCCGCCCCTCGGACATGACGGCGACATCGGTCGCGAGCGCCATCGCCTCGGCCTGGTCGTGGGTCACGTAGATCATCGTCGCGCCCGAGCGCTCGTGGAAGATGCGGAAGGTCTCCTCCATCGACTTGCGCAGATGCTGGTCGAGATTGGCGAGCGGCTCGTCGAGCAGCACCACATCCGGCGAGGTCACCAGGCAGCGGGCAAGCGCCACGCGCTGGCGCTGGCCGCCGGAAAGGGCCGCGGGCCGGCGATCAGCATAATCGGTGAGCTTCACCAGCGCCAGCGCCTCGCCGACGTTTCGTCGCCAGGCTTCACCGGAAATGCCGCGCACATTCAGCGGATAGCCGACATTCTCGGCCACCGTCATATGCGGCCACAGCGCATAGGACTGAAACACCATCGCCATGTTGCGCCGTTCCGGCGGCAGCGCCCGCGATGCGTCGGAAAGCCGCCTTTCGCCGAAATCGATCGAGCCGTCGGTTGGTTGCTCGAAGCCGGCGATCATGCGCAGCACCGTGGTCTTGCCGCAGCCCGAGGGACCGAGCAGCGCCAGGAAGCCGCCTTCCCGCACGGTCAGCGAAACATCCGATACCGCCGGCCGCCCGCCGCCGAAATGTTTCGTGAGGTGATTGAGGATCAGTTGCGCCACGGCAGCACGCCCTCGGGAAGATATTTCGCAAGCGCCTCGAGCGCCGCCATCAACAGCACGACCATCACCACGACAAGCACCGAGAGCGCTGCGGCAAGATCGGACGAACCGCTGTCGTCGAGATTGAAGATGGCGACGCCGAGCGTCTGGGTGCCGGCCGACCAGAGCAGTGCGGAGACCGTCAGTTCGTTGGCGGCGATGAGGAAGACGAGGATGATCGCGGCCCCGGCAGCCGGCGCCACCAAGGGCAGGATCACGTCGCGCATGCGCCTGAGGAAACCGGCGCCGGCAAGCCGCGCCGCCTCTTCCAGCGACGGGTCCATCTGCAGAAAGGCGCTCATCACCGGCTTCAGGCTGACCGCCAAGAACGACGAGAAATAGGCGATCAGGATGATCCAGATCGTGCCGTAGAGCGAGACGTTGAGGAGAGGCAACGGCGCGGCGAAGGTCAGGATAAAGGCGACCGCCAGCACGATGCCGGGCAGCGCATAGGGAATTTCGATGAGGATGCCGAGCGTATTGGAGAGCCACCCCTTGCGCCGGGTCATCAGGTAGGCCGCGGGTACGGAGACCGCGAGCAAGCCGATCGCGGCGGTGCTCGCAAGGAACATCGAGTTGCCAAGCGCCTTCAGCGTCATCGCCTGGCGAAAGAGGATTTCTTCGTAAGCGCGCAGCGACACCGTCTGAAGGTTGAGCGGCACGCCATAGGCCGGCACCAGCGAGCTTGCGACAAGCGCAGCCAGCGGCGCCGCCAGCACGAAGAACAGGATCGCCACCAGCGCCAGTTCGACGACCGGGCGATAACGCCCGAGCGTGAAAGCGGCATTGGCACCGGCGAGGCCGATGATGCGGTAGTCCCGACCGGAAAGCGCCCGCTGCTGCAGGATCAGTCCGGCCGCGGCGATCACGGCGATGAGGCTCGAAAGCAGCGCGATCTCGCCGAAGGTGCCGGCACCGAAGCTTGCCAGCCTCGTGTAGATCAAGGTCGGCAGCACCTCGATCCCAGCGGGAATGCCGAGGATCGCCGGAATGCCGAAATTGCCCACACCCGAAACGAAGGCGATCGCCGCCCCGGCAATCAGACCCGGCAGCGACAGCGGCGCGACGATATCGCTGATGACGCGGAACGGCGTGGCACCCGCAAGCCTTGCCGCCTCCACCCCATCACGCGGCGAGGCCGAAAGCCCGGCCTTCAGCGCCAGGAAGACCAGCGGTGCGTGCTGGACGCCGAGAAGCAGCGAAATGCCCGCGAGCGAATAGAGCGGCTGCGGGCTGCCGAGCGGCGGCGCGATCCCCAGCGTCTTCAGAAGCGGGCTCGCCGGCCCGGTCATTTCCACCCAGGCAAGTGCGGTCACCTGCGGCGGGATCATCATCGGCAGCATGAAGGCGAAGCTTAAGGCCAGCTTGCCGCGCACATCCGTCAGCGCCACGGCGAAGGCGAAGAGCGCGCCGATAACGACCGAGACGACCATGCCGCCGGTCGCCGTCAGCAGCGTGTTGCGGATCGCCGCGAAGGTCGCGGGCTCGCTGAGCACGCCGATGGAACGGCCGGAGACAAGCCCGGCAAAGCCGGCCTTCGCCAGGCTGACGAGGGGCAGCAGGCAGATGAGAAACAGGCAGGCGAAAACGAAGGGCACCAGCCAGCACGGCTCGGCGGCGGGGGTGGCACCCACCCTCACCTGCCGCACGTCCTGTGTCCGGCTTTGAAAGGGAATGCGCAGCCAGCGGGGCCGGCTGCGCCGATCATTGCGTTCAAGCATCGAACGTATCAGTTCGTGCCGAAGATGCCGGAGAAGGTCTTGAGGTCGGTGTCGGAGTTCTTCACCGCTTCGGCGGCGTTGACGGGCAGCACCTTGATCGTCTCGCGGGCCGGATAGCCCTCGGGCAGCGCCACGCCGTTGCGGGCCGGAATATAGCCCATCTTCACCGCCGTGTTCTGGCCCTCCTCGGACAGCAGGAAGTCGACGAACTTCTTGGCGGCATCGACGTTCTTGGCAGTCTTCAGGATGCCGACCGGCTCGGTGACAGTCGAAACGCCCTCGGCCGGGAAGACGAACTCCACCGGCGCACCCTTGGCCTTTTCGCGGATTGCCATGAAATCGACGAGCATGCCATAGGCCTTCTCGCCGGTCGCAACCGCCTTCAAGACGCCGCCATTGCCGCCAGCAGCCGTGGCACCATTTGCGGCGAGCGCCTTGTAATAATCCCAGCCGAGACCATCGATGTTGGTCAGCGTCTGCGCGTGGATGAGAGCAGCACCCGAGGTCAGCGGGCTCGGCATGGTGACCAGGCCCTTGGCTTCGGTCTTGGTGAGATCCTGCCAGCCGGCAGGCTTCATCGCGGCCGAGGTGTTGTAGACGATGCCGGTCGTGATCATCTTGGTCGAATAGTAGGCGCCGTCGGCGTCATAGAGCGAAGCGTCGTAGTTGGCGGCCTCAGGCGACTTGTAGTCGGCCAGATGCCCGGCTTCCTTCAGCCGCTGCATCGTCACGGTGTCGGCGATGAGCAACACGTCGGCGACCGGATTGCCGGCTTCGATCTCGGCCATCAGCTTGGCCATGATCTTCGTCGTGCCCTCGCGCACCCATTCGACCTCGATACCGGGATTGGCCGCCTGGAAGGCATCGACGGTCGCCTGCGCGTCCTCGTTCGGCTGGCTGGTATAGAGCACCAGGCTTTCGGCGTAGGCCGCGGTCGAAAGCAGGCCCGCGACGAGAGCGCCGGCAATGGCGGAAACAAAGGATTTCATGGATATACCCTCGTGTTGAAACTGGCGCCGAGGGATAGAGAGGACGTTTTACAGGGGTGTGACAGCTACTGCATGTCTCCTTAAAGCGAGCTCGATTTAAGGACAAAGACATGCAGCAAATCAAAGTGCTACAGCGACCTTTGCGCGTCTTAAAAGACGCGCGGCGCTGTAGAACGGCAAGCGCCCTGTCTCGCTCCCTCACCGGGAGAACGCACGCTCCCTTGACAAGACGTGCAGACCGGGAAAGCTTGCACGGAATGCGAGCGGAGGAACTACCATGGACGCTTTTCTGAAAATTGCCGGAGCAGTGGTCATCGTCGTATCGCTGGCGTTCGCGCTACAAGCAACCGTGCCGTCTTTCGGCTGGATGGGCATTCTCCTTGCCCTGCAGTCGGCATCGCCTAGCATCGGCGCAGGCGTCGCGCTTGCGGCCTTCGGCTCGTTGCTCGGACAGCTCAAGAAAATTCGCCTCGCCACCGAGCGCCAGGCCGATCTGTTTCAGTCCATATTGGAACGCCGCAGCCAACCTTCCGCCGAATAGGCGCCGCCGACCGCGTGGATCGCGGGTGGCCAGGGCGTGATCGGAGGGGGAAGGATGCCTTCAAATGTTGCATCACCCAAGCTGCCGACGAGCCCGCCGCAAAAGATTCCGTAAAAAATTTCGCGCCGATGTCACACCGGCCGTAGCTCGCTCGTCATGGTATCGGAACCAACGAAAGGAAACGGAACCATGACTGCCAAGATCGACCTTTTCGCCGCCGCACCGCAACTGATGAAGAACTGGATGGGCACCTCCGTCGCCGTTGCCGCGAGCCTCGACCAGACCATCATCGAGCTCGTCAAGATCCGTGCGTCGCAGATCAACGGCTGCGCCAACTGCATCAACATGCACACCCAGGAAGCACGCGCGAAGGGCGAAACCGAGCAGCGCATCTACCTGCTTTCGGCCTGGCGCGAGGCGCCCTGCTATTCCGATCGCGAGCGCGCCGCGCTAGGCTGGACCGAAGCGCTGACGCGGCTTTCGGAAGGCCACACCCATGAACAGGCCTACGAAGCGCTGAAGCAACAGTTCACCGAGGAGGAACAGGTGAAGCTCACGCTGATGATCAACGTCATCAACGGCTGGAACCGTCTCGCCGTCGGCTTTGGCCTCTGGGTCGATCCGGCAGAGGCAAAGGCCGCAGCCGGGAAGGCCGCCTGATGGCGGGCACCCCCCAAGAGGACGCAGCGGCGGTTTTCGACCCGCTGCGTCCGAAGCTGATCCGCGTCGCCTACCGCATGCTCGGCTCGGTCGCCGATGCGGAGGACATGGTGCAGGAGGCCTTCATCCGCTGGATGGGGGCCGACCGCACGGCCGTGCGCGAACCCGAAGCATTCCTGCGCCGCACCGTGACCAGGCTCTGCCTCGACCAATTGAAATCCGCGCGGCTCAAACGCGAAACCTATGTCGGCCCCTGGCTTCCCGATCCCGTGGTCGAAGAGGAGCCGGAGGACGATGTTACCCTCCCCCTGATGCTCGCTCTGGAGCGGCTGTCACCGCTGGAGCGCGCCGCCTTCCTGCTGCACGACGTCTTCGGCCTGAGCTTCGAGGAGGTCGCAACGACGATCGAGCGCGATGCCGCCGCCTGCCGCCAGCTCGCCGCCCGCGCCCGGACCCATGTGCGCGAGGAACGACCGCGCTTCCAGATCGAACAACAGCGCGGGCTCGAACTGGCCAATGCCTTCTTCGCGGCTTCCCGAAACGGCGACATGAAGACGCTCGGCGCGATGCTGGCGGCCGATGTCAGCGTCCATTCCGACGGCGGCGGCAAACGCCCGGCGGCGATGCGGCCAATCCTCGGCTTCGATGCCGTCATGAAGGTGCACCAGCAACTGGCCGCCCTCTTTGCCAAACACGGCTCCACGCTGGTGCGCACCGGCTTCATCAACGGTCTCCCCGGCTTCGTCACCAGGGAAGCCGACGGCGAGTTGCAGACGACCGCGCTTGAGATCGAGGACGGCAAGGTGGTGGCGATCTATGTGGTGCGCAACCCGGACAAGCTGGTGCATCTGCATTAGGCGTGGGCATTATCCGGCGTTACTGTTCCGGGCGGCACTAAGCCACCCGACAGACTGCTGACAAAACTATGTTTGATCATTGTAAGCTTGCGGGAGAAGCCGGTGCGTCAGCCAAAATCTCCGTCATTCCTGTGCTCGTCACAGGAATCTCTAGCAGTTCCAATGGAACTGCGGACCAGCCCAAGTCCTTGGGCTGAAAGGTTCTTTTGACCCGACCGACGTCGGGCCGCTGGATCCCCGCCACAGGGGCGAGGATGAGGGAGAATGGGACAACCCTCGCCAAAAAGCATTTCGGCTTTGTCAGCGGTCTACCGGCGGTGTCAGGCCGCCCGCTCGCGCCCAACTCCAGCACTCTCCGGAATCCGCGCAATCACCTTGATCTCGAAATCAAAGCCGGCAAGCCAGTTGACGCCGATGGCGGTCCAGTTCGGATAGGGCTTTTCGGTGAAGATCCGGTTCTTGATGGCCATGATCGTCTCGAACTGGTTTTCCGGGTCGGTGTGGAAGGTGGTGACATCGACGATGTCGTCAAAGGTGCAGCCGGCCGCCTTCAGGGTCGCCTCGAGATTGCCGAAGGCGCGTTCGACTTGGCGGGCGAAATCCGGCTCGGGCGATCCGTCCTCGCGGCTGCCGACCTGGCCGGAAACGAACAGCAGATCCTGAGAGCGGATCGCGGCCGAATAGCCGTGGGCCTCGTAAAGCGCATGCCTGTTTGCGGGAAAGATTGCATCGCGTGTCATCTGTCTGGTCCTTTTCCTGAATCCAGGGCGCCGAAACGGGCGAGCGCTGCCCGATCAGGCAGAACTTCACAAAACCTGCTTCATTTGATATACGCCACGTATATGAACTAACCAAATACGGCGCGTATGTCAATTTCATATACGCACCGTATATGAAATTGAGGGCAACATGGCCAGAACGCGCCAGGAGACGATGGAAGAAAACCGCGTGAAGCTGATCGCGGCGGGGCGAAAGGCCTTCGCCGAAAAGGGTTACGCCGCCGCTTCCATGGACGAGCTCACCGCCGATGTCGGCCTGACGCGCGGCGCGCTCTACCATAATTTCGGCGACAAGCGCGGGCTGCTCGCCGCCGTCGTCAATGAGATCGACGGCGAGATGGCCGCGCGCGCCAAGGAGATCGGCGGCGAAAGCGACGACGCCTGGCAGTCCATGCTGGCCGAAGGTGCCGCCTACATCGAGATGGCGCTCGACCCGGAGGTCCAGCGCATCGTGCTGCTCGATGGACCGGCCGTGCTCGGCGATCCCTCGAAATGGCCGAGCCAGAACAGCTGCCTGCAGGCGACACAGCGCTCGGTCGAGCAGCTGCTGGAGAAAGGCGTGCTGAAGCCGGTTGATCCGGAAGCCGCAGCGAGGCTCTTGAGCGGTGCCGCACTCAACGCCGCCCTCTGGGTCGCCGCCAGCGACGATCCGAAGGACGTGCTGCCGAAAGCGATCGATGCCTTCCAGTCCCTGGCCTCGGGCCTGCTTGCCGAACGTTGAGCCAAGCGGCGCGACCCTACCCTCCGCGCTCTCCCACCAGTTCCCAAAGGTCGATCTTCGCAGCACGTCCCTTGACCTGCACCAGCCCGATTTCGCGGAAAACAAAGCTGCGGGCGACCGCGTCGTGCACGGCGACGCTCACCAGGATCGACGTATTGAACTCCTTGTTCAACCCTTCGAGCCTGGAGGCGACGTTGATGGTGTCGCCCATGGCCGTGTATTGCTGGCGCGAGGCCGCCCCGATGCTGCCGACGACGGCCGGACCGGTGTGCAAACCGAAGCGTGTGAACAATTCGGGCCGGCCCGCCTGGCGGTTGGCCGCATTCAGGCCCTCGACCGCCGCCTTCATCGCCAGCGCGCAACGACAGCCGTGTTCGGCGTGCCTGATATCCTCGACGGGCGCATTCCACACGACGAAGATGGAATCGCCGAGATATTGCACCACGGTCCCGCCATGCTCTTCGGCGATGCCGTTCAGGAGCTCGAAATAGGCCGAGAGAATGTCGACCACATCCTCCGGCGAATGCTGCTCGGAAATGGTGGTGAAGTCGCGAATGTCGGTGAAGAGTGCCGTCACCTCCTGCCGCCTGCCCTTGACCACCGCCCCGCCCTGAGGGTCGATGATCCGCCGCACCACCTCGCGCGGCACGTAGAGCGCAAACTGCAGGATGGCACGGCGGCTGGCAGCAAGCGCGCCCCCGAGCGTGTTGATCTCCGTGATCCACGAATGCGCCACGCCCTTGCCGGTGAAATTCAGATCGCCGATCCGGCGCGCCTCGTCGGCGAGCCGGTAAAGCTTCTGGCTGATCACCCGCGACAGCATCAGCGATCCGAACACGCCGGCCACCAGAAGGCCGGCGGCAATCAACAGGTTGCGCACCAGCAACCGGTTGGCCTGCGCAACGAGATCGTCAAGCGGCACGACGATGGCGACCGAACTCCCCCTGAACAGGCCGTCAACGCTGACCGGGGCGACCTGCGCAAGATAGCGCTCGCCGTCAAGATCGATCTCGGCAAGGCCGCCATTGGCATAACGCGGATCCTTGCGCAGTCGCGCCACGGCCGCCACGCTCATATCGAGACTGCCCATGTCGACGGCGCGCCCGCCCGACCAGGTTCCCAAGATCCTGCCCATGATCGCCGGGTCGGAATGGGCGACGATCGTGTCGCCGTCGCCGATGATGAAGGAGCGGGCGCGTGGCGAGATCTCCCGCGGATCGAGCAGCCGGCTGACGGTCTGAAGGTGAATGTTGACGCCAACGACGACCCGGTGGTCCTCCTTCATCGGCGCGGCCAAAGCGAGCGTCGGAACCCGGAGCGTTCCCGCGACGAATGGCCCGACGGAAACCGCCGCACCGCTTGAAACGGCGGATTGATACCAGGGGCGCTGCCGCGGATCGAAGGATGTCGGCTCGGACTTCGCCTCCCCGATCGGCCTTGTCTGGCGGTCGAGAAACCGAAGGGTCGATATCGCCCCCCAACCCTGCTGTCCCGGCGCGATTGTCCTGATGGCGAAGGCTGCACCCTCAGGCGCTGCCAGGCTCTGGCGAACATAGTCCCTTTCGGTGTTGATCAGCTGCAGGTACGAACCATCGGGATAGCCGGCATAGATGCTCGTCGCGTTGGACACGCTTCGAAGCACCTCCAGGAAGAACTGCTGTTTTGCCTCCAGGCCCAGAGGCAGCGTGGGAATGAGCTGCGGCACCGCGGACGCCAGTCCGACGGCCTCATGGCCCCCTTCCAGCGCATTTCGATAGCCTTCGATCAGTCGAAAGCTCATCTCGCGCATGTGCCTGGCGCCCGAGAGAACGGCCGCCTCCCTGCCCTGGCTGAACGCCATCCAGATGATCGGCGTCGCCGTGCACAGAAGCAGGGCCACGACAAGGACACTGAGATGCACTTTGAGGGGTCTGGACCAGTTCACGCAGCTCCCCCGAAACGCGACTGTATTTCGGGAAACCTACCACCACGACCAACCGGCGGGAATGCGCAATTTTTGGATGAAGAGCAGGAGTTCATCAAATTCCGGCGCAACCGCAGGCGCTGAAGTCGAGTCTGTCTGGAATGCCCCTAAAAGCCTTAGTCCGTGACGCCGTCACTTTCCTCAAGGGCGCCGCATCGCTTTGCCTGGGTTGCACGATCAACACGCACGTGACTTCCAATCGTTAAGCTTCCGGATGTATTCATCGCCGAAGAGGTGACAAATGCTCCGAATACTCCTGGCAACATCCGTTCTTTCAACGTGGTTCCTTTCATGTCCCTTGTTGCAGTCCGCTTTGGCAGCCGAGCGGCAATTCGAAGAGTTGTGTCTGGTTCCGGTCAAGGGCGGACAGCCCACGCAAGAGGATTTTGGGGCGTCCTGGCGGATGGTGGCCAAATTTGTCGCCTTCGATGACATCCCGAGGCCGATCATCTACCCGCACAATCGCGCAGGTGTGTGGACGATCGATGATAGCAACCGGTTTGTGCTCTTCGGCGGCAAGTTCCCGCAGAACCTGATTCAGGATGGGTTCGCGTCTGATCCGGAACGTGGAAATGTTATCGGAACTAGCCCAAGCAAGGGGGTGTTCGTAGCCCGCCGCGGAGAGACCGCATTCACGCTTCTCTACGAAGCTAATGATAGCCCTCTCCGGTCTCCGCACGACATCACATACGTGCCGCGCTTCAAGGGGTTTGCTCTGTCCGACCCGAGTGGGCTCTACCTGCTCGACCAGCGGTTCAACCTGGAGAGCCTGCCCCTCCAGGCCAAGGGAGATCCGGGAACCGTCTTCGACTTACCTGAGCTGAATGCTCTGATCTTGAACCCGTCGAAAAAAGTCTATCTGCGCGACGATAGCGGCGAGACGGCCCTGCTGGCCACCTTGGAAGACGGGGACTTCGTCGTGAAGACGCACCTCACCCAGGAAGGACAAATATATATCAAGACGTACTGGAACGAGCTTACGGTCTCGCCTCCAAGCGTCGACGCCTCCGGCAGGTTTTCTGAAGTGAAGGATGCGCATCTCATTCGACAACGTCCGCCCCCGGCGGCCATTCCGGAGATGATCTCCGGTCCGAAAATATGGGGGCGCACATTTTTCTGGCTATCCTCCGGGCTCTGGCACGAAGAGGATGGAACCAGAACGCCAATTGCGCTGCCGTTCGATGCCGCGAGCTTTCCGATCGCTGGCGTCGATGCGTATCCACGTCAGCAAAATCTGATCGTGTTTTCGTTGGCCGGTATTTACGTGCTGGACATAGAAGGTACCTGGAAGACCGTGCCTCGGAGCAAGGGGCTTGCAAGTCGCTTGACAACGGGTCTGGGCGTAATGCCCGATCAAAGAGGTTTGCTCATCGCGGGACAGGAAGGACTTTATCTTCTCGCATCAGCCGCGAATGTCGCGGCTGATGCCTGCCTCAAGTAGCTATTGGCTACCGCTTCCACTTAGACTTTGGCAATGCCCGAGCTTTGCCGCGAACACCCTCGGTCCGAAACGAGATATGCCGCGCCCTGTCGACCATTGGCGCGGCATTTGAGGAAACTGTGATGCTTCAGTGAGTTGAATCACTTCGCTGAATCGCAAACACCACGAAGAGCTCCGGCCAGTTTTCAGTTCAGCGGGATGGCGTTGCCGTCCTTGCTGTCCTGGTAGGTGGAGGAGAGTTCGTCGTACTTCGCGCGGATCGCGTCTGCGCGAGCCTTCAAATCCTTGCGCTGCGGCTCGGGCAGGCCGTCGATCAGCGCGTGGATCGACTGGCCCTTCCAAAACGCGTTCGTGCGGTTGTAGCCGCCGGGCTCCAGCGTGAAGACCTCCTTCAGGATTTTCAGGTCGTGCGGAATGGAGAAGCTGTCCCGGGAATCCTCGTGGCTGAAGAAGTAGTAGAAATTGTCGAAGCCCGCCCAGGTGATCGCCGACAGACACATCGAGCAGGGCTCATGCGTGGAGAGGAAGATGAGATCGCGGGAGTCCGGGCGCTCAGTGCCCTCGATCTCGTAGAAGCGCTTCAGCGTGTGCACTTCGCCGTGCCAGAGCGGGTTTTCCGTTTCGTTGTTGGTCTCGACGAGCACGGTCGAAAGGTCGGACTTGCGCATGAGTGCCGCGCCGAAGATCTTGTTGCCGGCGGCAACACCGGCTTCCGTTGCCGGAATGATGCCGCGCTCCATCGTGCCAAGCAGCGCGTCGAGGAGTTCGTAATTGTCCGTCTGTTGTGTCATTCCCAGTGTCCTTTTGTTGGGTTTTGAGAGCAACGCCAGGAAAAACAGGAAACGGCTTCCTGCCCGGAATGGCGGGTTTCAAAGCAATCCCAGGAAAAGTCTGAAGCGACTTTTGCCCGGGATTGCGTGTTCCAAAGATCGGGCCGGTTCAGTGCGCCTCCGCCGCAATCAGCGGCACTTCCGCGCCCTTGGCATCGTAGAGCTTGCCGTTGAGGAAGTAGTCGCCGTCATGCAGGCGGGCGATGTCCTGGTAGCGGATCGTGCGCTCCGTTGCCGCGGCGAAGACCGACTGCTGGTCGGAATTGCCTGCCGTGAAGTGGTTGAACAAGAGGTTGAGCAGGATCGCCATCACGGCGGCCGACGAGATGCCCGAATGGAAGATCGTCGCGACCCAGGTCGGGAAATGCTCGTAGAAGCCGGGGGCCGCGATCGGGATCATGCCGAAGCCGATCGAGGTGGCGACGATCACCAGGTTCATGTTGTTGTTGTACTCGACCTTGGACAGCGTGCGGATGCCGCTAGCCGCGACCGTGCCGAAGAGCACGAGGCCGGCGCCACCGAGAACGGAGGTCGGGACGGAAGCAACGACGCGCCCCATGATCGGCAACAGGCCGAGCGTCACCAGGAACATTCCGCCCGTTGCCACCACATATCGGCTCTTGACGCCGGTGACCGCCACGAGACCCACATTCTGGGCAAAAGCGCTCTGGGTGAAGGAGCCGACGACAGGTGCCAGGATGCTCGACAGCATGTCGGCGCGCAGGCCGTCGCCGAGCCGGCGCGAGTCCACCTTGGTCTCGACGATCTCGCCGACGGCGAGAATGTCCGCCGAGGTTTCGACCAGCGTCACCATGATGACGATCAGCATGGAGATGATCGCCGCCAGTTCGAAGGTCGGATAACCGAAGTGGAAAATCTTAGGCAGCGCGAAGACCGGGCCGTTTGCCACCTGCGAAAAGTCGGTCATGCCGGCCACATAGGCGATGCCCGTGCCGATCACGATCGAAAGCAGGATCGAAAGCCTGGAAATCGAAGCACTGCCGAGCTTGCTGAGCAGCAAGACGATGACGAGCGTCACCGCCGCAAGCTGTATGTTGGCCGTGCTGCCGAAGTCCGGCGCCGCCTTGTTGCCGCCCATGGCCCAGAACGCTGCCACCGGCATCAGCGTAAGGCCGATGGTGGTGATGACGATGCCGGTAACGAGCGACGGAAAGAAGCGCGTGACGCGCGAGAATATCGGCGTGATCAGAAGACCGATCAGCGAGGCCGCGATGACGGCGCCGAGAATGGCCGGAATGCCGCCATTGCCTGAAATCGCGATCATCGTCGCGACGCCCGAGAACGAAACGCCCTGCACCAGCGGCAGGCGGCTGCCGAAGAAAGGCAGGCCGATCGTCTGCAGGATGGTTGCGAGACCGCCAGCAAAGAGCGATGCGGTGACGAGCAGGCCGACATCGGCGGAATTCAAGCCCGCCGCCTGGCCAAGGATCAAGGGGACAGCAACGATGCCGCCATACATGGTCAAAACGTGCTGCAGACCATAGGCGAGGTTGGCGCCGATGCTCAGCCGTTCGTCTTCGGGATTCTCCGGTAGTACACTTTCCTCTGCAATACTTGCCAAGGGTATCTCCTCCATACCATTGTGATTGCCCCGTCTCCCGCGGGACAACCAAAAGGTAGCTGAAAGATGGCAAATCTCGCCTTCCCAAAAAAAGCGAAACACCTTTCGGATATTGGGCGGGAATGGGTACGGCGGCCAATTGATCCTTGCCCCGCTCCGCAGACGCCGGCGCGGCTGCCGACAGCGGCGCTTGGCGGGAGGCGGCTGGAGCCCTTTGTGCGCCATCATGCAACAGGGCTCGACGATGTGCAAACGCCCGCTCAACCCGGTATCGGCGGCAGCTCCGGCGCGACCAGCCCGCGGAACGGATCGCGCCATGCCTCGATCTCTTCGAGCTGCTCCACCCAGCGCTTGAGCGCCGGATAGTCCCCGATCGGCAGCCGCGCGGCATCGTTGTAAGGCAGGAATGTCGCCATGCGAAAATCGGCAAACGAGACCGCGTCACCGACCAGCCAAGCGCGCTCGGAGAGCTCCGCCTCGATGATTCCGGCAGCCCTATGAAACTCCCGCAGCCCCTCCTCCACCATCGCTTCCTCGCAGGGGCCGATGCCGTAGCGCAGCTTGGTGCCGCGCTCCCAATGCACCATGTCGCAGGCTTTGACGAAGTTCTCTTTCCCCCAGCTGATCCAGCGGATCATCTCCGGCTCGTCGTCATCCGTCCGCCAGAAATTGGAACCGGTATGGCGGGAAAGATAACAGGCGATCGCATCCGCCTCCCAGAGCGACCGGCCGGTGCGCTCCAGGATCGGCAGCAGCAGGTTCGGATTGAGCGACCGGAAGCGTTCGGTCTGCCCCGGCGCCATGGGTTCGGCAAATTCAAACACGACCTCGGCTTGCAGATACCGCGCGACAGCAACCGCCAGGCGAGGATTGGGATTGCGGCTGAAGTAGAGCTTCATGCGGTGGCTCTCCGTTGGTGCACGTCATGAAGACGAACGAAGGCGCCGCGCGCCGACAGGTACGAAAGAAAAATCGATCGCCGCTCGTCGCGAATGACTCCTAGCAGACCTGACGCGTAGCAGCCTGACTTCGCTCTGGGACAACTGGTTGCGGCCAGGCGCGGCTATGTATGCTATCCTGTCATCAACCAGGCTCTGCAAGGGAGCCCAGGTGACCAACAGGGACACTATCGAGTGGTGGACAAGTCCGTTCAGCGCCGTCTGGCTGCCATCCTTGCCGCCGATGTAGTCGGTTACAGTCGCCTCATGGGCGTGGACGAGGACGGCACCTTGGCGGTCGTGCGGAACTCCGCGCCGAAGTGATCGAAACCAGGATCGCCGAGCACCAAGGTCGGCTGTTTAAGTCTATGGGGGATGGCTTTCTCGCGGAATTCCCCAGCGTCGTGAAGGCCGTGGCCTGCGCAGTCGCATTGCAGAAGGATATGGCAGCACGGAACGCAGAGCTGTCAGAGGACCGAGCCATCCAACTCCGCATTGGCGTCAACTTGGGGGATGTGATTGCTGAGGATGGCGATGTTTTCGGTGAAGGCGTGAACGTCGCTGCGCGGATCGAGGGACTTGCCCCGGCGGGCGGCATTGCAGTCACCGGCATGGTTCATGACAACGTAGGAAGTCGCCTTGATCTCTCGTTTGAAGACATGGGTGAGCAGCAACTCAAGAATATCGCCCAGCCGGTCCGGCTCTATAGTCTGGGAGCTCCCTCAGGAACATCGGTGCGACCAACAGCGGTAGAACGAATCAAACCGTCCATAGCAGTACTGCCATTTACCAACATGAGTGGTGATCCCGGGCAACAGTACATTTCCGATGGGATCACCGAGGATATCATTACCGAACTCGCCCGCTTTCACGGCCTATCCGTAGTAGCTCGCCACGCGTCGTTTCATTTTGCCAACAAAGGAAAAAGTCATATCGAAGTAGCGCGGGAACTGGGCGTTGCCTATGTAGTTGAGGGTAGTCTACGCAAATTGGGCGACCGAATACGCATCACAGCCCAGTTGGTCGATGCCATAACCGGCACTCACGTCTGGGCCGACCGCTACGATCGCGATGCGCAGGATATCTTCGCTGTCCAGGACCTTGTTGTGGCCGCAATCGTAACAATGCTGGAGGGCCGTATGTACGCTGCAGAAGCAGCAAAAGCCCGTGCAAAACCAACTACTAGCTGGTCGGCTTATGACTGTCTGTTGCAAGGCCGCAATCTATGTGACCATCAGCGTGATGCCGAAGCCGTACCCCTACTTGAGCGGGCAATTGCCGTCGATCCGCATTTTGCACTTGCGCATGCCTGGCTGGCGATAGCTCTTACCATCAGCAATATCATTGTGCTCGATGACGATCAGATGGCCAAGGCTGAGAGCGCTTCGAAACAAGCGCTGGAACTAGATGCCAACGACGCCACGTCTCATTGGGCAAGAGCGCTCTACTACCTTTGGACAGGCGACCATGACCGTTCACGCTTCCATTTTGACAGGGCGCTGACCCTCAATCCGGCCGATATACAGATTAAGGGCGACTACGCGAACTGGCAGCGCGCCAGTGGCAGGCCGGCCGATGCGTTGGCCACAATCGATGCCGCCATAGGCTTGGGTCCCTTCGTGCCCGATTGGTTTGCAGCGGTTCGCGGCCTGACGCTCTTTGACCTCGCTCGATATGCTGACGCAGTCGAAGCGCTCGAGAGTGTCCCTGTACAACGCTCCAGTGGCCTCTTGTACCTAGCCGCCGCGCGCGCGCAATTAGGCGACTTAACTGGTGCAAGTGAGGTGATCGCCAAGGTGAAGCTGGTGAAACCGGATTTATCGCTTCGGAATGTGATCCAGGTACTGCACTACGCACGCCCTGAAGCTCAGCAACACTTGATTGATGCCCTGCGGAAGGCGGGGCTGCCGGAGCAGTATGTGCGCCCCTTACGAGCAAGTTGAGTTAACTTCTGCTTGTGGCCCACTGCTTCTTTTAGCTGCGCTGCAAACGTTGGTCGCTTTCGGTGCATAGCGGACGCCGGCAAGTCTTCCGCCCGGTTGATTTATGGGTTCACGGCCTAGAGCATCCCGCCCCTCACGTGGAAGCACTGGAGGCGAAAGATGCTTTAGAATCAAAATGCTATGGCGTCCTTTGCGCGTCCAGTTGAACGCACGGCACTCTAGGTGACGTTGGGTTAGTTGCGACTGCGCCAGAGCAAGACCGACAGCACCGCATGAACTGCGACCGCGGGCCACAGAAGGAAGCCCGCGGAGCCAGTCAGTCCGAAATAGGCCAGATAGAGCGTGACTGCCGCACTGTAGATCAGCATGCCGAGGAGCCCTGAGTTCCTCCAGCAGGCAACGCCGAGTGCGATCAGGGCAATACCGGCCACCCGGGCCGTCGGGATAGCGGGCCCGGTCAGCACCTCGCCAAGCAATACCTGCCCCACGAACGAAGGCACCGCCACCAGCGCGAGCCCTGTTGCCATCTCCGCGAAGGCGGCGAGATCAAGCACGCGTATCATAGGAACGCACCTCTGCTACTGCATGTCTCCTTAAATCGACCTCGATTTAAGGACAAAGACATGCAGAAAATCAAAGTGCTACAGCGACCTTTGCGCGTCTAATAAGACGCGCGGCGCTGTAGCCGTTTATGTCCAAGCCTTGCGATGCACCGGCGCTAGAGCATCCCGCTCTCAAGTGGAATCACTGGAAGCGGAAAGATGCTCTAGATTCAAAGTGCTAGAGCGTCCTTTGTGCGTTCACTTGAACGCACGGCGCTCTAGGGCGTTGCGTTTGGCTTCAGTTCAAAAGTCAGCTTGTCGATCTTGCCCGTGAAGCGGAAGGGCGTGTCGTAGCGGTATTCCAGCAAGGCAACGCCGGTGCGTGTGTCGAGACCGACGTCAAAGGTCTCATCCTCGGGGAAGGTAACCGGGATGCCGTGGTCGATGCTGTTCGTGGCGACTTCCTGGCCGTCCACCGACAGAACGCCCGTGCCGCCGGCGCCAAGTCCCTTTCCATCCGACTTGAAGTCGAAGACGATCGTGTGTTTGCCGGGTTCGAGTTCCGGTCCCTCCCACATGGTGCGCTTGAGGTCGAGGAGATTGTAGAGGAACACGACCTTCCCACTGCCGACACCGAAGTCTCCCTGGCTGAGGAAGAGGCCGTAACCGCCAAAGCGGCCGCCTTCGGTGACGATCATGCCTTGCGCACCGCCGTCCGGTATCTCGACGTCGGCAGTAATCGTATAGGACTTGTTCAAGGTGCTGGGCGCAGCACTGCCCGGCACACCGCTCAATTCTCCCTGATAGGTGAATTCCGTCCGGCCGGCCGTCAGGTTGGGTCGAGGGGCGTTCCAGCGTGCGAGCGTCGAATTGTCGAGCGGCAGCACGTTGTACTTCTTCGCTTCGGCGTAGAAGAGGTCCTGCAACTCCTTGAGCTTGTCAGGCATTTTGGCGGCAAGATCGGTGAACTGCGTCGGGTCTTCGTCGACGTTGTAGAGTTCCCAATTGTAGCCGGTGATCACGTCGGGTGGCGTCTTGGTGCTGAGTTCCCACGGCAGTGTTGCGGGCGTCGTCGCGGCGACCCATCCCTCGTGGTAGATCGCGCGGTTTCCCAGCATCTCGAAGTACTGCGTCTGGTGTTGCGTCGGGGCAGTGGCATTCGCCTTATCCCATGTGTAGGCCAAGCTGACGCCTTCGATCGGCTCCTGCTTGATGCCGTTGATCGTCTCCGGTTGCGGGATGCCTGCCGCCTCCAGGATCGTCGGCACGATGTCGATGAAGTGGTGGAACTGCGCGCGGATCCCGCCCGCGTCGTTGATATGGCCGGGCCAGGACATGGCCATGCCCTGCGCCGTCCCGCCGAAATGCGACGGCACCTGCTTTACCCACTTGAACGGTGTCCCCATTGCCCAGGCCCAGCCGGCTGCGAAATGCGGGAATGTCCGCTCCGAACCCCAGAACGGATACCAGAGAAACTGGTCCTTAACCGGAACTTCGACACCGTTGAATGTGGTGAACTCATTCGGTGTGCCGTTGAGCATGCCCTCGGCGCTCGCTCCGTTGTCGCCGCCGATGTAGATGATCAGGGTGTTGTCGAGCTCTCCGAGGTCTTCCACCGCCTGGATGACCCGCCCGATCTCGTTGTCAGCATAGGCAAGGTAGGCGCCGTACACATCGGCCTGCCTGATGAACAGTTTCTTCTGCTCGAAACTGAGCGAATCCCATTGCGGTAAACTGTCGGGCCAAGGCGTGAGCTTCGCGTTCTCAGGCATGATGCCGAGCCGCTTCTGATTGGCGAAGATCGTCTCGCGAACCTTGTTCCAGCCCTCGTCGAAGAGGTGCATGTCGCTGATCTTCTTGATCCATTCGGGCGTCGGGTGGTGCGGCGCATGGGTGGCGCCAGGCACGTAATATACGAGCCAGGGCTTGCCGGGGGCGATCTCGCTCAGTTGCTTGATGTGCTGGATCGCGTCGTCGGCCATGGCCGTTTCCAGGTTCCATTTGGGATTGCCTTCAAACGGATAGATGGCAGTCGTGTTGCGGAACAGGTTCGGTTGCCACTGGCTGGCATCGCCGCCGACGAAGCCGTAGAAATAATCGAAACCCATGCCCGTCGGCCACTGGTTGAAGGGCCCCGCCTGGCTCGATTGATAGGACGGCGTGTTGTGGTTCTTGCCGAACCATGAGGTGGCGTAGCCATTTTCCTTGAGGATCGTGCCGATCGTTCCTTTCTCGATGGGAATGATTGAATCGTAACCGGGATACCCGGTAGCGATTTCGCCGACCACGCCGAAACCGACGGAATGGTGATTGCGCCCGGTGATCAGCGCCGCACGGGACGGCGAGCAAAGCGATGTCGAGTGGAAGTTCGTGAAGCGCAACCCCTCTTTGGCGATGCGGTCCATCGCCGGTGTCGGAATGACCCCGCCGAAGGTGCTCGGCGCGCCGAAGCCTTGGTCGTCCGTCATGATGAGCAGCACATTGGGAGCGCCTTTCGGAGGCACGACACGCGGCGTCCACCAGGGCGTCGATTCCGAGGCTTTTTCCTTGATCACGCCGCCAAAAGCCGGACTTGGCGACGGAAGCTGCTTACCCGTAATTGTCGTGGTCGCTCCGGGTGCGCCGAGCGTCCCTGAAACCTGCTGTGCCCATGCGGACGTAAAACCAAGCGCGAAGAAGGCTGCACCCGCAAGCATGCTCTGGCCAATGGTCATGGCGAACACCTCTACTGCAGATCGTTGAATTCTCTCCGAATTAGAACGGTCTAATATACGCATATCACTGCGTGTGGGAAAGGTAAAAGACCGGTCGTAAAACTCGCGCGCGTTAGGTTCAATGTCCCAAGGCGGCTGATGCCGCCACAGGCAAACATGAATCACGCAAAAACATGCTCGTTTTAGCGGGACTCACGTATAGCGATGCAAGCATCCCAGCGATCGACGCGGGCGTCGCGTCTTTCGTTGCCTGAACAATTCCGTTCTGGCTGCGTTCATAATTACGAGCGCTAAATGGGACCGACGTTTAGGAGGTAACATACATGAAGAAGATCATTTCAATCAGCCTGCTGCTCGCGTCGCTGATACCGGGCGCAGCACTGACGCCGGGCACAGCACTGGCCCAAGGCGTAGAGCTCTATCTCGATGGCGGTGGGCCAAGATATGACGATGGCCGACGCTATTACGACGACGAGGACTACGGCGACGACTATTATCGCGACCGCTACTATCGCGACCGCCAGTATCGCGATCGCCGCGCCCAGCGCCGCATTTGTACCCCGCAACGCGCTTTGGCGATAGCGCGGGCCGAGGGCTTGCAGGGCGCCAGAGTCGGTCGAACCACCAATCAGTGGATCGAAATTAGAGGGTCGCACCGTCGCACGATCGTCTTCGGCCTTCAGCCCAACTGCCCGGTTCGTGGCTACAACAACTGGTAAAATGCATTGCGGGGCTTTCCGTCGACGGTTGGGGCGATCTTCGCCCCCACCCCGGCGGCCCGCTATCTCAGGCCCCGCCCCCGGCTGAGAACGGGGGGCCGGCCCGGACGGTGAACCTCGTCAGGCGTTCATGGACGGACGATACTGGCGCTTTTCAAGCACCGTGACAGCGTGAAGGTCTGTGCTCCCTCACGAGGTTTCGGCCTCTCCCCCTGTGAACCTCCCAAGCAGTTTTTTTGCCCTATTTCCCGCCGGAGCTTTGCCCGGCCGGCTTACAGCCGTTCGTCTCATGGAGATGGCGCGCTGCATCAGGCTGACAAGAGAGCGCACCCTGCGCGGCCAAACGGATCGCCCCCACCCTGCGCCTGGAGCGTTGGCCGGGCGGTCCCATTCGGCATCGACCCTGCGGCGCAAGATTGCGAGCGCCATGCCGCCACCCCCTGGAGATCGACCGTCTCGGCATCTGTGAATTCGGTTCCCATATGTTGCGAAGCCCGCCCCGCTACCGGCCCTCCACGGGTTGACCTATTTCTCTGTCCAACGGCAATGCGCCGCAGCGATCATCGCTGAAGCATCCCCGACGCAGGCAGGGCCTGCCCCATTGATCAGCAAAGGACAGTGAAATGGCACTCAAGGACATTCTTCCCGGCACGCTCGGCTTCGGCGCCGCACCGCTCGGCAACATGTTCCGCGATATCCCGGAACAAGAGGCGCTCGGCACCGTGGAGGCCGCCTGGGACGACGGCATCCGCTATTTCGACAACGCCCCCTTCTATGGCGCCGGCCTCGCCGAAATCCGCATGGGCGAATCGCTGGCCGGCCGTCCGCGTGACGAATACGTCATCAGCACCAAGGTCGGCCGGGTCATCCTCGACGAGATCGAGGATGTCAGCGCCCGCGATCTCGGGGAAAAGGGCGACGTCTTCCGCTATGGCCGGCCCAACAAGATCGTCAACGACTATTCCTATGACGCGACGCTGCGCTCGATCGAAGACAGCCTGAAGCGCCTGAAGACCGACCGGATCGAGATCGCCTTCGTCCACGACGTCGCCCAGGACTTCTACGGCGACGAATGGCTGGATGTGTTCGAGACCGCCCGCAAGGGCGCGTTCAAGGCGCTTGACCGGCTGCGCGACGAGGGCGTGATCAAGGCCTGGGGCCTCGGCGTCAACCGTGTCGAGCCGATCGAACTGCTGCTCGCGCTCGAAGGCCCCCGCCCCGACGGCTTCCTGCTTGCCGGCCGCTATACCCTGCTCGATCACGACCGCGCCCTGCAGCGCGTCATGCCTGTTGTCGCCGAACGCGGCCTCGGCATCATCGTCGGCGGCCCCTATAGCTCGGGTGCCCTGGTTGGCGGACCGAACTTCGAATATGCCCCGGCCACGCCCGCAATCCTTGCAAAGGTCGCGCGCATCAAGGCGATCGCCGACCGCCACGGCATCAGCATGAAGGCCGCGGGTCTGCAATTCGCGCTCGCCAACCCGGCGGTCGCCGCCGTCATCCCCGGCGCCAGCCAGCCGAGCCGCATTGCGGAAGACCGCGCGGCGCTGAACGAGGTCATTCCCGCCGATTTCTGGCGCGAACTCAGGGCAGCCGGCCTGGTCAATCCCGCCGCTCCCCTGCCGATAGCCTGAGCGAGAGCGTGAACTGTGCCCGCCCGCTATCTTGCGGGCGGGGCAGCCGCTACCGGATCCTCCGCCAGAAAGCGCTGCAGGCGCGGCACGGCAAAATCGAGGAACGCGCGCACGCGCGCCGGCAGATGCTGGGCACCGCGATAGAGCGCATGAATTTCATCAGCCTCGGCAATGGCGCTGTCGGCAAGCACCTCGACGAGCTCTCCGCGGGCGATCGGGCCGCGGACGTGATAGTCGGCGATCCGCCCGATCCCGACGCCTGCCATCGCCATGCGGCGGATGGTTTCGCCGTTATTGGTCAGAAGCGAGCCGCTCAGCATCCGCTCGACGATCCGCCCGCCCTCGCGCATCGGCCAGACGGGGTTTGCCCGGCGAAAATTGAACCCCAGGCAATTATGCCTCAGCAGATCCTCCGGCGTTTTCGGCACGCCCCACCTGGCGAGATAGGCGGGTGAAGCGACGATGCGCCTTTTTGTCGTGCCGATCTTGCGCGCCACCAGATTGGAATCCGGCAGGCGCCCGACCCGGATCGCGACATCGGTCCGTTCGAGATAGAGGTCGACCACCTCGTCGGACAGCGAGAGGTCGATGACGATCTTCGGATAGGCTTCAAAGAAAGCGGGCAGGATCGGCTCCAGCGCCGCCGTGCCGAAGCTGACGGACGAACTCACCCGGATCAGCCCCTCGGGTGCTGCACCTCCTTGGGCGATCTGCTGCTCGGTCTCGTCGAGATCGGCAAGCAGCCTCTGGCTCCGCTCGTAATAGAACGCGCCTTCATCCGTCAAAAGCAGCCGCCGCGTCGAACGCTCGACCAGGCGGATGCCGAGCCGAGCTTCCAGCCGTTGAATGAGCTTGGATACGGTCGACGGCGTCATCATGAGCTGCCGCGCCGCCTCGGAAAAACTGCCGGCCTCGACCACCTGGACAAAGACCATCATCTCGCCTGCGCGGTTATCCATGACGCCACCCGGTTCGAATTCGAAAACCCGCCGTCAGGCTATCGCGGAAACCTCGACCTGTCGCCCTGTCCCGTCATGCCGGTACGAACGGCCGGAGAGCCTCGACCAGTTCGGTGGTGCCGTAGCAAACCTCGCCCTGCGGCTCGATGTCGATCAGCCCGCCTTTGTTGTGCGCGTCGTAGAGATCGACCAGGAGCCCGGCGGTGCTCGCGCTCACAGCCCGCTCAAGCGCCGCCTGCCAATGCTCGCGCGGCACGGCCTGAGCGGTGATCGTGCGGCCCAGCAACTGGCTGAGGGCGCCGGCAACATCCGCGGCACTATAGCGGCGCGGTCCTTCGGCGTGAACGATACGCTCGACCTTTTCCATGCTCGGGCGGCGCAGGAGGTCGGCTGCCGATCGGCCCACATCGCCGGTCGAAACGGCGGCAAATGTCCGCTCGACCGGGTGGTGCAGGCTCGGCAGGCTGCCCGTCGCGATCGCGGTGGGGATGCTGCGGGCCCAGCCCTCCATATGCTCCGCCGAGCGCAGGAAAACCTTGGGCATGGCGAGCGCGCGAAGGCGTTCCTCGAAGCGACGGAACACGGTGGGCATGCCGATATCCCCGTCGACATGGGCGCCGTAGTCGGAGATCGCCAGCACGCGTTCCGGCCCTGCACGCGCAATCGCCTCGGCCATGTTCGCCGTCATCTGGCGCATGTCTCCCTTCGCGTCCTCGGCGCGCAACGGCGGCGGCAGGATGATCTGCACGGCTTGCGCACCCGCAAACGCCTGGCGGAGTGCTGCCGGGTCCCGCAGATCGGCGAGCGCGATATCACAACCGATCGCCCGCAATTTGTCCGCCTTGGCCGCGTCGCGCAGCACCGCCCTGACCGGCAGGCCCGCCTCGCGCAGTGCCGTTGCCGTTGAGAACCCCACCTTTCCGGCGGCCCCGAGAATAACAAACATGATCTCTTTCCTTGCTGAAGACGGGCAAGGACTAGGGACCACGCAGGGCGCCGTCGCACAGATTCGGTCAGGATTTTGCAGCTTCGGTCAGATTTCCGCCGCGCGCCGCATGATCTCGCCAGGCGTCTCGCCCAGAAGCCGGCGCATCGTCGAAGCCATATGGCTTTGATGGGCGAAGCCGGCGGCGACCGCAATCTCGCTCGCCGGCATCATCGTCGTGGTCATCAGCGCACGGGCATGCTCGACGCGGCGGCGGATCACATATTGGTGCACCGGCAGGCCGGTGCTGTTGCGAAACAGGGTCTTCAACCGCGTGGCGCTCAAACCCGCGACCGCGGCGAGGTCGACAAGATGAAGCCGCTTGTCCAGATGGGTCTCGATGAACTCGGTCAGAACCCGCAATTGCCGCGCCGAGAGTTTCGGTTCGCTCCGCCCTTCCGGCCGTTGCGGCCCGCCGGTCGCCGTCTCGATCAGCCGCACCGCAAGCGCATTGGCAAGCAGGTCGATATAAAGTGGATCGGATGGCGTGTCGGCCTCCAGATCCGCCTTGATCGCCCAACCGATCGCTTCGAGCCTGGTGTCGCGCAGCTGCAATTGCGGCAGCAACTCCACCCTGTCGCCATGCCGCCCGAGGTCGGCCGCGACCCGGTCGAGCAGCGATCGCGAGAAACTGAGCCGCAGGATCCGGCAGTCGGCATCATCCTCCCAGGAACCCTCGACCCCGGCCGGGATGATGTCGATATCGCCCGGCTTCTGCACCCGCCGCATGCGCCGGCCACCGCATTGGCAATCGGCGTTAACCGGCGGGCCGAAATGCATGCCGAGCCTATGGGTGTCACTGCCCGGCACATGCACCCGGCCGCGCGGAATATGGATGAAGTCGGCCGAAAGCACGTTCCATGCCCGCCCGGCACTGGTGAGCAGGATCTGTGGCGATGGTTGAATGGAAGAAAGTGTCATGACCTGCTGCGACCTGGACCTCGGCATGGGGTGGCCATGCTACGTCGCAACAGGCGGCTTAACAACGGCGGGCGCGCAGTTGATCGCCACCTTTGCTTCCGCTGCCAGATCAGGCTTCCGCTGCTCCATCAGAACGGGTTGATATAGTTGGTGATCGCGATCTGGCGCAGTAGCACGCGGCGGATCACATGCGCCGCCTTTACCCGGTCGGTGAATACAGCGGCATCCCCTGCCGCGCCTGCGGGCAGCTTTGCGGCAATGGCCTCGTTATCCAGCTTGATCCGCACGATGAAGGGTGCGGCCGATACCGCCTCCGGCGCCACCGCCGTGCCGGAGACGCGCGCCTGCCCGGAGGCGATCGCCTGCAGTCAGAGGAACGGGAAAGTCGCAACGCCGAGTTTGCCGACTGACCGTTAGCTGGCGTCGGATGGCGGCGGACGAGCTTTTGCCCGCTTGTCCTGCTCTCTGACCGGATTTGGGACAGGCTACCCTCATCGCCTTGGCGGTCTTGATCAAAGTCAAGGAAATCCCGACTGCGCCGTGCGATTGTTTCTGCGCAGTAGCTCAGTCTTTCGCGAAGCGGCCGTGCCGCACGGAGGGGAAAGCGATGAGAAACAAGTCTGCTAGACTGATCCTTGCAAGCATTCTGAGCCTTGGCCCGGCGCTCCCGGCAGCCGCACAGGAACATAACGACACCGGCACGCTGGACACGGCCAAGGCCGAAAAGGCTTTTGCCGCCAAGCCGCTCTATTCACCCTATGCGGGCCGCAATTTTCCGACCCGCCCCCTGTTCGGCGACACGCATCTTCACACCGGAGCCTCATTCGACGCCGGCGCGTTCGGGGCGCGGCTGACGCCGCGCGACGCCTATCGCTTCGCCCGCGGCGAAGAGGTCATGGCGTCGAGCGGCCAGCCCGCCAAGCTGTCGCGCCCGCTCGACTTCCTGGTGGTCTCCGACCACTCCGACAACATGGGCATGTTTCCGGACCTCTTCGCTGGCAAGCCGGAGGTTATCTCCGATCCGCAGGCCAAGACCTGGTACGACATGATCAAGTCGGGTCAGGGCGGCAAGGCGGCGATGGAAATCATCGTCGGGTTCAGCGAGGGCACCTTGCCGCAGTCGATGATCTACGGGCCCGACACCCGCCCCTACAAGAACGCCTGGCAGGACACGATCAAGGCGGCCGAGGAATATAACGAGCCCGGCCGCTTCACCGCCTTCATCGGCTACGAATGGACATCGAACACAGCGGGCAACAACCTGCACCGCAACGTCATCTTCCGCGACAATGCCGACAAGGCGAACGAGGTCTTGCCCTACACGACGCTGAAGCCGCTCGGCAGCGACAATCCGCGCGACCTGTGGAAGTGGATGCAGGCCTACGAGGACAAGACCGGTGGCAGTGTGCTGGCGATCGCCCACAACGGCAACCTGTCCAACGGGCGCATGTTCCCGATGATCGAATCCTTCACCGGCAAGCCGGTGGACAAGGACTATGTCGAGCAACGCGCCCGCTGGGAACGGCTCTATGAGACAACCCAGACCAAGGGCACCGGCGAGGCGCACCCGGCGCTCGCGCCCAATGACGAGTTCGCAAACTTCGAGATCTGGGACTTCGGCAACCTCGATGCCAGCGAGCGCAAGACGCCGGACATGCTCGAATTCGAATATGCGCGCTCGGCGTTCAAGAACGGCCTTAAGCTCGAGGCTCAACTCGGCACCAATCCCTACAAGTTCGGGTTGGTGGGCAGCTCGGACTCGCATACCGGTCTGTCGGCCATGGAGGAAGAGAACTTCTTCGGCAAGACGACCCCCCAGGAACCGAGCCCGGAACGACTGACTGCAACCTTCGTCAAGAACCCTAAGACCAACATAACGGTGATGGACTGGGAGGTCGGGGCGTCTGGCTACGCAGCCGTCTGGGCGGTGGAAAACACCCGCGAGTCAATCTGGGACGCCATGCAGCGCAAGGAGACCTATGCGACAACAGGACCGCGCATGCTCGTGCGCTTCTTCGGCGGCTGGGACTTCGAACCGGCCGATGCCGAAGGCCGCAATCCCGGCGCCATCGGCTATGCCAAGGGCGTGCCCATGGGTGGCGATCTGACGGCGGCGCCTGAGGGCAAGGCACCGACATTTCTCGTTGCCGCGCTCAGGGACCCGATCGGCGCCAATCTCGATCGTTACCAGGTCGTCAAGGGCTGGCTTGACGACAAGGGCGAGACGCACGAACAGGTCTACGATGTCGCCTGGGGCGGAGACCGCAAGCCGGGCCCGGACAGCAAAGTGCCGTCTGTCGGCGATACGGTCGACATCGAGAACGCCACATGGACCAACACCATCGGCGCGCCCGAGCTGATCGCGGTCTGGAAGGACCCGGAGTTCGACCCGAAGCAGAAGGCATTCTACTACGGCCGCGTCATTGAGATCCCGACGCCCCGGTGGACCGCCTATGACGCCAAGCGTTTCGGGACGAAGCCGCTGGAAGGCACGCGCATGACCGTGACCGAGCGCGCCTACACCTCTCCGATCTGGTACACGCCATAATCCGGGAGATGGATGACCGCATGCGGGCGGACGCACGAAGACCCTGCGCCCGCCGCCCTCCGTCAAGCGAGCGAGCACGGCCATGCTGAAACGCATCTTACGAGAGCCGCTGGTCCATTTCCTGGCACTTGCGCTTTTGATTTTCGCCGCGCACGGCCTTCTGCGCGGCGGCGCCGATGCGTCGGAAAAAATCGTCGTCAGTGCGTCGAAAATCGAGCAGATGGCAACGGTCTTCACCAAGACCTGGCAGCGCTCGCCGACGGCGGACGAGCTGAAAGGCATGATCGACGACTATGTGAAGGAGGAAATTCTGGTGCGCCAGGCGCTCGAACTCGGGCTCGACCGGGACGACACGGTCGTGCGCCGCCGCCTGCGCCAGAAAATGGAGTTCCTGAACGCCGCCGACGCCGTCCCCGTGACGGTCACCGATCCGGAACTGGAAGCCTATCTCGAGGCCAATCCGGCAACCTTCGCCACCGATGCGAAGCTGGCATTCGAGCAGGTGTTTCTCAATCCCGCCCGGCACGGCGACACGATTGCTGAGGACGCCGCCGCCTTGCTCGCGGAGCTCCGCAGCAACGACATGGCCGACCCTGCTTCGCTTGGCGATGTCTCCCTGCTTCCCGCGGCAGTTCTGCTCACAAGCAAGGCGGCGATCGACCAGACCTTCGGCGGCGACCTTGCGGACGGGCTCGAAAAGGCTCCGCTCGGTCAGTGGACGGGGCCGATCGCCAGCAGCTTCGGCCTCCATCTGGTCCGGGTGTCCGAGCATGCGCCGGGCCGGGTGCCGCAACTCAAGGACGTCCGCGACGACGTGGCAAGGGAGTGGGAAAACGCCAAGCGTGCCCAACTTGAGCAGCAACGCTTCGGTGAATTGCTCGCTCGCTACCAGGTGAGCGTCGAAGCCGCCACTGCCGCGGGGGACGGCAGATGAGACCGCCTTGTGCCCTTCTCGCCTTGCCGATCCTTCTGCTGCTCGGCGCTTCCGCTATCGCCCATGAGGTTCGGCCGGCCTATCTCGACATACGCGAAACGGCGCACGACACCTTCGCCGTTCTCTGGAAGGTGCCGGCGCAGGGCAGGATGCGGCTGGCACTCGACGCGCATCTGCCAAAACAGTGCATCGAAAGGGCCACGCCGATGCCGTCGTTCGAAGGCAGCGCCTATCTGGAGCGGTGGACCGTCGACTGCGCGGGGGGATTGCGGAATGGCACGATCGTCATCGACGGGCTCAAGGCCACGCTGACCGAAGCACTGGTGCGCATCGAATACGAGAATGGCGGCACCGAGGTTGGGCGCCTCATGCCCGAGGCGCCCACCTTCACTGCGGCCGGCACCCAGCCCAGTCTTGAAGTGGCGCGGACCTATTTCCTGCTCGGCGTCGAGCACATACTCCTGGGTTTCGATCATCTGATCTTCGTGCTCGCGCTCATGTTGCTGATCCATGACCGCTGGATGCTGTTCAAGACGATCACGGCCTTCACCGTCGCCCACAGCATCACGCTCGCCGGAGCATCGCTCGGCTATTTCAGTCTTCCCCAGAAGCCGGTCGAAGCAACGATCGCCCTCAGCATTGCCTTCGTCGCAAGCGAACTGCTCAAGGCCAGACCGAACGAAGCGCGCCTGTCGGAAACCTATCCCTGGGTCGTCGCCTTCGCCTTCGGCCTGCTGCACGGTTTCGGCTTCTCCGGCGCGCTGAAGGAGATCGGATTACCGCAGTCGGATGTGCCGCTGAGCCTCTTGACCTTCAACCTCGGCGTCGAGGCGGGACAGATCATCTTCGTTGCCGCGGCTCTGGCGGTTGCCTGGGCGGGGCGCGCGGTGGTTGGTTACCACGCCGCCTTCGCGCGCCGGGCAATCGCCTACGGCATCGGCACCAGCGCGATGCTCTGGTTCATTCCCAGGATCGCCAGCCTGGCAGCCTGAAGCGCGGCGCTCTTGCGCGACATGCAGCCAAGCAAAGTTCTACAGCGACCTTTGCGCGTCTGATAAGACGCGCGGCGCCGTAGAGCCCGGCAATCGAGTTGAGCCGTCCGCACCACCCCATGAACACCGACATCTGCCCGAAGGGCCGCTCGCCTCACCCCGCCTGCTGCGCCCCATGCGCGTGGATCACCGCATCGGCCTCCTTGCCGTAGAGCTCCTCGAAATGGTCGAAGCTCTTGGAAAAGTAGCCGATCCCCTGCGTGGCCGCCCGCAGTGCCCGGGCGAGATCGTCGAGCGCCGATCCGGGCACCAGTGCGCGAAAGATGTCCCAGCCCTTGGCGGTCTCGTCGCGGTCGAAGCCGAGCACCTGGCCCTTGTAGGTGGAGACAATCGGCACCAGGCTGCCGGAATAGATCGAGGGGATGTGGATCTCGATGCGGATGACCGGCTGCATCAGCACGGCGGAGGCCTGCGACAGCGCCTGGCGCACGCCCATCTTGGCCGCCGCCCGAAAGGCGAAGTCGTTGCTGTCGACCGAATGGTGCTGGCCGTCGGTCAAGGTCACGCCGACATCGATCACCTGAAAGCCGAGCGGGCCTTTCTCCATCGCCTCCCGCGCCCCGGCCTCGATCGCCGGGATGAAGTTGCGCGGCACCGCCCCGCCCTTCACCGTCTCGGCAAAGGAGAAGCCGGTGCCGCGCTCGTTCGGGTGCACGCTGAGCTTGACGTCGGCAAATTGCCCGGCGCCACCCGTCTGCTTGCGGTGGCGATAATGCACGTCGGAGGGTTTCAGCACCGTCTCGCGATAGGTCGGGCTCGGTGGCTTGTCGGTGACGCCGACGTGGAAGACGTCGGCGAGCGTCTTGCAGAGATCGCGCAGGTGCATCGGCCCTTGCACGCAGACGAGCTGGGCGCCGGTTCCCTCCTCCTGCATGACCGCAAGCCCGCGGTCGGTCTCGGCGAGTTTGGCGAGCGTGCCGGAAAGCTTGGTCTCGTCGCGCTCGCTGTCCGGCACCAGGATGCGCTCCAGCATCGGCGTCGGCGGCACCGTCCAGTCCGGCGCCTCGGCCGTGCTATTGCCGGCAAGCAGCGCCGGCACCGGCAGATGCTCGGATTTGACCGCCGCGATGATCGCGCCCGCCTCCGGCGTGGCGTTTGGCAGCGGTTTTCCGGTCGCCGGGTCCTGCAGCGAGCCGAGGCTGCCGCCGCCGAGCGTTGCGCCCTGCTTGATCCCCGATGTCAGCGCCCGCACCAGCACGGTCTTGCCGACATTGGCGCGGTGGTAGGCATGGAAGCTGACAGCCGAAAGGGTGGTTTCGGCAATCGAGCCGGCCGCAGCCAGCCGGTTTCGAAGCGCATCGACAGCGGGCGCCTCATGGCGCAGCGCCTTCATCAGCCGCATGATGCCATTGGCATGGCTCGCCGAGCCGACCAGCACCGGGATGATCCGGTTTTCCTTAAGCAGCCGCGTGGAGATCGCGTAGATCGTGTCGCTTGCCGGTGCCCGATCTTCGATCAGCTCCTCGAGCAGCCAGTCGTCGAACTCGGAGAAATGTTCCAGCAGTTCGGTGCGCGCCTCCTTCTCGCGCTCCATCACCGTATCGGGGATCTCGATCAGCGCCGAGGTCTGGCCTTCGCGGTAGCGCCAGGCGCGCTCGGAGATCAGGTCGCAGGTGCCGACGATCTTGTCGCCTTCGCGGATCGGCACCTGGCGCAAGAGCAGCATGTGGCCGGAATAGTCCTGGAGGGCGGCGATCACGTCGCGCAGCCGCGCCCGCGGCTCGTCCATGCGGTTGATGAAGAGAATGCAGGGAGTGCCCGAGGCCTCGATCACCTTGAGATAGGGCGCAGCCAGCACCGCCTCCTCCGGCGCCGGCGAGACGCAGAGCACGCAGGCATCGCTGGCAATCAGCGCATGCTGCGCGTGGCCAAGCGCCTCGGTTCCGCCGGGTGCATCGAGCGCGCACCAGGGCTCGCCGCCAAACTCGAATTCCGTGAGGTTCAGTCCATAGGGCGAAACAGCTTTTCTGGAGGCCCCCTCCAAACCGGCCAGCTTTTCTACCAGCGTGGTTTTTCCGGTCTGTGAGGGCCCAAGTACCGTGAAGCAGCGCATCGGCGATCCTCCCCTGTCGCGATTGCCAGAAGGCGCCGAGCGTTGCGACGCCCTTACTCTATTAATTCTAGGGCAGCTTTTGCGCTTTCAATGGCTATGCGCAAATTCGGCACAGTTCTCATGCCCGCTGCGTCGACAATCGGCGTCGCCGGATGCCCATAATCTGATTGTTAATTTAAACCGGTTGTGAAATTATATCATTGTCGAGATCGACAATCGAAAGCGCGGCGCTAGTTCTATCGAAGCGCCATCCATTCATTGGAACCGTCCGAGCCGGAGACCGTCCGCATGTCCCTCACGCTTTACCAGCATCCGCTTGCGTCCTTCTGCCATAAGGTGCTGATCGCGCTTTACGAGAACGATACCCCCTTCAAGAGCAGCCTTGTCGATCTGCTCGATCCTGAGGAAGCGGCCCGCTTTGCAGCACTCTGGCCGGTCGGCAAGATGCCGGTTCTGACCGACAGCGCCCGTAATGTCGTGATGCCCGAAACCTCCATCATCATCGAATATCTCGACCGCCACTATCCCGGCCGCCAGCGGCTGATCCCCGACGATCAGGATACGGCCCTCAAGGCGCGCCTCTGGGATCGCTTCTTCGATCTCTACATCCATGTGCCGATGCAGAAGATCGTCACCGATACGCTGCGCGCATCAGGCGAAAACGACCATCGCGGCGTCACCGACGCCCGCGCTTCCCTTGCCGTTGCCTATGGCATGGCCGACAAGCATTTCACTGAGAACACCTTCGCCGCCGGCGATGCCTTCAGCCTTGCCGATTGCGCGGCCACGCCTGCGCTCTTCTATGGCGGCATCGTCGAGCCCTTCGATGAGAAATACCCGCATCTCGCAGCCTATTTCGAGCGCCTGCTTGAGCGCGCCTCCGTGCGCCGCGTGCTCACCGAAGCGCGGCCTTATTTCCATATGTTTCCCTACCGGAACCTGATGCCCGAGCGGTTTTTCGAGATGTGAGCCACGCCCGGAAACGAAGTGAATACAGGGAGATCGAGCGCCTTCGTGAATCGGGATGGCAAGACGCTTTGTGACACCGTCCACCACTCCGTCCGCCGCCAATTCCAGGCGAAGTCTGCCCCTCACCCTAGCCCTCTCCCCGCACGCGGGGCGAGGGAACGTGCCCCTTCGCAGCGTTGTCGAGCGGAGCCGCCGTCAGAGAAAAATCGAAGATGCTTGCTGTTGAGACGAGCGGTTGCCACATGTCCCTTCTCCCCGCCCGCGGGGAGAAGGTGCCGGCAGGCGGATGAGGGGCTTCCCTCTATAGTCGATGCTACTTCACCTGCGCCGGCGGCGTGCCGATTGGGAAGGCGATGGTGACGAAGCCGGCGGTACCCTCCGGCCGGTTCTTGGCGCCGAATTCCTGGAAAATCTTCAGCGTCAGAGAGACCGGCGTCTCGGCCATCTTGAAATTGTAGCCCATGGTGCCGCCGATTGCGGCGATACGGCCCTTGAAGTCGCCGAGGCTTGCACCGGGACCGCTGTCGCCCGTCACCTGCTGGTAGAAGTAGCCCGCCACGCCGGCGGAGAATTCCTGGCCGAAGTGCCTGGTAACCGCCCATTCCGCGTGGAATTCCGTACCCGTGCGATAGTCCGTCGCCGGGTTCTCGCCGTTGAAGGTGAAGCCCGCCGCACCCGAAAGGTCGAAACCGGCTTCCGGGTTGAACCAGGTGCCGGCAAGGGTGAAGTCGCCTGCCCAGCGATTGAAGGAGAGATTGGCGAGCTCGCCTTTCTGGTAGTCGCCGATCGGCACGTTGAGGCTGGCGTTCGCCGTCCAGTGGAAATCGCCTTCGTGCCAGCCGAGCACGGCGCCAACCACCGGGTCGCCGATGGTGAAGATCGAGTCGCTTGCGGAGGCCGAACGGCCGGCCCTCGGCGCTGACAGCGTTGCATCGATGTCGGGGCCGCCGAAAGGCACGATCGCGGTAAAGCCGAGATTGCCGCCGAGCACCTCCTCGGGCATGACCCAGAGGCCGGTGCCGAAGACGCCGATCAGGGTCGCGTCGACTTCGCCGACGATCTGGCCGCCGAGCGGAAGCTGCTTGTTGCCCTTGAGCTCACCGACATAGAAATAGGTGTCGTTCTGAAAGTAGGTTCCGGGCGGTGCGAGAAGGCCGGCCATCGGGCCACGGGCACCGAGCAGATAGAAGCCGGCACCGTTTTCAGCCGCGTTCGCCGTCGAAGGCGCGACCACGCAACACAGGCCGGCAGCGATTGCCTATGCGGACAGCAAACTCTTGGCAACGCTCATCGAGTGACCCCCCTCATCTCTCGGCAGAGACGATAGCATTCCGCCATCTTCAAGCCAGCCCTAAGAAACAGGAGCCTCAAGAACCGCAACATCCGATTGCAGGACGGTGCAGGCATACACATCTTGCCCGCCCGGCACAGGCCGCTACCTTACCGCCTGTCGCCTTCGGTTTGTTCCACAACGGAGGCTTGCGTTTTCGTTGCTTTCCCAGCGCATCAGCAAAGGATCCGAGACCATGGAATACCGGCTGCTCGGCCGCTCCGGCCTGAAAATCTCTGTTATCACCATGGGCACGATGACGATTGGCGGCCGCGGCAAGTTCGCCGAGGTCGGCAATGTCGGCCTCAAGGACGCCCGCCGCTACGTCGATCTCTGCCTCGACGCCGGCGTCAACCTGATCGACACCGCCGATATCTATTCGATCGGCTACTCAGAGGAGATCATCGGCGAGGTGCTTGGCGGCAAGCGCAAGAACGGCGTGCTGGTCGCCACCAAGGCACGCTTCTCCATGGGGCCCGGACCGAACGACGGCGGCCTCTCGCGCCACCATCTGATCGCCGCCTGCGAGGCGAGCCTGAAGCGGCTGAAGACCGACGTCATCGATCTCTACCAGGTGCATGAATGGGATGGCCAGACGCCGCTGGAAGAAACGATGGAAGCGCTCGACAGCCTCGTCCGAAGCGGCAAGGTCCGCTACATCGGCTGCTCCAACTATTCCGGCTGGCACATCATGAAGGCGCTCGGCATCAGCGCGCTCGAGGGCCGGCAGCGCTTCGTCAGCCAGCAGATCCACTATACGCTGGAAGCCCGCGAGGCCGAATACGAACTGATGCCGATCTCGATCGATCAGGGGCTCGGCGTGCTCGTCTGGAGCCCGCTTGCAGGCGGCCTGCTCTCGGGCAAGCACCGGCGGGGCGAGACATCAGAGGGAACGCGCCAGCTTGCCGGCTGGAACGAGCCGCCGATCCGCGACGAGGAGCGGCTGTGGAAGATCGTCGACATGCTGGGCGCGATATCAGGCGAACGCGGCGTCTCGCCGGCGCAGGTCGCGCTCGCCTGGCTGATCGGCCGCAAGGGCGTCACGTCCGTCATCATCGGCGGCCGCACGGAAGCACAGTTCAGCGACAACCTCGCCGCCGCCGGCCTGAAGCTTTCCGACGAGGAAAAGGAACTGCTCGACGCCGTCAGCCTGCCGCCGGTGATCTATCCCTACTGGCACCAGCTCCGGAGCGCCAAGGACCGGCTCGGCGAAGCGGATCTCTCGCTGCTGGGGCCGCATTTGTAGAGGAAGGTGCCCTATCCGGCTCGCCAACGCCTCTTCAGCATCATGGAGCAAGTGCCACAAGATTCCGATGAAGGCCGACGCGATCTCGTGAGGAAAACCGACCTTCCTTCTCCATTGGACGGCAACAGACCTTTGCAGCGACCGCTTCGCGGATCCTGTTCCTGCTGAAGGCGGTACTCTCGTGAAGCGTCGCTATACGACCGTCTCAGTGGTATCATGAACCAGCACGGTCGCGGTTTCGGGCAGCCGGATGGTGCATGTCGCGTCAATTGCCTGGCTTCATCCGGCGGATCTCCTGAGGGGGAGACAGCCATGGCAACTGCAAGAGCAGAGCGGCGGCTGGCCGCGATCCTGGCCGCTGATGTCGTCGGCTATTCCCACCTCGTCGAACATGACGAGGCCGGGACGGTGTCGGCCCTCAAGGTTCTGCGCCGGGAGGTGATCGATCCGCTGCTGGCCGACCATCAGGGCCGTATTGTCAAGCTGATGGGCGACGGTGCGCTCGTGGAGTTCGGCTCGGTCGTCGATGCCGTCGCGTGCGCGGTCGCCATCCAGAAGGGGGTTGCCGAGAACCAGGCCGATATCCCGACGGAGCGACGCATCATCTTCCGGATCGGCGTCAATCTCGGTGATGTGATCCATGAGGTTGATGGGGATCTCTACGGCGATGGCGTCAACATCGCGGCCCGCCTCCAGACCTTGGCGGATCCAGGCGGCATTTGCATTTCCGGCACGGCGTACGATCACCTCCCGGGCAAGCTTGACTGCGGCTACGAGTACCTCGGCGAACGCGCGCTCAAGAACATGGAGCGGCCGGTGCGACTGTACCGCCCCCTTCTGGAAAGGACGACCGCAGGAACGGTATCGCCCAGGCCCGCACTTCCGGATCGACCATCCATTGCCGTGCTGCCGTTCAACGTCATGAGCGCCGACCCGGAGCAGGACTTCTTCAGCGATGGACTCACCGAGGACATCACCACCGCGCTATCCAAGCTCAAGGGCTTCTTCGTGATCGCCCGCAACACGATGTTCACCTACAAGGGAAAGCCCGTGGATGTGCGCGCCATCGGGCGCGAACTCGGGATCCGCTATATTCTCGAGGGGAGTGTGCGCAAGTCCGGCAACCGGGTAAGGGTGACCGCGCAGCTCATCGATGCGGCCTCCGAAGTCCAACTCTGGGCCGAGAGGTACGACGGCGACCTCGGCGACATCTTCGTCATTCAGGACGAAATCACTGCAAGCGTCGTCGGCCGCATCGGGCCGGAACTCCTGGCGGCAGAGCATGCCCGCGAAAGCCCCAAGCCGCATCATGGCCTTGATGCTTGGGAATGTGTCGTGCGGGCGGTGTTCCTATGTTCCCAGTTGTCTGAGGAGAGCAGCGGCAAGATGCTCCCCCTACTCGATCGGGCAATCGGACTGGCTCCCGGTTATGCCCAGGCGCTCGCGATGAAAGGTTGGATTACCGTGTGGCGCGCGTTCCAGGGGTGGGAGGACATGGGGTACGCCCTGGCCCTTGCCAGGGATTTCGTCCAACAAGCTATTGCCGCGGACGATAAGGAACAGTGGACTTACCTTGCGCAGGCGATGATAGCCTTTGCGACGCGTGACAATGTCCTGGCGATGGCAGCGATCAGCCAGGCTGTCGCGATCAACCCCAACTCCGCGTTTGCGCACGGCCAGTTGGGGCTTGCGCATGCCAACGGGGGCCGCGCGGCGGACGCCATTCCTTGCATCGACTACGCCCTCAGACTGAGCCCGCGCGAGGCTTTTCTCGGCGACTTTCAGTTTTACTACGCCATGGCTTATTTCCAGGGCGCGAATTACGAACTTGGATTGAGTTACGCACGGGAGGCGCATCGCTTGCGGTCCGGCCACGCGGTTCCGCTGATCATCGGCACGGCCTGTGCCGGACTTCTGGACAACCAGGAGGCTGCCACGGACTTGCTCGGACGGCTGAAGTCGCTAGTCCCTGACATCTCACGGGACGCCGTCGCAGCAACATCTTCTTTCGTTCGCGCCGAGGATCGGGCGCGTCTGATCGAGGGACTTGCCCGTGCCGGCCTGAATTGACGGGTTGGATCGACCTCGAGAACCGATCGCTCCCCATCAGAGGCACGCACGCAGGAAAATTCCGATCCAGCCGGAGCCTCGGCGGTGATGTCTCTCCGGCAGCACCCCGCACAGCAAACGCCGCCATCGCCCCTTGACTTCTCGCCGAGCATCGCCATTTCATATCATATGATACACGAAGTCGCGGCATAGGAGACGACCATGGCCAACGCTCAATCGGCTTTCGCCCCTGATCGGCAAACGGCCCGGCAAGAAGAGGCTGTCATCGTCAAGGCCGTGGTCAAAGCCTGCGACCTCTGGAACCTCACCAACAGAGAGGCGGCCCAGTTGTTCGACGTGCCGATCGCCACCTGGAACCGCATGAAGGCGGGTGACTTCAAGGGCAGGCTTGACCAGGACAAGCGCATGCGCGCGAGCCTGATCGTCGGCATCTTCAAGGGGCTGCGGCTCTTCTTCAACGGCCCACTCACCTATCAATGGCCGAAGGCGGTCAATACCGGCCCGCTGTTCAATGGCCACTCGCCCGTCGATCTGATGATCGAGGGCGGCATTCCGGTGATGCTGAAGGTGCGACGCTATCTCGATGGCCTGCGCGGCGGCCTATGATACCCGAGATCGATTTCAACGAGCCGGCGACCGTCCGGCTGATCTCGACCGCCTATATTGACGAGCCCGCCGTCAAGCCGCTCGCCGACGATGACGACGAGATCGAAATCCTCAACCGGCTGGAGGCTATGACCTCGGCGCGCCTCAGCCCCCTCGCCCTGCCTGTCGGCGTCGATCCGGCCGAACTGCTGAACGAGACCTTCGGCTACGGCTGGTCGCTGATCAATGCCGCCTTCTGCCATGCGCGCCCGCCGGGCAACCGCTTCAACGGCGAGGAGCGCGGCGCCTGGTATTGCGCCTTCGGCCCGCGCGCGCTTCAAACCTGCCAGGCGGAAATCGTCTATCACCGCACCCGGGCGCTCAGCGAAGCCGGCAGCTTTCACGACATCGGCCGCTACCGCGAACTGATCGCCGGCTTCACCTGCCGCTTTCATGATGCGCGCGGAGAAAAGGGAGCCGCCTATCTCGATCCCGATACCACGGTCGCCTACCCCGCCGGCCAGGCGCTCGCCGCCACCATTCTGGCGGAAGGCGGCAACGGCCTGATCTACCCTTCCGCCCGCGACCCCGAGGGCGAATGCCTCGCCGTCTTCCGCCCCGCCGTCATCCAGAACATCCGCCAGGGCCGCACCATCACCTTTCAATGGTCGGGCGCGCCCGAGCCGCGCATTCTGGACGAGGATTGATCGGCCGGCACATAAGCCGCCCGCGACAGCGAGCCGCAATGTTCCCGCAATGCAGCCTAACGACAAGGACTTGCCTTTCCGGATTCCGGCGCTAGACTTGCCGGGACCGGATTCGGCCTGAACAGAAACAACTTATAAATCAAATTGTTATTGGCGCCTTTGCCCGGCGGAACACGCGCCACGCGTCGCGCAAATCTGCCCCTCACCCTCCCCTTTTCCCCGCCTGTGGGGAGAGGGAAACGGTAAGCGTCCCGCCTCGCCGTAGCCCGTTGAAGGCTGCGACCAGACAGGATCGGCGCGACCTGCAAACGCTAGAGATGGACACAGGCAAGCGCCACAGCGTCCCGTCTCCCCGCAGGCGGGAGACGGTGCCGGCAGGCGGATGAGGGGGCAATCCTCACCGTGCGGATGAGGGCAAATCCCTCACCGCGCGGATGAGGGGCACGCGGCAACCGCCTCGCTCCACGCGGGCCCGGCGTCAACCATGAGGAAACGAATGACGATAACGCTTCTACCCGTCGATGCCGTCGATCCCGACGCCATCCGAAAACTGGACGTGCATGAAAGCCAGATGGATTTCATCGCCAGCAACGAGGAGTCGCTGGAAGAACTCGCCGAACGCCCCGAATGCGTCGGCTTTGCCGTGATGATCGAAGGCGCCCCCGTCGGCTTCGCCATGTATGCGCTCGATCCGGATGACGGCAACCACTGGATCTACCGCCTGATGATCGACGCCCGCCACCAGGGCAAGGGCTACGGTGTCAAGGCGCTTGCCGCCCTGCTGGAACATATGGCCGGCATCCCCGAATGCGGCGACATCTATCTCGGCGTCTACCCGGAAAACACCCGCGCCCACGCCCTTTATCACCGCTTCGGTTTCCGCGAGACCGGCATGATGCTCGGCGAGGAGAAGGTGATGCGCTGGATCGCCCATCGAAATAGCCCCTCGGAGCATCGTCCCGCTCGGCAGCGGATGGGATCATTGCGATCCCATCCACATGCCCCGCGGGGCGTTATGACGCGACTGAGGCCGCCACCGGTTTCGTCAGGCGCAGGCCGAGAACCAGCAGCCCGCCCAGCGCATAAACGACGACGACCGAAAGCCAGATCGCGCCCGGCCATTGCGCGCGAACGACGAAGTAGATGCTCGAGAACGCGAGCGGACTGATGATCGATGCCAGGCTCACGGCCGAGGCCAGCACGCCCTGGAACTGGCCCTGCTGGTTCTCGTCGACCTGCCGGGTCGCGAGCGATTGCAGCGCCGGCACGCCGATGCCGCCGAGCGCAAAGACCGGCATGATCGCGAAGATCATCCAGCCCTCGGTCGCAAAGGCCATGACGGTCAGGGCAACGCAGACGCCGGCGACGCCCACCAGAATGGCGCCGCGCTCGCCGAAGCGTTTTACGGCCGGTCCCGGGAGAACCGCCTGGGCAAACGTCTGGCAGACGCCAAAGGCGCCGAGCGATAGGCCGATCCAGAGCCCGTTCCACTGGAACGTCTCGCTGCCCCAGAGCGCCCAGCAGGTGCCATAGGCCTCGCCCGTGGCGCTGAAGATCAGGAAGAGAAAGACGATCGGCAGCACGCTCTTCACCGAGAACACCCAGCGCAGCGGCCGAAGCGGGTTGAGCGCGGCAAGGTCGATCCTCTCGCGGCTCGGTGCGCGCGACTCCGGCAGCACGAAGTACGCCAGAGCCAAATTGCAGCCGTTCAGGACCGCCGCGGCGACGAAGGGCAAACGCAGCCAGTGGTCGCCGAGCACGCCGCCGAGAACCGGGCCGATGATGAAGCCGATGCCGAACATGGCGTTGAACAGGCCGAAGCGCTGCGCACGCTTGTCCTCGGGCGTGATGTCGGTGAGGTAGGCGGTTGCGACCGACATGTTGGCGCTCGTCAGCCCGGCGATCGCACGGCCCGCAAAGAGCATCCAGAGATTGGGCGCAAAGGCGAGGAACAGATAGTTGACCGCAGCACCCGCGAGCGAGATCAAGAGCACGGGCCGGCGGCCCAGCCGATCGCTGAGCGCACCCAGCACCGGCGCGCAGATGAACTGCATGACCGCGTAGAGCGCGGTCATCGTGCCGATATAGGGCGCCACGTTGTCGGCATGGATCACGTCCTTCAGCAGCGAAGGCAGGATGGGAAAGATGAGGCCGATGCCCACGGCATCGAGCACAATGGCAGTAAAAATGACGATGAGGGATTTCTTCATGATGCGTTCCGATCAACGCAAGCACGCCCACGCCAAGAGGCGCCGATGCCTTGCGATTGGGTGACCTGACGATGCAGGCGATAGGTTTTGGGAAACGCTGGCCGATCCGTGCTCAAACGGCAGGGATGGCGTGTGCTTGACTGCCTGGACGTGGATTCGTCCACCTGTTTACTCCGCCACTGAGCGGATCAAGGGAAGCAGTCGCTTTTCGCGATGGCATGCAATTAACACCGGATGGCGGGACGCGGCAAGCCCCACGTTTTTGCGGAAGCAGAAGCGCGCCGCGCTCAGCACCGGCAAATGGTCAACAGGGCCTTTTTCGACTACAGTTGCGGCAGAAACCACGACATTCGTCAGAGCGGACAAGTCCTTGAGCCCGGCCCGACTGTGGCCTCCCTTTCGGTGGCCGCGGAACTCGGGACGGAGCGCCCGCTTTCCGATGCAGAATTCGTGAGTGGAGCGCAGCGATGGAACAGAACTCCGAGATCGGCCCGGCCGAAGCTGACGACTTTCCTGCCATTCGATCCTTGTGCAACGGCTTCCTCGACTGGTGCCGATCGCGCTATGGCGAAAACGCCTGGTTCGTCGACCGGTACTACACGCCGGAACAATGGGCCGCACTCCTGGACAGCCTGCCGAAAATCCATTCGGCTCCAGATGGGGAGATTCTTGTTGCCCGCCTGAACGGAAAGGTGGTCGGCTGTGTGATGATGCAGCGGATCGACGAACGTACATGCGAGATGAAGCGAATGTTCATCAGCCCGGAGGGCCGAGGCTTGGGGCTGGGCCGCCGTCTCGCCGAGGCCCTCGTGCGCGTGGCAACCGAGCGGGGCTATGCCGCCATGCGGCTGGATACCGGCCGCAACCACGATGAGGCGTTGAGCCTCTACCGCTCCCTGGGATTCCAGGAGATCGCACCCTACTACAAAGCACCTCCCGAACTGCGCAACCATCTCATCTTCATGGAAGCCCCTCTGGCCGGGTAGTCGCGTCCCCCCTCGCGATGTGTCTTCGCAGTGGCAGAGCAAGGTTGCAGAACAGTGTCGAAGCCTGCCTCATCGAGCCATGTTGAGCTCGGAGACCGGCATGGAGATGGTGCAGCGCAGGCCATCCGGCCCAAGGGCGAAGCTCGTTCTCGCCTCAAGCTGGTAGGGCAGCGCCCGCTCGATCAGTTCGCGCCCGTGCCCGATGCCCTCGCCGGCACCGGTTGCCGGCGCCATGCGCACGCCGCTTTCGTGCCAGTCGATGTGAAGCCAGAGCTTTTGATCCTGCCCGGCCTCGACATGCCAGCGAACGGAAAGTGCTGCACCGGCCTGACCCAAGGCACCGTACTTGACGGCATTGTTGGCCAGTTCATGAAGGGCCATGGTCAGCGTTTGCACCGTCGACGAACGCAGCTTCACGCCGCTGGGACCGTCCAGCCGCACACGCCCCATATCCGCATCCACCGCCGCCAGTTCTGCCCGGAGCAGCTCATCGAAGGTGACCCGCTGCTGGTTGGCCAGGCGCGACAACAGGCCCTGGACCCTGGCCAGCGCCGACAGGCGGCTGCGAAAATGCGCGCTGAAATCCGGCAGGTCCTTGGCTCTGCGGGCGGTGGTTTCGGCAACGGCCCGGACAACCGCCATGAGGTTTCGGGTGCGATGCTGCAGCTCGGCAACCAGCGCCTTCTGGCGGTCTTCCCATTGCCGCCGCTCGGTGGTGTCGGTCATCGCGCCCACCATGCGGATCGCCTGCCCGCCTTGATCGTAGAAGAAACGGCCGCGGCCGTGCAGCCAGCGAACGGCGCCATTCGGATGCAGGGTGCGAAACTCCGTGACGAACTCTGTGCGGGCCTCCCGCGCGTGCTGCAGCAAGGCCTCGGTCTCCGCCCGGTCATCCGGGTGGATGCGCGCGGACCAGTTTTCATAGCTGGGCGTCACCTCGTCCACCCCGTAACCCAGCATGCGAAAATACTCGTCGCTCCAATGCACCTCTCCGGTTAGGACATTCCAGTCCCAGAGCCCCAGACCGCCGACCTCCACCGCCGTCCGCAACCGTTCCTCGCTCGCCCGAAGCGCCGTCTCCGTCTTCTCGCGCTCGATCAGGTCGGCCGCCTGTCGTGCCAGCACGTCGAGGAGACGCAGTTCCCGCTCCTTCGGTCGGTGCACATGCGCCCAATGGGTCGACAACATCCCGATGAGCGTTCCGACGCGGGAATGGAGCGGCGTGGTCTGCACGGCGCGGATCCCGCTCTGCCGGTAATGGGCCAGATCCGCCGTACCCTGCATGAACGCAGCGGTTTCGACATCCGAAACGACGACGCGCCGCCCGGTGCGCAGGGCGAGCGCGCAGGTGGAAGCCCGGTCCATGCTGACCCAATGCCAGAATTGCGCGGCCTCGTCGCTGAAGCCGCGATGGGAAAGCAGGCGTAGCTCTCCAGCGGCGCCCCGGTCGGCATCCAGCATCTGCAGGCTGGCGAATTGCGAGCGCATGATGGCGGCCGCACCATCCAAAATGGTCTCGTAGACGGCCTGCGGTCGCCCGTCCTTGATCAGTTCGAGGCTGATGGCCTGCAGCCGCTCGCTGTCTTCCAGCTCGGCCTTCATCTGTTCCCGGCTTTGATCGTGCGCGATGGTCATCGAGGCGCTCCCTTCCCGACGAGACACCCAAGGGCGCAGCGGCAGCCGTGCAAAGGACGTTGTCGCGCAAATCCGCGCCAACTGCTGGCAGCTTGCTCCGGGCCTACCCCTATCGCCTCAGTGCAATCTCCCTCTATACACCATTTCGGCGAGTGGGCTCCCTCCAGTTGCAACGGTGCGCCGGATCAGTGCGCCGCCAGCACCCTCGCCTCCACCGGCTGGTCGATGCCCTTCAGGACAAGCAGCCGGGTTCCGGCGCCCATCGTGAGCGCTGCCGCCTCAGCGGCGGTCTCGGTCGAGATCAGGATCTCGCCCGCCTCGGCCTGGGATTCAAGCCGCGACGCCAGGTTGACCGTGCCGCCGATCGCGGTGAAATCGCTGCGGAAGCTCGAGAACTCGCCGATCTCGACCTCGCCCGAGTGAATGCCGACCCCGACACCGAGCGGTTGCTCACCCAGCCCGTCGAGGTCCAGGCTGCCGAGTGCTTGCGCGCAAAGCCGCTGGATATCGAGCGCCGCCCGGATCGCGGCTTCTGCGTGATCCTTCCTGATAATGGGAAAATTGAAGATCGCCATCAGCCCGTCGCCCATCTGCTTGTTGACGATGCCGTCATGCGCCCAGATCGCCTCGGCGCAGCGATCCTGAAACAGGCTGACGATTTCGCTGAGCCTGATGCGCTCGATGCGCTCGGACAAATGGGTGAAGCCGCGGATGTCGGCAAAAAGAATGGTCGCGCTTGCCGCTACGTGACTCTGCTTCTTGACGTAACGGAAGGAGCGTTCGCAGATCGTGCAGATGTTCGGGTTCATCTTGCTGCGGGTGATGCCAAAGGCACGAAACGGCAGCGCCAGCGGCCCGCGAATGGGGATCGGCATGTGCATCTGGTCCCAGCATCCGCGGCAGATCCTGGCGTCGCCGCGATTGGCCGGCTGCATGGTAGAGGCTTCGGTCATGGTCTGCGTCTCCGGCTCACATGGCCAAAGTGGCGTAGACGGAGCTTCTGCCATTTGTCGCGCTTTAGCAACGGCTGGAATAATACAAGGCGCCTGCCGTACGGCCCGGCCGTTACTCGGCAAACAGGTTCGCGGCCATGAAGTCGACGAAGGCACGGACCTTTGGCGAGAGATATCGATTGGTCGGCCACAGCACGCGGAATGTGCCCGTTTCGCGAAGGCAATCCTCCAGCAGCGATACCAGCTTGCCTTCCGCCAGTTCCGACGACACGGCGAACGGCGGCAGACAGGTGATGCCGAAGGATCGCTCCGCCAGGAAGATCAAGGGCTCGAGTGTGCTCGCAACCGTGGTCACGGGCAGATCGAGCTTGACCTCGCGCCCGTCACGAACGAGCGGCCAGGGTTCGAGGCGGCCGGAGTTCGCGTACCGGTGATGGAGGCAGCGATGCCCGAGCAGGTCTTCCGGCACCTTCGGCCGACCGTGCGCGGCGAGATACTCCGGCGCCGCGACGATCCTGTGCCGGAACGTCCCGAGCTTGCGGCTCATGAGGCGCGTATCCTTGACCTCGCCTGTTCGGATGACGGCATCGAAGCCCTCCTCGATGACGTCGACCAGCCGATCGGTGAAATCGAGGTCGAGGTTGATCAATGGGTAGGCTCGCATGAAATCCGATATGGTCGGCATCAGGAGCATGCCGGCCAAGGGCAGGCTGACACGAAGCTGGCCGCGCGGTGTCGCGTGCGACCGCGACAGCTGCGCCTGGGCTGCCTCGAATTCGGATTGGATGCGGCGACAGGTATCGAGAAAGAAGCTCCCGTCCTCGGTCAGCGCCATGCTTCTCGTCGACCGATTGAAGAGACGCACGCCCATCTCGTCTTCGAGCCGCGCGATGGCCTTGCCGACCGCAGAACCCGAAAGGCCGAGCCGATGGCCGGCGGCCACGAAGCTGCCTGCCTCTGCGACCTGAATGAAAATGCTGAGCGTTCCGAGCTTGTCCATCGTCTGCCGATTGCGGAATTACTTTCCGAAGTGATGAGAATACCCGCTCGTTTATCCGCTATTTCTCCCTCGATATCCAGATGTCGTCGCGGTCGATGCGCTGCGATGTTCAAATGGAGAGCCCCATGAATACGAGCCTTACCCCCACCTTCTCAGCTTCCCCCGCTCCGACGACCTTTGTCGTCAACGTCATCCACGCTCACCCCGGCAAGCAGGAGGAAGCCTTCGCGATCATCCAGGACGTTGTGCACTACGTCGCCGAGCGGAAGGAAGGGTTCCTGTGGAGCACTTTGGCGAAGAGCACGGACGGACAGACGGTCGTCAATGTCGAGGCAATCCAGGGAACCGGAAATGTCGGTGAGTTCTTCTCCGACCCGGTGTTCGTGGAGAAGTTCCGGAAGCTGGACGAGGTCTCCCGGAGCGAGTTTCACACCTACTCGGTCGGCGATCTCGTCCTGCCGAAGCGCGTATCCGTGGCCTGATCGCTGCTGCATGTTTCCCTTAGCCGTACCCGGTTAAAGGACAAAAACATGCAGCAATTCAAAGTGCTACAGCGACCTTTGCGCGTCTGACAAGACGCGCGGCGCTACTGCATGTTTCCTTTAATCGTACCCGATTAAAGGACAAAAACATACAGCAATTCAAAGTGCTATAGCGCCTCTATCATCCCGCCTTCTTCACCGGCGGGATGACCCAGGAGCCGTCGAGAATGGAGGGCGGGCTGTCGTCGGGCCAGTAGAGCCGCATCATCAGGATGAACTTGCCCTTCGGCGCGGGCAGCCAGTTGTTCTCCTTGTCAGCTCCGGGCGTTTCGTTCTGGATGTAGATCTCCGTCGACCCGTCGGCATTGGCCTTGGGGCTGACGCGTGCGCTGATCGAATAGCGATTGATCGGATTGTCGACGAAGAAGTAGTCCTCGTCATACATGGTGATCGACCAGAAACCGCGCACCGGCGGCAATTGCCCCTTCGCGAAGGTGATGACGTACTTGTTCGCGCCGTGGTAGGCGCGAGAGAAGAGGCCGTCCTTGGATTTCAGCGACGTCGGATAGATCGCATCCTGAGGACGATTGGCACCGAGACCGATCGCCGTGATCAGTGCGCGCTGCAGATAGCCCGTGCCGTAGATGCCGGTCTTGGTGGTAAAGCCCCAGCCATTGATGTCCTGAACGTCGCCATCGCTGAACTTGAAATGCAGCATGATGCGATGGAACGCCATGGCGGGAATGCGCGAGATGAAAGCGGCATCCAGCTTGCTCTTGTCGAAATCCTTGCCGGGCACGATGCCGATCTCGGCGAACTTGGCGACCGCTTCCGCATCCGCAGCCGTCGGCGGATTGGTCTTCATCAGTTCGCAGAGCAATGTGAAGTACTCGACCGCGTCCATGCGGTTGACCTGTTCGCGCACCGCCGTCTTCATGTCGATGGTCGGGTCGATCTTGCCCGCCGGTGGCGTCCAGTCCTTGCCATAGGCGCTGAGCGGCGAGAGCTTGCACTGATCCTGCAGCGCGTGAACCGCCGCATAGTCCTCGGGCGAGCCATCGCAATAGATGCGACCGAGGATCCAGACGACGCTCGTTGCCGACTTGTATTCGGTCACGCCGTCGGGAATGGTGCCCTGCCAGCCGGGCCCGGTGATCGCGTAGGACTGCGCCCCGTCGCCGGTCGTCCGCTTGCCCGGCACCTGAAACACCGTCGTCCAGCCGTCGAGCATCGGGAACAGGAAGTAGCGATCCTTCATGTCCGGGATCGACAGCACCCAGGGCTCCTTGCTGACGTCGACGAAGGCCGTCGTATAAAGCGTATCGGCGTTCGGCGCGGTCACGTCCTTGAAGGAAGCGTTCGGATACTCCCTAAGCTTGATGATATGCCCCATCGGCCCCTTGCTGCCCTCAGGCTGTGCCACATTGGTGACGACGCGGCGGGTCATTTCCGTCGTCACCAGCGGATAGCCGTAGATATAGGCTTCCACCGCCAGCCAGAATTCGTCAGCCGCCTCGACCGGATCGATCAGCGGAGATTCCAGAGCATTCGCAGGTAAAGTTGAAACCGTTGCGAGCAGGCCAGCGCCTCCCAAAGCGACGGCACGACGTGTCATGTCCATATTCGCCTCCCTCTTGCCCTCATGGCGACGAGAGGTTAGCACATACTAAATAATGCTACTAGGCATTGTATCCGTGTGAATTTCACGCGAGCTAGCGGCATTTGCTGCGATCAGCTGCCCCGACTCGCGGGGCAGCACGAGATGCGACTGCCAAGCAGCCAATCAGAACGACAGGCGGTTGCTGGACCAGACCGGGCCGAGGCGCTCTTCTTCCTTAAGCGTCGCGGAACCGTAGGAGAAGCGCAGGCCCCCGAAGATGGTGCTCGTGTCACCGGAGACCGAGGCGCTCAGCCCCGACAGCTCCTCATTGGTGTATTTGTAGCCGGCAAAGAGCGTGACCGGGAAAGCGTCCAGCCGGTAGTTGGCCGTCAGCTTCAGGCTGCGCAGATCGTAATCCAGGTCGTTTTCGCTCATGCGATGAAGCGAGCCGTCGACGTCGAAGCGCAGGTTGTCGGTCGCGTAAATGCGGGCACCGAGCGAGCCCATGTAATGATCGGCGTCGATGTCGTCGAAGTCTTCCACGCTCGCCTGGCCGTAGCCGACCGCACCATGCAGCGTCCAGGTATCGAGAAAATAGGCCCCTTCGAGGCCACCCATGTAATCGTTGAGGTCGACGCCAATGCCCGGGTCGAGGCGCGCGCCTTGCACAAAGACGCCTGCCGCATAGAGATCGTTGCGGTAGTAGCCGTGCAGCGCGCCGTCATAGCTGTTGGTATCGACGTCTTCATAGGACGCGCGCGTGTAGCCGAGATCGACCTGCAGGTTCAGGCCGGCACCGGCATCGAAGTTCACGGCGCCGCGCAGGTCCCATGCATCCGTATCGATATCGCCGGGTGTATCGACGCCGGCGCCATAGGAGCCCTCGATATAGCCGACAATGCCGCCGGATGCTTGCTCCACCGGCACTTCATAGGCGTCCTGCGTCCCGACCAGCGGACCGTCGATATCCGCGGCGGCCGCAAACTGAACACTTGATAAAAGAAAAATGACGAAACCGCTCGCCCTGACCATTGCCCCACTCCGGTTGAAACCCCTGAGAATAGGTAAGCAAATATGGTTAATACAATCTCTACGGGAAACCGACGGAGCGGACCGCTAACGGCGCCACGGTTCGGACACTGTGGTAGCCGCTCATCCGACATGCGGGCTGCTTCTTCCCGCTCACCGCCCAACACTTGCGGCTGCCCCTCATCCGCCCGGTGAGGGCTTGCCCCTCATCCGGCCTGCCGGCCACCTTCCCCGCGCGCGCGGGGATGAAGGGCACGCGTGGCGCCCGCTCGCCTCGACGACAAGCGCCACAGTTTCACTCCGGGCTAATTGGTTTGCCCCCGACTAAACCCCGTTTGACCCTGACTGCGGCCGCGTTCGAAAACGCCGCGAACCGGGCTCGTCCCCTCTCCCCGCTTGGCGGGGAGAGGGTTAGTCCTCGGGTTAAACCCGAGGAGAGGGGCAAGCCCGCCCTTAGGCGTCAGCAGAGTGACGTCCCTACTGCTTGGCGATCTTCTCGCGCAGGCGCTCGTCCTGTGCGGCGATCTCGGGCGTCAGCGCGTCGCCGAAATCGGCGGCCTCGAAGACCGGGCGGATTTCGATTTCGCTCGGGCCCGGCATCGGGTTCGGGCAGCGCTTCACCCAGGCGATCGCCTCGTCCATGTCCTTGACGGTCCAGATCCAGAAGCCGGCGACCAGTTCCTTGGTCTCGGCGAAGGGGCCGTCGATGACCAGTCGATTGGGCCCGTCGAAGGCGACGCGGGCGCCCTTGGAGGAAGGATGCAAGCCTTCGCCCGCCTGCATGATGCCGGCATTGACCAGTTCCTCATTGTACTTGCCCATGGCTTCGAGAAGCTCGGTCGTCGGCATCTTGCCCGCTTCGCTGTCCTCGGTCGCCTTTACAAAAACCACTACGCGCATCGTCCAATCTCCTCTGTCACGCCGGTCCCGGTCGTTGCGACCCTAAGGGGGTATCGGCGCGGTGAAACCCAGATAGTGAGAGCGGTTTGCGGGCGAAAGGCCCGCGCGGATTTTTTTCCTATCCCGCTCCGGTGGAGGAAGCCGAATGGGCCTCCCTGGCTAAATGACGAACGGGCAACGATGGGTCCGACATCGCTGGCGAAATTTTTCAGGAAAAATGATGATGTGGAGGGAGGCGAACGGAAAGCCAAGGCCAGCCTGTCCATTGCTGCCCGTCCTCGCAGGCTCCGTAGGCTCGGCGGTCGCAGCACCCTCCACCCTCATCTCTGTGCTCGTCACAGAGATCCAGCCGCCGTGCGTCGGCACGGCGGGAGATGGAGTGCCAACACTCGACATTTGGAAGATCTCTCGCGCCGCCGACGCGGCGCGGCTGGATTCCTGTGACAAGCACAGGAATGAGGAGGCCTTGATGGGCGTCCCACTGCCCAATGAACGAACAAGGGCCACGCCGCGCCGGCATGGCCCTCTGTCATCGTGCGTTCTCTCCGGCCGAAATCCTCGGCCACAGCGTGCTACTGCACCTGCTGATGCAGCTCCGCCAGCGCCTGCCGCAGGTCGTCGATCGGCGTCTGGTTGGCCATCTTCTTGCCTTCCAGCTCCGGCGGCATCTTCCAGCCGGGGTCGATGCCTTCCATGTTGGGCAGTTCGTGCGCAATGCCCTTGTGGCAGTCGATGCAGGTCGCCTTGCCGGAAAGCAGATAGCGGGTGTGGATCTCGGCCGCCCGCTGCGTCTGCTTCTGCAGGTCCATGGCGACGGAGGAGTGGCAGTTGCGGCATTCCAGGCTGTCATTGGCCTTCATGCGCGCCCATTCGTGCTGCGCCAGTTCCAGCCGTTTTTCGAGGAATTTCGACCTTGTGTTGATGGTGCCGAAGATCTTGCCCCAGACCTCCTTCGACGCCTGCATCTTGCGGGCGATCTTGTCGGTCCACTGGTGCGGCACGTGGCAATCCGGACAGGTGGCGCGCACGCCGGAGCGGTTGGAGAAGTGGATGGTGCGCGTCAGCTCCTGGTAGACGTTGTCGTGCATCTCGTGACAGGAGGTGCAGAACTTCTCGGTGTTGGTGAGTTCCAGCGCGGTGTTGAAGGCGCCCCAGAACATGACGCCGCCGATGAAGCCGCCGAGCGTGAGGAAGCCCAAGCCCAGCGTGCCGGCCGGCGTCGCCATGATGTGCCAGGCCCAGAGGATAAGTTTCCTGATCCATGCGATCATGATGTCACTCGCTTCCGGCCGGCTTGAAGCCCAACTCGCTCATGTCCTTGAAATTGCTCGGCACCAGCGGGCTGGTGTCAGCCTGCGGCACATGGCAGGCCGTGCAGAAATAGCGCCGCGGCGAAACGTCGGCGATCATCTGCCCGTCGCGCGTCATGTAATGGGTGACGCTGATCATCGGCGCGCCCGAATCCTGTGTGAATTCGCGCTTGTGGCAGGAAAGGCAGCGGTTGGCATTGACCGAAAGTTCGTAGCCCTCGATCGAATGCGGGATGACCGGCGGTTGGTCGGGATAGGCGCGCATCTTGCGCTTGTCGTCGACCACCCATTTCGGCAGCGGTGCCGCCGCCTCGGTCGCCATCTGCGGCGTCGGGCCTTCGAGCTGCGGCACCAGCTTTTCCGCAACTTGAGCCACGGCGGCGGTGGTGACGAACACCATCAGCCCGGCGGCCATCGCCATCCAGACGGGCCGCTTCGGGCCAGCAAAGGTGCGAAGCGGTCTTGCCTGAGGAACGGTCCCGAAACAAAGAGACAGGACGTTTCCGCAAATCCGCTTCAGCCGAGAAAACCCTAGAGGGTGACGGGAACGATCTTGACCGCGCATTTTTTGAAATCCGTCTGTTTGGAGATGGGATCGGTGGCGTCGAGAGTGACCTTGTTGATGAGCTGGCTCGCGTCGAACCAGGGAACGAAGATGACGCCGGGCGGCATGCGGTTGCGGCCGCGGATATCGACGCGCGAGCGGATTTCGCCGCGCCGCGAGACGATGCGCACTTCCATGCCCTGGTTGATGCCGCGCTTGCGGGCGTCCTCGGCATTCATGAAGACGCGTGCACCCGGAAACGCCTTGTAGAGTTCCGGCACCCGCATGGTCATCGAGCCCGAGTGCCAGTGTTCCAGCACCCGGCCGGTCACCAGCCAGGTGTCGTACTCCTCGTCGGGGGATTCGGCCGGCGGCTCGTAGGGCACGGCGAGGATGATCGCTTTGCCGTCCTTGTTGCCATAAAATTTCACGCCCTCGCCCGCCTTCACGTAAGGGTCGAAGCCCTCGCGGTAGCGCCACTTCGTCTCCTGGCCGTTGACGACAGGCCAGCGTAAGCCCCTGACCTCGTGATAGGTGTCATAGGGCGCCAGGTCATGGCCGTGGCCGCGGCCAAAGGTGGCATATTCCTCGAACAGGCCCTTCTGGATGTAGAAGCCGAAGTCCTTGGCCTCGTTGTTGTCGTACTCGGCGCTGACGTCGGTGATCGGGAAGCGGTCGACTTCGCCGTTCTTGAACAGGACTTCGAACAGCGTCTTGCCGCGATATTCGGGGCTGGCGTCGAGGATCTCCTTCGGCCACACCTCGTCCGTGATGAAGCGCTTGGAGAATTCCACCAACTGCCAGAGATCCGAGCGCGCCTCGCCGGGGGCCTGGACGAGCTGGTGCCAGACATGGGTGCGCCGCTCGGCATTACCGTAGGCCCCTTCCTTCTCCACCCACATGGCGGCGGGCAGGATCAGGTCGGCGCTCATCGCGGTGATCGTCGGATAGGCATCGGAAACGACGATGAAATTGTCCGGGTTGCGATAGCCCTGCCAGGTCTCGTTGGCGGTGTTGGGTCCTGCCTGGACGTTGTTGTTGACCTGCACCCAGTAGAAGTTGAGCTTGCCGTCCTTCAGCATCCGGTCTTGCTGCACGGCGTGATAGCCGGGCTTTTCCGGGATGATGCCGTGCGGGATGCGCCAGATTTCCTCCGCATGCTTGCGGTGCTCGGGATTGGTCACCACCATGTCCGCCGGCAGGCGGTGCGCGAAGGTGCCGACCTCGCGCGCCGTGCCGCAGGCCGAAGGCTGGCCGGTCAGCGAGAACGGGCTGTTGCCGGGCTCGGAGATCTTGCCGGTCAGAAGGTGCAGGTTATAGACCATCTGGTTGGCCCAGACGCCGCGCACATGCTGGTTGAAGCCCATGGTCCAGAGCGACATGACCTTGCGGCTCGGGTCGGCATAGAGCTCGGCAAGCTGCTTCAGGAATTCCGGCTCGACGCCGGTCAGTTCGACGGTCTTTTCCAGCGTGTATTCCGAAACGAATTCCTTGAACGCCTCGAAATCCATCGGCTCGGTCTTGCCCGGGTCCTTGGAGTTGGCGGCATTGACCTCGACCGGATTGTCGGGCCTCAGGCCATAGCCAATGTCGGTGACGCCGCGGGCAAACTTGGTGTGCTTGCTGACGAAGTCCTCGTTGACGCGGCCAGTCTCGATGATGTGGTTGGCGATATAGTTGAGGATCGCCAGATCCGTGCCTGGCTTGAAGACGATCGGGATGTCGGCCAGGTCCATGCTGCGATGGGTGAAGGTCGAAAGCACCGCGACCCGCACATGCGGCTGGCCGAGGCGGCGATCGGCGACGCGCGTCCAGAGAATCGGGTGCATCTCCGCCATGTTCGAGCCCCAGAGCACGAAGGCATCGGCGTTCTCGAAATCGTCGTAGCAGCCCATCGGCTCGTCCATGCCGAAAGTGCGCATGAAGGCGACGGCGGCAGACGCCATGCAGTGGCGGGCATTGGGGTCGAGGTTGTTGGAGCGGAAGCCCGCCCGCATCAGCTTCGTCGCGGCATAGCCCTCGAAGATCGTCCACTGGCCGGAGCCGAACATGCCGACCGCCGTCGGCCCCTTCTCCTTCAGCACCTTCTTCGCCTGCTCGGCCATCACGTTGAAGGCCTCGTCCCAGCTCACCGGCTCGAACTCGCCGTCCTTGGCGTAGGCGCCGCCGCGCTTGCGCAGGAGCGGCGTCGTCAGCCGGTCGTTGCCATACATGATCTTGGAGAGGAAATAGCCCTTGATGCAGTTGAGGCCGCGGTTGACCTCCGCCTGCATGTCGCCGTGGGTGGCGACGACCTGGCCCTCCTTCACGCCCACCATCACGCCGCAGCCCGTGCCGCAGAAGCGGCACGGCGCCTTGGACCATTTGATCTCCAGCGCGTTGACACCGCCGGGCACCGGCTGTGCGGCGGCAGGCAGCGCTATGCCGGCCGTGGCGGCGGCGATGCCGGCTGCGTGGGCTTTCAGAATGTCACGCCGCGTCAGTTGTCCGCTCATGGCTCCTGCCTTTCCTCTTCCATTTCGACATGCTCGAAAACCATGTTGGCCGAGATCACCCCATCAAGCAGCGAGATCTTCGTCAGGCACTCGCCGAGCTGGCCCGTACTGGTGCCTTCGATGACGATGACGATCTTGCCGCCGCCGTGACCGTGGATTTCGACGTTTTCCATTCCCTGCAGCGTCTGAAGGATGCTCTCGGTGCTGTCAGGCATCGTGGCGACCACGGCGCTCGAAATGTGATAGGGCGTGCCCGCCTTTGCCGTTGCGGCCTCAGACATGAGCCACCTCCGCTTCCATTGCCTTGACCGCGATCGCGCTGACCGGGCAGCCCGAGAGGCAGGCGCCGCAACCGGTGCATTTGGCCTCGTTGATCTCAGGCAGGAACGGCCCGCCGATGCGCGGGCGAAAGCGGATCGCCTGCTCCGGACAGCTTTCGCCGCAGGACTGGCAGGCGACGTTGCGGCGCGCCAGGCACGTATCGGTGATCGCGGCGACATGGGGGAAGCGCCGCACGTCCTTTGCCTCGAACACCGGCTGAGGACAGGCTTCCTCGCAGGCGCCGCAAAAGGTGCATTCGCCGCGCGAAAAGTCGACGAAGGGGAGACCGTCTGCGAGACGGATTATGCCGGTGGGACATCGTTCCCCGCAGGCGCCGCAGCCGGTGCAGGCCGCAAGGCTTGCCTCCGAAACACCGGGCGGCCGGATGCGGGCGGGCTTTGCGGCGGCGCGGCCGGTAAAGAGTTCACGGCGGGAAAGAGGTTCGATGCCCATGGCCAACCTCAATGTCCCGGAGGACCAGGCGGCCCGAAGATGATCTGCAGCATCCAGACGAGGAAGCCATAGCCGCCGACGATGCCGACGGCGACGATCGGCCAGATGCCGAAGGCGAGCACCAGGAAGGTGAGCAACTCCGCAAGCCGCGAGCGCGGCGGCCTTTCGATCGGCTGTGGCTGAACGAGTTCTGGCATTTCTGCGTCCCCCAACACAATCTAAGGTAAGATGCGCCACCCGAAATAAAAATCAATCCCGTAACCGGCAGATGACAAGAATGTATCCTGTTGCAGAATAGATAGCGAACTGAGCGGGTCATTGATCTGGGTCAAAACAACAGGATTCCAACGGGAAAATCGTCCGAAACTCTCGGATCGCGCGCCGAAATAACTCGCGAAGAACAAACAATTTTACGAGATTCGTTATGTTTAAAAGAATACATCGATTCAGGACCGATCGCCCGAGCCAGTCAAACAGCGCAAATGTCGGGCGAATTTCACGGACGGTGAACGCGGCGCTGGCTCGGCCGCAGCGCCTGACACGACCACTCTTGCAACCCAGGGCTTTATCCCCTATCCCGAACGCATGACACAGCTTCTCGAAATCGGAACCACGCGCGTGCTGAAATGCGCAAATGATGGCCCCCTCCTCAAGGTGCCGGGCGACGCCAATGATTTTCTCGGCGACGCCTGGGCGCATGAGGCCACCGTGGTGGCGATCCCTGTGGAACGGCTCGGCCCGGATTTCCTCGATCTTTCGACCCGTATTGCCGGCGACGTGTTCCAGAAGTTCGTCAACTACCGCATGCGGCTCGCCATCGTCGGCGATATCGGCGCCAGGCTCGAAGGCAGCAAGGCGCTGACCGATTTCGTGCGCGAGACGAACAAGGGCAATTCCATCTGGTTCGTCCCGGATTTCGAGACGCTCAGCGCCAGGCTTGCGAGCGCGCCGGCCGCCTGATCCCAGGCCGGCAAATGAACGATCACGATGGTTTGGCGCGACCAAACCATCGTGATCCTGCATCAAGCTATCCGCCCATCAGCGGGTATTGCGGGAACCGACGCGCCCTCCCGTAAACACCCTGCTCCCGGCCGCGATCGCAAGCGCAATCACGGTCAGCACCCCCGCGACCACAAAGGTCACCTGCATGCCACCCGCGACCGCCTCCGGCGCGGCTTTGGCGATATCGCTTGCGGCCACGGCTGAGGCGAAGACCGCCCCCATGACCGATGCGCCGGTGACGAGCCCGAGATTGCGCGAAAGGTTGAGCAGGCCGGAAACGACGCCGCGCTTGTCTGGGCCGACGTCGGCCATGACGGCCGTGTTGTTGGCCGCCTGGAAGAGCTGGTAGCCGGGCGTCAGCATCGCGATCGCCGCGATATAGCCGACGACGCCAAGGAGACCCGGCAGCAGCGCAAGTGCCGCGCAGCCGGCAACCATTGCCACGAGACCGGCCGTCACCACCGATCGCGCCCCCAGCCGATCGACGATCCGGCCGGCGACCACGCCGCCAAAAGCCGAGATGACCGGCCCGACCGACATGACGAGCCCGACCGTCGCCGCATCGAGCCCGAGCCCGCGGGAGAGATAGAACGGCCCGACCACCAGCGTCGCCATCATCACGGTCGAGACCAGCACGTTGGTCGAAAGCCCGACGCTTAAAGCGGGCTCGCGAAACATCGACGGTCGGACGAGCGGCGAGGCAAGCTTCGCCTCGACCAGCAGGAAGAGCCCAAGCCCGAGAGCCGCGGCCGAGAACAGCACGACATTGAGCACGCCGAAACTGCCGCGCCCCAGCGTCATCGCCAGCGCATAGGCGCCGAGCGAAAACGCCAGCAACAGCGTGCCCGGCACATCGAAGCGCGGGCGCTGCCTGCCCTCAGTCTTCCGGTCGGCCGGCAGATGCCGACGGGCGAGAAAAAGCGCCACGAGACCAAGCGGCACGTTGACGAGGAAGATCGCCCGCCAGCCCGGGCCGGCCACCAGCGCACCGCCAAGCGAGGGCCCGAGCGCGGTGCCGACCGCCGACATGGTGCCGAGCAGGCCCATGGCGCTGCCGGTCCTCGCCTTCGGCACCGCCTCGCCGACAAAGGCCATCGTCAGCGCCATCATGACCGCCGCACCGATCCCCTGCACCGCCCGCGCCGCGATCAGCAGTGCAAAGCTTGGCGTCAGGCCGCAAACGACCGAGGCGGTGGTAAAGAGCGCAATGCCGGCAATAAGCAGCCGCCGGCGGCCGACGATATCGCCAAGCCGTCCGACGCCGACGATCAGCGTGGTGATCGCTAGCAGATAGGCAAGCACCACCCACTGCACCGCCTGAAACGACACGCCGAACGCGTCCGCCAGCGCCGGCAGCGCGACATTGGCGCTGCTGGTGCCGAGCGAGGAAAGCAACATGGAAAGTGAAAGGCTGGCGAGCACCCAGCGAACGGAACGCGCTAGAGCGTCCGGGGCCATGGTGGTGTCGGTCGCGGTCATCGGCCACCTCCCGCGCTCACGGTTTCGCGACGCTCAATTCTCGCGCAGAAAATCCCTTGAAAATAAAGCGTTAGAGCGACTTCGTGACTCTGTTTATGCGGCAATCTCATGCAATCGGACCGCGACATCAGGGACATCAGGAAACGGCCAAGGGCCGTGGGCGCCAGCAGGCGTGTAAGCATCGGGAAACCCTCCAAATTCGGTTCCCGAGAACCTAATCTTCTGACACATAGGGCGGAAGGCGCAGCATTTGCACTTCATTCGTGCGTTTGACGCCACATCATGGTCGAACTCATGCTATGGAAGGCCATGACCAGACCCGACCTCAACCTGCTCGTGACCCTCGATGTGCTGCTTTCGGAAGGCAGCGTCGCCCGCGCCGCCAGGCGCCTGCAGCTCAGCCCATCCGCCATGAGCCGGGCGCTGGCCCGGCTGCGAGAGGCAACCGGCGATCCGCTGCTGGTGCGCGCCGGCCGTGGCCTCGTGCCCACGCCGCGGGCGCTGGAGCTTGGCGCCCATGTCGGCACCCTGGTCGAAGCAGCCGAAGCCTGCCTCCGCCCCGCCGAAAGCCTGGACCTGAAGACGCTTACCCGCACCTTCACGCTCAGGAACCGCGAGGGTTTCGTCGAGAATTTCGGCCCGGCGCTGATTGCCCGCGTAGCCAGGCAAGCCCCCGGCGTGCGCCTTCGCTTCGTGCAGAAACTCGACCGGGAAAGCAGCCCCTTGCGCGAAGGCAGCGTCGACCTGGAAACCGGCGTTGTCAGCGACACGACCGGCCCGGAGCTTCGCGCCCAGGCCCTCTTCCATGACCGCTTCGTCGGCGTGGTCCGATCAGGCCATCCGTTTTCGAGCGGCGAGATCACCCCCGCCCGCTACGCTGGAGGCCGCCACGTCCACGTCTCCCGCCGCGGCAACGACACCGGCCCGATCGACGCCGCCCTTCATGCGGCTGGCCTCAAACGCGAGATCGCCGCATCCGTCGGCAGCTTCTCCGAGGCCTTGGCGCTCGCCCGCGCCACCGACCTCATCGCCAGCGTCCCCGAACGCTACACCGGAACGCTCCGCGAAAACCTCTTCACCTTCCCCCTGCCGGTCACCCTCTCGGAGATCACCATCTCGCTGATCTGGCACCCGCGCCTGGACGCCGACCCGGCGCACCGGTGGTTAAGGGGGTGCGTGCGGGAGGTGTGTGACGGGTAGTGGGGTGAAGGGATGGAAAAGGCGCGAGGAGATGGGAGCGACGAAACACAACGAGACCTAAGCTTGTTTCGTTTTAGCCGTCTTCTTCGCCAACCGCGCTTGAGCTGTGACCGGCATTGATACGTCAATGACGACGACATCGATCCGCGACTTTTCATCTTCGCCCAGTCCATCAAACAACATTTGCTGGAGTTCAGCCGGACCTGGTGGGGGTTTCTTGCCATCTTGTCGCCTGGGAAGGTTCTTTCCAGCCACCTGACCAAACCACAACACAAGATAAATCCCTCTGCCATCAGTGCGCCAATCGCGTGCGTATTTTTCGATCAACTGAGCGCTCGATGCGTTCCACACTTGCGGATGCCACTGGCCCTTGATCTCGATCGGCAATCCTCTGCCAAGAATGGTAGCATAGATGTCGACGCGGTTTTGATCTGGCATTGGCAGCTCGGGAATCAGTTCCACCGCGCCTGAAAGACGTGGCCGTAATAGGTCCAAGAGGCGATCCCGGCATACGTTTTCAATTTTGGGAACGTCGCGCTCCCAGAAAGCTTCCCATCCACCAGTATCAGAGTTTTTCACGTACTGCTGAAGGTCATCCAGGTGATCGAGAATGATTGCTTGTAGGTCCTGTACGCTTGTAGGCTTCGCGTTCGCGAGAATGTCCTTCAAGTCGCTGAACGATGGAGGCACATAGTTCTGATCTCTTCGAGCTCGAAGCTGGACGAATGCCATGTGTCGTAAGTACTCGGAGTAGGTGCTCTGCCCCACGGACACCAGAAGGCGATCAAGCGTCTCAGTAGCCTCGCTCGTCGCACTAGAGCTAATCGATCCTATGCAGTATTTAATGAAATCGCTGGCGTCCCACGGATTTTGACGGCCACTCCAGCCGCCTGAAGGGTGCCCCACGTCCGGCCACTCCGCGGCAAAGGCCCGAATGATCGCTTCATACCGTTCAATACGAAGGTCTAGGCGCTCGGCACCATCGGTATCCGGCAAAACTATGTCCTTTACGGACCAAAGGAGCTCTTCGGAGGCGGTCGCGGCAACCTGCTGATACACCGCCGGCGGCCCGATGCAGAATGCGGCGGCAGCCCAGAGAAGTTGCGTAACCCTATCAAGACCGTCTAAGCCGCTTACACGATCATTCAGAAGAGTCAAAAGTTCCAATCTATCGGCTGCGCGTATGGCAAACCGTAGCAATTCCGCTTGAGTGTCATGTGGAGCACCTGGATATTTGGTCAGCCATTTCAGTGCGAGCCTAGGAGAAAAGTTGAGAAAACGATTCTCGCGAACAAATCTATAAACACCTGAGATAGGCGACTTGCCCGCAGCAAGTTGAGTTTCAACAATCGCAGAAATAAACGTCTCTGCCCTTTGCTCGTTCGAAAAGACCATGCTTTGGAGAGTGGTCTCTATATCTTCACCAAGCTTGTTGGAATTAAACTCTGGCATATCCCACCAGATGGCTAGTACCGCCGTTATCACCCCGTGGGGAACCTCTTCGAGTGCCTCCCGTGATCGGACAATTTCGACGACACCTGCGAGCATTACGGATTCCGCCCGCCAATGCCTATTTTCAGTACGCACTGAGCATATGCGCTCCAAGTCAGGCAAATCTTCCCGCTGAAGAGCCGCCACAAATCCCCTAGTGGCGGCACTGGCAATCTCGTCGCCAACCCACTCACATAGGCGAGAGACTGGGTCGACATCACGGTCGAGATCAGCATATCGACCAAGATAACCGTTCGCCAGTGCGATCAGAGCGCCGAGATCCTGACCCGCCGCGATTGCTTCCTTGCTCTTTGAAAAGTCCGCACGATGCCTACGGAATTTTGCAAGTCGGCTTTTGTTATAACGCTTCTGCCGTTGTCTTTCCTCAGCCTCATAGTCGCGGGTTGGAGGTCGCGAAATTTCTTCGAACACGGCCGCTAAACTCTCGTGCCGCCGAACACCAACAGAGATCGCGTTCTTCAAACTCTCCTCGTACCGGTCCGGCCTTCCCATTGCTCGGATGAGATCACCCCACAGTTCGATTTGGTATGGCGCCGGCGTCGTTGCTTCGGCAATTTCGAAAAGAAAGAAGACAGCGTCATCCATTGAGACATCAAGGCCTGGAAGACTGCGCGGCAACTCATGAACAATCGCCATCCAGGGGGCACCGTCTATCGCCGTATCATAGATCACAAGCCGCTGTATCTCGCGACGAAGGCTATCGTTCGCTCGCAGATATTTCGCTATCTTGGCCGTAGCATCTTCATCGTAACCAGCGCGACCTTCGAGGTACGCGACCCATGACCAAAATCGCCCAGGATCAATTTCAACACCATCGATAGCCGACAAGAGAAGTCGCTGGACCGCCGACATCATTGCGCGGCCAGCATGCCAATGGCGCGGTCTTGATTTTTCTCTTACTCGCTGGGCGATACAATCCAGCACGCGTTGGGCCAAATCGGGAGGTGTGCGATCAATAAGCAGAAAATCGGAACCGAAAATACGAGCTTCACGGCGTTCGGATTCGTTCATTCCGTTTAAAGCAATTAAAGCGTCAGCGATAATCAATGGGTTGAAGCTGGTTGGCCCGATGACTGCAATTGATTCCGCAGCTAAGCGACTGCTATCGAGGCGCTTTTGGCCGAGCAGCGTCTGCATCACCGACGGCCAGTCTATCGAGACTTTGGATCTAACGAGCGCCTCCGCAGCGTTAATTCGCTCCACATATGGTGCGGACTTATCTTGAACTAACACGAGCAATTCAGGGACAACTTCGGCCGTCAGAGCTGAGTCAGCAAGCGACTCAAGGATGAGTGCCGATAGCTGCACGTGCCTTTGTGGGCTCGTAATAAGTGCCACGATGTCTTGCTTGAGTTCAGGTCGCCCTAACCCAGTAACTGAGCGAACTCCCCAATCTTCGCTTCGGAAGTACGGGTCCTCCTCAGCCAGCTTTGTGAGCGCTTTGAGAAGATAGCGTCCATTCACCACCGAAAGACGACTTGTATCTCCGTAACGGAGAAATCCGTAAGGGTCGGTATCGACGCAGCGAGAAAACACCTTCGGGGAAAAGTACCCAAGCCAAGCATGCAAACCTCTGAGCGCTGATGGAACCCCACCCGAGAACTCGATCAACCGAAAAAGCCGCCGTTGTGAAAGTTTGGCGTCGAGCTTTTGGCTAAGCCAACGAGCCGCAAGATACTCTGCGATTACTCTGTGAACCGGAACAAGCTGCCCCTCGGCTTCGGATTTGAATAGTCTTGTTTTGACTACTGCCTCAACGTCCGCATTGAACCCGACACTGCTGAGATCGGCGAACGGCACAAAACCCGCCGGCGGCCGCCTCCGATTTCCAATCGCGATACCGACGCCCCCCGAAAGAAGCAAATGTGCGAATATCGCGCCCCCTGCAGTAAGCAATTCTTCCCCTGGGATTTGAGCTTGTGGGGAGTGATCGTGTGCCTCGTTCTCTTCCTCCACGAGGACGTTTGTCGCCCGTTCTAGCAGCTCGGTTTTACTGTTCGGCAGCCCCGCATCCTGAAGCCATACTTCAGCCAGCAGTTTCAATGTCAACGGGTTTCCGCTGAGGTCGTCTAACCCTTGAGTTTTGATTGCAAATAGAAACTGATCACAATCAATAGATGCATCATAACCTCCCAGAAAAGATCTGACTTGTTCGTCGTTAAAAGGAAGGATGTGCACGGGGATTGGCGCAACACCATAGTCCTGCGAGATCTTGTGCTTGTTAACGGAAGCCACCCAGTCCGCAGAACGACAAGATATTATTACGTTTGGATTCTTAAGCTTGCTAAGAGATTGAAGTATTCGGTCAATCGGAGGCTCTGCGCCTGGCGCTGCTATCTCATCTAGCCCGTCAATGATGAGCGGCGTATCGGCGGCGCCCTTTTGATATACTGCCGGGTCGGCCGATCGCCAAAAGGTCCCCGCGGCAACTCTCGTGGCTCCAAGAGAACCTTCGAGATATCTGGTCAACTCGGTCTTGCCGATACCTGGCTCACCAAGCAATACAACCACTCTCGAAAGGGAAGTTATTTCATGCTCGGTTATCGACCGTTCTTCTCTTGCGCCCTTTGATGCAATTAGTGTCCGGCTGATATAGGTCACGACGCACTTCCGAGTAGCTAGTAACTTCACTAGTCTACGGTTGCATCGTTACGCTGCCTCTGGCAACGGAGTCGATAGCGCAAAACTGTGGTTTTCCCGCGCGCACTATTGACTGTGGAGATCGGCCCCCGCCTTCACCAACCCTTCCCTCAAATGCTGCGCGTCACTCTCCTGCGCATAATGCAGCGTCGAAAGAAACGTCTCGATCCCGAACGTCGGCGCCAGCGTCCGCACCTTCTCCATATGCGCGTTCGCCGCAATGTTGTCGCCGAGCCAGCCGTGGCAGGCGGCGACGAAGGCGTGTTGCGTCTCGTCCATGCTCGTAAGATGCATGAAGGCCTCGATCGCCTCGCCGTATTGGCGGGCGGCGAAATGGGCCTTGCCGAGGTGGCTCCAGAAGCGTTCGGGGTGATGCGGGTTGAGCCGCATCGCCTTCAGGATCCATTCCACCCCCTCTTCCGGCCGCCCGAGCCAGGTCAGAAGCTCGCCCTGCTGCACCACGACGAGGTCGTAATTGGGGTTGAGGAAGAGCGCACGCTCCTGGTGATAGCGCGCCATCGTCAGCTCGTTGTTGTTGACGTTGACGGCCGCAAGGATGCGGTGCACGTCGGCGTCGTTGTCGTCGAGCGCCAGCGCCCGTTCCAGTTCGGCATTGACCTCCACCCAGGTCGCGTCCTTGTCGGCGCACCATCCGTAGACCCAGGCCTGCCCGAGGATGCAGGCCCGCCAGGCATGGGCATGGGCATAGCCGGGGTCGAGTGCCACCGCCCGGTCGATCAGCGATTGGGCTTGGTTGTTGTCGGCGGCGGTGCTGCGATGGTGCAGCACCTTGGCGGCGAGCGCGCATTCATAGGCCGCCATGTTGGCCGGCTTCGTGCGGGAGAGCTGGTCGCGCTGGGCGGCCTCGACGCGGCCCGGCAAGGTGGCGGCGATCGCCGCCGTCACCTCGTCCTGAATGGCGAAGATGTCGTCCAGCTGCCGGTCGTATTTGTCGGCCCAGATATGGGCGTCGTTGAGCGCGTCGATGAGCTGGACGGTGACGCGCACCCTCTCGCCGATCTTGCGAACGCTGCCTTCCACCAGGTATTGCGCCCCGAGCCGTGCGGCCACCTCGCGCGCGTTGACCGGCTGGTTCTTGTAGACGAAGCTCGAATTGCGCGAGATGACGAAGAGCTCATGGCGGCGCGACAGCGCAGTGATGATGTCTTCGGTCAAGCCATCGGCGAAGAACTCCTGATCCGGGTCGCCGCTCATGTTGTCGAACGGCAGCACCACGATCGTCGGCTTGCAGACCGCCCTTTTCGCATCGGCCTCGTCCGGCGAAGCCGGCAGGATCACGCCTTCCGGTCCGATGCGATAGAGATGCACGGGGCGGCTGATGTTCTTCAGTATCTTCTCGCCAAGGTCTTCGATCGGCAGTTCGAGGCGGTCGGCCACCTGTGTCGCCACCGCGGCGGTCACGCAGATGCCGCCGACATCGGCCAGTTGCTCGATGCGCGCGGCGATGTTCACACCGTCACCGAAGATGTCGTCGTCCTCGAAGATGATGTCGCCGAGATTGATGCCGATGCGGAATTCGATCCGCCGGTCCTCCGGCACGTCGCTGTTGCGCCGCTTCATGCGCTGCTGGATCTCGACCGCGCATTTGACCGCATCGGTCACGCTCTGGAACTCAACCAGCATTCCGTCGCCGGTGGTCTTGATCAGCCGGCCCTTGTTCTTGGCGATCGCCGGATCGATGAGCTCGATGCGGTGGGTTCTGAGCCGCGCAAGCGTGCCCGCTTCGTCGGCCTCCATCAACCGACTGTAGCCGGCCATATCGGCCGCCAGCACTGCGGCGAGTCTCTGCTCCATGGGCTTGCCAAACACTTTGAAAAGCGGCCCGTTCCGGGCTTCCGGACCAAGGAGATCACCGCAGAATACTATCGTACGGCGACGCGATCGCCTACCTAAATTAGCACTCCGCAAATCAGGAGAGAGCAAGTGTCCGGAAGCAACCCGGCGCTGCGCATCATTCGATTGCGGCATCGAGCGGCGAACCATGCGGTCGAGGCTTCTCGTAGGCTGCTTGCGAAGCAAGCCTGGGTCAGAACAGACTCCCGTTCAGGTCGTCGAGCCTTGGGGTCCACGGCGCCGTCCCCACTTGACATTAATTGCCTAAAGCAACTAATTATCTGCTCAAGGCAAATTTATGAAGGCATCGCCATGTCTCCGCAACAAATCGACGACCGCGCCCTGACGGTGCGGCGCTTCAACCGGTTTTATACCCGCCTGATCGGCCTGCTGCACGAGCACCTGCTCGCCAGCGCCTTCTCGCTGACGGAGGTTCGCATTCTCTATGAACTGGCGCACCGGCCGGCGCTGACAGCAACCGATCTCTGCCGCGAGCTAGGCCTCGATGCCGGCTATCTCAGCCGGGTCATCGCCGGCTTCGAGAAGAAGGGACTGGTCGAAAAGACACGCTCGCCAGCCGATGGCAGGGTCGCACAGCTGGAACTGACGGGTGCGGGGCGCGCAACGTTCCAGCCGCTGGAGGATGCCTCCCAGCGCGAAGTCGTCGCCATGCTGGAAAAGCTCTCGGTGCCGGAACAGCGGCAACTGGTCGCCGCGATGGGCGAGATCGAGAGCCTGCTGCGGGACGAGCGGACGCCAGGCTATATCCTGCGCGATCCGCAACCGGGCGACATGGGCTGGATCATCCATCGCCAGGGCGCGCTCTATGCGCAGGAATACGGCTGGAGCACCGAGTTCGAGGCCCTGGTCGCGGAAATCATCGTCAAATACATGCGCGACTACGACCCCGCTTCGGACCGGTGCTGGATCGCTGAAAAGGATGGCAAGGTGGTCGGCTCGGTGTTTCTCGTCCGGCACGACGCAACGACGGCAAAGCTCCGGCTACTCTATGTCGAGCCGAGCGCGCGGGGCCTCGGTATCGGCCGCCGCCTGGTCGAGGAATGCATGCGACACGCCCGCTTTCAGGGCTACAGGCGCATGGTGCTGTGGACCAATGCCGGCCTCGACGCTGCCCGCCACATCTATGAGAAGGCCGGTTTCGCGCTGATCGAGGAAGAGCAGCACCACAGTTTCGGCAAGGACTTGACCGGCCAGACGTGGGCGCGGGATCTGTGAGGATCCTGCCGCCGGCTTGCGGACGACAGAAGGCCGAAGGCATTTCGTCCCGCCGGGCGCACCCGTTTACTGCGTTTGCAGTGACGGGACACGCGCCGGCGAGCCACTTACGAGACTGAACGTCCCGTCACAGAGACGGTAGAATCCGTCCTGCGGAACCGGCAGTTCCAGCATTTCCCGCCGGGAGAGGCCGGCATAGACGCCGCGCACCAGCCGGCCGAACAGCCCATGCGAAATCGCCACCGTCGGCCCCTTGATATCGGCGAGCCAGCTCTTTGCCCGGGCGCAGGCTGCGTCGAAGCTCTCTCCATCGGGCGATCGAAAGTACCAGTCGAAGGCGTCGGAACCATCGAGTTTTCCCGGAAACTCGTTATCAATCTCGAACATCGTCAAACCGTCCCAGGACCCGACGGAAACCTCCATCAGTCGCGCGTCCTCGCGACGCGCCAGCGGCAGCACGCGCTGCACCCGGTCGGCGGTTTCGCAGGTTCGTCCGAGCGGGCTGACTTGCATCTCGAAGGCTTGAGCATCACCTTCGATTTCCGCGTGAAGCAACGCCGCGACGAAATCCGCCTGCTCGATGCCACACCTCGTAAGCGGTGAATCCTTTTGCCCCTGAAACCGCCCGAGCGTGTTCCAGACGGTTTCGCCATGGCGAAGGAGATAGATCACCGTCGGCACAGCCGAATCGGAAAGGGAAACGTTGGTTCGGTGCACTGGAGTTTCGCTCAGAACAAAGGGATGGAGAAAGCGGCGAGAAAGGCGGCCGAACCGAGTAAGCTGATAGGATAGCCGAGGAGTAATTTTTCGGAATTATGTCGCAACGGCCACCGACATGGCGAACATCCGACCGTGTAACTCAACAGAAGACTGCGTCCTGAGGTTGAAATTCTGCTTCAATTGCTTCTTGATGGCAGAGGCGATCATTGCTGCATAGCCTGGAGACTTCAATGGATATGACTACCTCCAGCGGGCAGCTTTCTGGCCTGTCCTTTTTGGTGTTCTGGGTGTTGCTGGCGATCCTGCTCTTTAGCGGCGTGCGTCAGGGGTTGAGTGCAGGGCCAAAGGACGATGATCGGTCCAGCGCGCGGGATCGTTCTGTTGGGCGCATAGCTCGGTATCTGTTGGAAGGCGACAGATACCGTCGAGCCGTGGGGCTGGCTGTCGAGGCCAAAGCCAGATCCTATTTCGCGCGCCGCATTGGTAAAATCCATCTGGCAGCGCTGGCCTTCTTCGCCGTGACGACATTGCTTCTGACGATCTGGAATCTGCATGAGGCCAAGATGCACCGGGTATCTCAAATCCAAGCCACATCGCCGTCGCAGCAGGTTAAATGAGCGATCTGGTGGTAGTTGCTACTAAATCCCATAATTTTTCCCTGGGCGACATCTCAAAGTCAGGATCAGTCGATTCGCCCTTGTACATCTTCGGCCCGATATCGACGGTAAAATCCCAGCCATTGCCTTTGTAAAAGCGCAATGACCGGATGAACGAATAGGTTTCCCGGATCAGAAATGCGGCGAGTACAGGTACGACCAGGTACAGTACGTAAACGGGGCCTTCGTTCTTCAGCAAGATGATTCTCTCACTCCACCGGATCGAGAATATCCGGCGTATCGTTCTTCGGCGAGCCCACCTTGCTGCCGATCTTCCACATGGTCATCAACTCTGGCGGAAACGGCTTCATCAGATCAGGCGCTTCCGGCTCTGGCGAAAGCCAGCGCTCGTAGTCCTCAGGGTGAAGGATCACCGGCATGCGGTCGTGGATATCGGCGATCATGGCGTTGGCGTCGGTTGTGACGATCGCGAAGGTGCGGATATCCTCGTCGGTTGCCGGGTCGCGCCAGCTCTCCCAGATGCCGGCAAGGCAGAAGGGTTCGCCCGATTTCATGGCGATGGCATAGGGCTGCTTATCCTTGCCGGTGCCGTGAATGTCCTTCCATTCGAAAAAGCCGTCTATCGGCACCAGGCAGCGGCGCCGCTGATAGGACGAGCGGAACTTGGTGGCGATCGTGTCGCTGCGCACGTTGACGAGCGGCCTTCCCGCCTTGGGGTCCTTCGTCCAGCTCGGGATCAGCCCCCAGCGCGCCGAAACGAAGACCGGGCCGAAGAGATCGGGATCGCGGATCACGTCGCGGATGATGATTGGATAGATCAGCGTCGGCGCGCCGTTATACCGCGGAAACTGGTTGGCGATCGCTTCGACGCCGCCGCGCGTCGCAAAGCCGAAGGCGCGCAGCAATCCCTCGAGATTGGTCTTCAGATAGACGCGTCCGCACATGATCGCTCCTCTGGAACCGGCGGCAAAACGAACGGCAGCAGCGGCTTTGCGCATTCAACCGGCGCCGGAACCGCAGAAAAAAAGGTATAGCCCGGTCGCTCCGGGTCAACAGCCCCAGCCCATCGCCCTCTCCGGGCTCCAAGAAGTTTGGCGCCAGCGCCCTCTTCTAGCGCGTCACTTCATCTTCTCGACATCGGGCAGCTTCCAGCTCTTTTCGAACAGCGGCTTTTCCGGGCCGTAGAGCCTGAAGAGCAGCTCGAACTTGCGGCTCGGATCGACCGGCACCCAGTTGGCCTCCTTGCCCGCTGGCGCCTTGGCGCCGAAGAAGACCTCGACCGAGCCGTCGGCGTTCTTCTGAACGCCTGACCCGATCGAGGCGACACTTGCCTTGTCCATGTTGCGGATCAGCGCATGGGTCTCGCGGTCATAGGCCGTCACCGACCAGTATTGCTTGACCGGCGCATCCTTCGGCACGACGAGGCGATAATTGGCGCTGCCGTCGAAGGCGTTGCCGTCCTTGTCCTTGTTGGCCATCAGGTAGAACTGCGCCGTGCCGATATGCTTGATGCCGGTGAAGCCGAGCGTGTAGGTCACGCCGCGGGCGTCGACCGGATAGCTGTTCGGGTCGGCATAGGCGTCCGTGGCGGCCGCCACCATGTCCGGCAGGCCGGCCGGAAACCAGCGGATGCCCTCGTTGATCACAGGGAAGCCAGCGTCATAGCGTGCGGAAAGCTCGGCCTTGGCCTCGGCGGCCGCCGCGTCGAGAAGCTTCTTGGTCTCGTCGCTTGGCTGGTAGGGCTTGCCCTTCTCGATCCCGAGCGTTTTCAGATGATCGATCATCACCCGGTCGCGTTCGAGCCAGGGCTCCGTCTGCACGACGCGGTTCAGGTTGTCGAAGAATCTCGCATCGTAGCGGATGGTGCTGTCGAACAGCACATCATAGGCGTCTGTAAAGACCGTTTCCGGCGGCTTGTCGGTCACCGGCATCGGGTAGATCTTGATCTTCTTGCCATAGGCGACCGATTTTTCGATATCGGCGTCGGCATGGCTCTTCAGGTTAGAGCGCAGCAGCGCAAAACCTGTGAAGGTGTCCGAGCGAAGCGGAATGAAGCCCTCCGGCACCTCGCCCATGTAGTCCGGCGGCAGGATCAGGTACTTGCCGCCCTTGCCCTTGTCCGCTCCCTCCGGCCCGGCATCCTCAAGCGGCATCTGCCAGGCATTGACGATGTTGCCGGCGATCGATCCGCCTTCTGCCGGCGGGATTTCGATGACGATGGGTCCGTCCTTCACGTTCCAGAACGACATGAAGTAGATCGCGTCCGGGTTCGGCGTCAGCGTCTGGTTCTTCCAGTTGACCGGCCGCGACCAGTAGACGATCTCGTTGACCTTGGCCTTGGTCTTCGAAAGCGCCTCCTGCAGCATCAGGTCGGCGTTGACCGCCGGCATGCCCCAGATGACCGCCTCCGTCGCCCGGCGCTCGACGGCGCGGCGCTGAAGACTTTCCGGCGAAACGTCCTGTGCGACGACACTCGCCGTTCCGGCAAGGAGCGCAAGCGCTGTAAAGGCAACCCGAAGCATGTGGATCCTCACTTTCGGCAATGTCCATCTGAAGCGCGAAACGCAATGCGGCGTGACGCCAGGCCGCATCTTTCCACCGCGATGAACCGCTGGGAAGTAGACCTCCCGCCTTTTCGCCGCGGAAGTACGTAACAGTTACCTAAATCAGAAAACCAGGCCCGTGATCGCCGGCTCCTCCTCAGACCGGACACTGCCTTGGCATTGAGCCCTTGGCATAGCGCCCTTGGCATCCGGCCCCTTACATCCGGCCCTTGACATCAGGACAAATTAGGTAGATCGGTCTACCTAACGTTTTGGAGAAAGCGATGAGCGAGAAAGCGCCGGCGCGCGAGCGCCTGCTGAAGGCCGCGGCCGAATTGTTCTATCGAGATGGGGTCGGTGCCACCGGCATCGATGCAATCACCGCGCATGCGGGCGTCGCCAAGATGAGCCTCTACAACAACTTCTCGTCCAAGACCGATCTGGTGAATGCCTATATCGAGGCCCGGCACAAGGAATGGCAGGAGCTTTACCGTGAGCGCCTGGCACACGCGGCAACGCCGCGAGACCGGGTGCTGGCGATCTTCGATAGCTATGTCGACCACGCCGAGATGGCTTACTCCTGGGGCTTCCGCGGCTGCGGGCTGCTGAATGCCGCAGCCGAGCTTTCCGTCGGTGACCCCGCCCGCGCCATCGTCGCCCTGCAGAAGGACGAGGTCGAAACGCTGTTCAAGCAGTATCTCAGCGAGATGCGGCCCGACGCCGGGGCCGCGATCGACGAAACCGCAGAGCATCTCTCCTTCTTGCTCGAAGGCGCGATGTCCCGCGCCGGCCTTGACGGCAACGACATCAGGCTGAAATCCGCGCGCAGGATCGCCATCTCCATCATGGACCAGCTATGACCTCCCAGAATTCCGTTTCTTTCGTCGGCTTTGCCTGCGTGCTGATCGCCTCCGCCCTCTGGGGCACGACCGGCACCACCGCCACCTTTGCCTCAGGTGTCAGCCCGCTCGGCATCGGCGCCGTCGCCATGGGTTTCGGCGGCCTGCTCCTGGCGCTGACGGCGCTGCACTCGATCGTCAAGAGCAGCAGCCGGATCGCTGCACAATGGCCGATGCTGGTCCTCGGTTCGCTCTCGGTCGCGATCTATCCACTCGCCTTCTACAGTTCCATGCACCTCGCCGGCGTCGCCATCGGCACCGTCATCTCCATCGGCTCGGCGCCGCTGGCAGCCTCGCTGATCGAGCGCATCTTCGACGGCCAGAAGCTCACGACCCGCTGGCTACTGGGCGCTGCCGCCGGCCTTGCTGGCGCCGTGCTTCTCACTTTTTCCGAAAGCGCCGGCCACGGCGGCGGAAACGCTCAGGACGCGGCGGTCCTTTACGGCGTTCTGCTCGGCCTCGTCTCCGGCCTGCTCTATGCGCTCTATTCCTGGGTAGCGCGCCGGCTGATGCAGGCGGGCATCCCGCCGCGCGCCGCCATGGGCTCGATCTTCGGCGTCGGCGGCGTGGCTCTCCTGCCGGTGCTCGCCTTCACCGGCGCGCCGCTGCTCGCGTCGTGGACGAACATCGCCGTCGGCGTCTACATGGCGCTCGTGCCGGTGCTCGTCGCCTATGTGCTCTTCGCCTATGGTCTCGCCCGCGTGTCGGCCACCATGGCGACCACGCTGTCGCTGCTCGAACCGGTCATTGCCGCCGTGCTTGCGGTCGTCATCGTCGGCGAGCGCCTGCCGGCCGAGGGCTGGGTGGGTATCGGCCTGATCGTCGGCTCGCTCTTCGTCCTGACCGTTCCGGTGCCGGGGCGGCATCGCCGCGCCAAGCCTGAGCGATCCGATGCCGCGATCGACGCGGCGCTCCACACCCGCTGAAGCCGGAAGCCTTGAGATGAGCGACGTTGCTGCGCTGCCCCAACGCCAGGAAAACCGGTTCTCCGCGATCGTCATTCTGATCTTGCTCGAGGCGGCGCTGGTGATCTCCTGGAGCGCCGGCTTCGTCGGCATCCGCTTCGCGATCGACCACGCGCCGATCTTCCTGATCCTGCTCTGGCGCAGCCTCGTCTCCGGCCTGCTGCTGCTTCCCTTCGCGCTGACGATCGGGCCGAAAATCCGGCTGAAGAGTGCAGCGCCGCAGATGCTCTTCGGCGCACTCGCCATGTCCGGCTATCTCGCCGGCTTTGCGCTCGCCATCTCCTACGGCGTGCCGACCGGGCTTGTGGCGCTGATCACCGACATGCTGCCGCTGGCCGTCGCCATCCTCTCCTGGCCCATCCTCGGCCAGGCGCTTACCCCCCGCCAATGGCTCGGCTCCTTCATCGGGCTCACCGGTGTGCTCATTGCCTCCGGCTGGTCGCTCGACGTCGCCGACGTGCCGCTCTGGGCCTATGGCCTGCCGGTTCTCGGCACGTTGTCGCTGGCGCTGGCGACGCTTTTGCAGAAGCGCAGCCCAGCAGGCGCCATGCCGGTGCACCAAAGCCTCTGCATTCAGTGCCTGTCGGCGGCTGCGATTTTCGCCCTTTTCGCTTGGCACGAAGGCGGCGTGCTGCCGGTCCTCGATGCGGGCTTTATCGGTGGCATCCTCTGGCTGGTCTTCATTGCGACCTTCGGCGCCTGGAGCCTCTATTATCTGGCGCTCAGGAAGTCCTCGCCCGCCCGCGTCACCGCGATTCTTTATCTCAGCCCGCCCGTGACGATGATCTGGGCCTTCGTCATGTTCGCCGAGCCTCTCTCCTGGGCCATGGCAGCCGGCCTCACCGTCTCGCTCATCGGCATCGTCATCGTCGCACGGGCGCAACGGCCGGTTCACGGCTGACGGGACGGCTTGCATCTTGCGGTGGTGTCTGCGACAGCTTCGCTCGAACACTGGGGATTGCAGCGGCCATGAGCTTTTCCGAAGTCAAACCACGCCACGTGCTCTGCCTGCTCGGCGGGAAGCGGCCCTTCTCCGAGCTGTGCGAAGTGATCCAGTCGGCAATCGACAGCTTCGCCCCCGGCTTCGAGATCGACTACACGTTTTCCGAGGACGCGCCGGATGACCGCATGCCGATGTCCTTCGAGGTCTGCTGGGATCGCGTGCAGAAAGGTGCCTGGACCGACGCCGACGAAGAGGCGGTCAGCGACCATCGCTCTGTGATCTATGTGCTCGGTCCTCCCATGACGGCCAAGGATGCCGTGGAGACCTCAGCCCGGGCGCTTCGGCTGGTCGTCCATGCACTGGAAAATGGCATCGTCGCCGCCAAGGGCGAGAGCGCCGGCGTCGCACACGGCGTGGCCAGGTGGAAGCAGCTTGCCCGCGACGCGGAGAACCAGAAGGATGCCACCCTCGCCCGCCCCTGCCGCCTCGCCTTCGGCAAGCGGCCGATCGGCACCGCCGAACATCTCTACAGCATCGGCTTCCATCTGGTCGGCATACCCGACGTCTACGCGCCGAGAAGCCTTTCCGACGACGAACTGGCGCTGAGCGCGATGATCGATACTGTTGCCGAGGAGGTTTTCGCCGAGGGTGTCGAAAAGGTCGTGGCGCGCCGTGGCGCCAAACTGCTGCCCGTGGATGCCTATGACGAGGACGAGTTCAAATACAACCCCTATGGCGCCATCCATCTGGCGCCTTAGGCCTATAGCCTGAGGTCAGCATGGTCCCCATCGCTGCCCTGTCTGCTTGCCACGAGAGACCCCCACCCACCCTCATCTCTGTGCTCGTCACAGAGATCCAGCAGCCGTGCGTCGGCGCGGCGTAATAGGCGGTCCCGGCGCGATGCCTTCTAGCTTTGTGGGAAGAAGTCCCTCGCGTCGCGGACGCGGCGCGGCTGGATTCCTGTGACAAGCACAGGAATGAGGACTGGAGAAACGCCTTGCCACACCGTCAGGCCCGCTGCCCGTCACACCCCCCTTGCATCACGCTTCGATTCGTAATAATTGAAGTTACATGAAAAAAGACAGCCGCCTTTCCTCCGTTCTGCACGCGCTTCTCCACATGGCCGAGCGCGGCGAACCTTTGACCTCGGACGAGCTTGCGCTCTGCATGCGCACCAATCCGGTGGTCGTCCGCCGCACCATGGGCTTCCTGCGTGACGCCGGCATCGTTTCCTCCGCCCGCGGCCATGCGGGCGGCTGGGCGATCACCGCCGATCTCAAGACCGTGACGCTCCGGCAACTGCATGAGACGCTCGGCGAACCCGCGATCTTTGCCATCGGCAACCGGCAGGAAATGCCGGAATGTCTCGTCGAGCAGGCGGTCAATGCCGCCCTCGACACTGCCTTTGCCGAGGCCGAGGCACTGCTGCTCGAGCGCTTCGCGCATGTGACGCTCGCCGATCTCGCCGAGGATTTCGCAAGGCGGCACCGGCTTCGATCGCAATGACAGCAGCCGATCGATCCACGTCATGACGTGATCGATCCCGATACATCCGGCATTCCCGGAACCGCATTTAGCGGCTCCCGGAACCGCTTAAAACGCGGTTTTCCGGCCGGAATTCTATTGCCCAAAGGCTCGGGTCGAGGCGCTGGTTCCGTGAACCGGTGGGCTGGTCCGCGCGCAACCGAAAGGACTTGAACGATGCAACAGGACGTCATCATCATAGGCGGCAGCTATGCCGGCATGGCCGCCGCCCTCCAGCTTCTGCGCGCCCGCCGGCGCGTGGCTATCATCGACGAGGGCATTCGCCGCAACCGGTTTGCCAGCCACTCCCATGGCTTCCTCGGCCAGGACGGCATCGCGCCCGGCGAGATCGCCGCAACCGCGCGGGCGCAGCTCTCCGCCTATCCGACGCTCACCTGGATCGAGGGCCGCGCCGTGACCGCCAGCGGCAAGCAGGACGCCTTCGTCGTCACCACCGCCGACGGTGCGTCCTTCGAGGGCCGACGCCTGCTCTTTGCAACCGGCGTCAAGGACGGCCTGCCTGACATCGAGGGGCTGGCCGAGCGCTGGGGCAGAAGCGCCTTCCATTGCCCCTATTGCCACGGCTACGAGCTCAACGAGGGCGAGATCGCGGTCATCGCGGCAAGCCCGATGTCGATCCACCAGGCGCAGCTCATTCCCGAATGGGGCAAGGTGACCTTCTTCACCAATGGCGCCATCGCGCTCGACAAGGAGGGCCGCGCCGACCTCGTCAAACGCGGTGTCACCATCGACGAAACCCCGATCGTCAGGCTCGAAGGCCTCGCGGAAGTGGTGCTGACAGACGGCCGCCGCCTGCCCTTCTCCGGCCTCTTCGTCGCCACCCGCACGACGCCCGCCAGCGACATCGCCGAACGCTTCGGCTGCGAGATCGAGGAAACACCGATGGGGCTGCAAATCCGGGCCACGGCCGCCAAGGAAACGACCATTCCCGGCGCCTATGCCTGCGGCGACGTCGGCCGCGTTCCCCACTCCGTCTCGCTCGCCGTCGGCGACGGCGCCTGGGCAGGGGCGCAACTGCACCGCTCGCTGGTTTTCGGATAGAGAGCAGCCACCGCAGGGCCTGCGGTGGAAGCCGAACGGACGCATCCGCCCTGCGTCGTTCGGCTTCCAGCCTTGTCAAATCGACTGCCCCTGTGCTTCGTTCGGTCCGAACGTAAGTTGGAGTGATCGATGCCAATAGCCCTCACCTGCTTCCAGGGTCGCGCCGGCGACCACAATGACCTGGCCATTCCGGGCGCCCGATCGATCGCCTCCCATCTCGCTCGAAGGCTCGGTCTTGAAACCGTCGTGATCGGAGAGCCGGAACCGGCGCTGAACGGCCATTGGACGGTCGAGCTCGAAGCCGCGATGCCGGCACTCCGGCGCATGCAGGATCGCTTCGACGCGGTTTACGCCGAAGGATCGTTCTCGCTGGCGGCGACGAGCCGTTGCGCGGTGTCGCTAGCAACCCTGCCTGCCGTCGCCAGGCACCATGACGATGCCGTCGTCGTCTGGTTCGACGCGCATGGCGATCTGAACACACCTGATACCAGCAGCACCGGCTATCTCGGCGGGCTGGCGCTTTCGGGGCCGTGCGGCCTCTGGAAATCCGGCCTTGGGCACGGTGTCTCCGTTCGCAATGTCGTCCTGGTCGGGCAGCGCGACCTCGATCTGTTCGAAGTTAGCCTCATCGCTGTGGGGCACATCCCGCATATCCGCCCCGGCGCCGACCTTGCGCAGAAGCTTGCCGAGGCCGTCGCCGGCAGGCCTGTCTATATCCATCTCGACTGCGACGTGCTGAACCCTGGCATCGTCCCGACCGATTATCAGCATGACGACGGGCTGTCGCTCGACGACTTGCGCGCGGCCTGCGAAGTCCTTGCCAAGAGCAAAGTCGTCGGCTTGGAGATCGCAGAGTTTCAGAACGCCTGGTCGGAGGGCGGCGAACCGGTGACGCCTGAACCGTTGATCGAGGCACTGGAACCGCTTCTGCAAAAGCTGCGCCGCTGACCTCGCCCTCGGCAGGCTGCCAACGCTCCTCATTGCGGACAGCCGGTTTGGGCGTAGCATGATCCTCCTGCTTGCGTTCGGTGTCGGCTGCAATGACGCTCAGATCGGTCCTTCTTGCCTGCGCCTGCCTGCTCGGCGGAAGCATCTCCGCCAAGCCGCTATCGGTCGACCTCGAACTGGTGCTCGCCGTCGACGTCTCCTACTCCATGGAACTCGACGAGCAGCGGCTGCAGCGGCAGGGCTATGTCGCCGCCTTTCTCGAGCCCGAATTGATCGAGGCCATCGAGAACGGCCCGCTCGGCCGCATCGCAGTCACCTATGTCGAGTGGGGCGGCTCGGCGGTGCAGGTCACGCCCTGGACGCTGATCGACGGTCGCGGCACGGCGGCGCAGTATTCCGAGCTCCTGCGTCGGCAACCGATCCGGCGGATCGCCTTCACCTCGATCTCCAACACCCTTGCGTTCACGCGACGGCTGTTCGATTTCAGCCCCTTCGAGGGCAGCCGCCGCGTCATCGATATCTCCGGCGACGGCCCCAACAATTCCGGCGTCCCGGCGCCGGTCGCCCGCAATTCCACCGTCGCCCGCGGCATCGTCATCGATGGCCTGCCGATCATGCTGAAAACACACGCAGCCTCGGACTCAGCCTCCATCCCCGACCTCGACGCCTATTACCGCGAATGCGTGATCGGCGGCGACGGTGCGTTTCTGGTGAAGGTGTCCGATAGCGGCGAGTTCGCCAGCGCCATCCTGCGCAAGCTGATCACCGAGATCTCCGGCCTGGAGGTAAGTCGCATGGAGCCGGCCACCGTGCGGCCGGTTCGGGCCGGCAGCGGCTACAATTGCTTCATCGGCGAGGAGATGCAGGAGCGGATGATCGGACGGTAGACACAATCTTGCTGCCCTGTTGCCGTGGAGCGTCCTTCTGCCCTCAAGTGATGCGGCTTGGAGGCAGGATGCTCTAGTCCGCCACATCCCCACCCGTCATCCTCGGGCTCGATGTTCAGTCCGGGGAGATACCTGACAGGTGTTCGGGGAGATAGCTGACACATCATCGGCTGGATTTGGTCTTGAGGAGATCGGTCCATGCCCTGGCGAGAGGTGTCGGCGATGGAAGAACGTCGCGAGTTCGTTCGTCTGGCGATGATGGAAGGAGCGAACCGGCGGGAGCTTTGCCGTCGGTTCGGCATCAGCGCGGTTGCAGGCGCGCCGCTTCAGTCAACGACCGGGATCTCCATCCACAGCCAACAACAGGCAACGTGTTGACTCTGAAATTGCAGGAGCATGAAACGGCTCTCCGACCGAACACTCCGATTTCAGACTGACAAGCAGACACGAAAGCAGACTATGCCTCACTACCTGACCGAACTTTACAGCGCCAAGCCGGCGTGGCTTGCCCTTTCAAGGCAGGGACGCCAGCAGTTCTTCACCGCGATCGGCTCCGCCATGCCGGCGCTGACGGCGCTCGGCGTGGAGCTGATCACCTTCGGCAAGGTCGACCAGTCCAAGCTGCACGCGGCCTCGCAAACCTTCTTCGCGGTGTGGCGCTGTCCGGATGCGACGGCGCTGGAAGCGCTCGTTTCGGGTATCGCGCAATCCGGCTGGCATGAGTATTTCGACACGATCAACGCCGGCGGCAAAGGCATCGATTTTGCCGGCCACCTTACGCAGCTCGGCGAAGCCGCATAGGTCCTGCCTGTGTCCCGCTTCCTTAACTCGCGATCGGCTTGAGGGGGCTGTCGAAAACGATCTCCGGGTCGTTCTCGTCCAGATTGTCGATATAGCCACTCGGCCGAAAACCGGCCCTGATCAGCAGATCCTGCATGACGCGGTTGGACATGTTGGTCGAGGTAAAGAGTTTTGAGCCGGCGCACATCGTCTGGAAATGCGCGGTTAGCGCCGCGCCGAGACCACGCCGGCGCCAGGACGAGCCGACCATCAGCATCTCGATAAAGGCGTGGCCAAAGAAGTGCCGGGTCAGCACGCCATAGGCCGCAACCTCGCCATCGATCTCGACCAGATGGCAGCAGCCGTTTTCCAGCCAGGCCGCGATGTCACCGCATCGTGTTGGATCGCCCGCCGCAACGGTGTCGATCGCACAGAGTCCGGATGGTCATCCTTGACCGCAAGTCGAATTCGCATGGTCCGGTTCCGCAATTTTCGCGGGAACCTACGGCGATTGATCGATCCGCGCAATGACGATGGAATGCCGCCCCCAAAAGGGCGCCATCCCCGCCGCCAGCCAATGCCAGCGGCGGGGGATTGCGCCTTAGCGCGGCGACAGTTGTACGTAGCGGTTACGACGTGGGACGCCTGGCGCGCGCAGTTGCGCGCCTCGCGGCGGCAAATATTCGGTGGATGAAGCACGCCCGATCATCGGATTGCCATCCGCCACCGCTTCCGCGTAACAAGCGGTTGCCATTAGTATCTCGCCGCGAAACTGCCGGCGCTTGCACAAGGGCGCGACAGAAAAGGGACGCATGAAATCGACCAAGAAGGACAGCGGGCAAAAGACCGGCAAGGCCGGAACGCTCTTGCAACAACTTGCAAGATCGCCCGAGAAGCTGTTTTCAGGGTCGTTTCGCCAGCAAATCGCCGCACTTTGCTTCCGCCCAGCGAAAGCTGGCAGCGGCATCGAAATCCTGGTGGTCACTTCGCGTGAGAGCGGTCGCTGGGTCATTCCCAAGGGATGGCCGATGAAGCGCAAGAAGCCATACGAGGCGGCGGAAATCGAGGCCTGGCAAGAAGCCGGCGTACGCGGCAAGGTCCGGAAAAAGCCGGTCGGCAGTTACACCTATCTGAAATCGCTCGATGACGGCGACGTCGTGCCCTGCGTGGTCGATATCTTCCAGATCGAAGTCGATGAAATGGCGGATGATTTCAAGGAACGCGGCGAGCGCGTTCTCGCCTGGGTCAGTCCCGACGAAGCAGCGCGCCGTGTCCGCGAAATCGAACTGAAGTCACTGCTGGTCGAATTCGTGCCGCGCTGAACGATAGCATCCTGCGGTCCCGTCCAAACCGCAAACACTCGCCCCCGCATTGACGACAGATTGCCGCAATCGGCGGTTCGGCCTTTGGCGCTGGCGCCAACAGCGCCTATATGAGGCCGGCAAAGCCGAGGGCCGAAGCCGGGGTATTAGGATGAACGACGAACTGCAGGGCCGCGCCGTCCATGTCGCGGCGATCCGTGAACGGGCGGAAGCCGAGATGAAGGCGATCGGCGTCGACGAGACTTTCATCGGTCATCTGGTCGATACGTTCTACGGGCGCGTGCTCGCCCATCCGGAGCTTGGGCCCGTCTTCGACGCGCGGCTTTCGGGCCGCTGGCCGGAGCATATGGAAAAGATGAAGAGCTTCTGGTCGGCCGTCGCCTTCCGCAACGGCGCCTATGGCGGCAAGCCGGTGCAGGCCCATGTCGGCGTCGCCAACATGACGCCGGATCTCTTCCCGAAATGGCTGGAACTCTTCTCCACCACCCTCGACGACATCGCGCCCAACCAGGAGGCCAAGGCCTGGTTCATGGCGGCGGCCGAGCGTATCGCCCGCAGCCTGACGCTTTCCCTCTTCTACAATCCCGCCCTCGACGACCCCGCGCTGAAGCGCGGGTGACGGACGGGCCTTGCCGGACCGTCAGAGCAAGCGGCCCGCGATCAGGATTTCCTCCGCCTCGTCAAAGGACATTGCAAAAACCCGCTTGCCCAGTTCGAAGCTGAAACCGGCCCGGGCAAAGGCGGAAAGCTCCTTCGTCGTGCGCTTCTCGTCGAGATCGATCTTGCGAAACGGGCCGAAAGCGCGCTTCCGCGCAAGAACGACGGCGGCATAGAGATCGTCGGCCTCCGCAACCGCCGCTGCGACATCGGTTTTCGCGATGCCCTTCTGCGACAGTTTCTGCGCGATCGCCCGCTTCGACTTGCCGCCGCGCATGCCCGAGCGGGTCTTGATCTCGGCATAGGCCTGATCGTCGAGCGCGCCGTTGTCGTAGGCGAAAGTCACGGCGGCAGCGGCCAGAAGTTCCACCTGGGTGGCGCTGATATCCTCGAATTTCTCCCGCGCCTTGCGCGCGATCGCATCGAAAAGCTGCTTCTCCGTCAGCATCTGGCGATGAAGCCGATAGGCCGCGGAATTGCGCGCCCAGGCATACATGCGCGGCGTCGGCTGATCCGATTGCTCTGTCTCGTCGTTGAGGTTCAAGCCTGCCCTACCCTCGTAGTGACCACAGTCAGCAACAGCCGATCGCGATCCGAGGGATCGGACCAGCGCCGCATCGAAATGCGAAATGACCTGACTCTCCCGGACAAGGCAATTCCGCAGCCAACCCGGCTCACAGTTTTCGCGGGCGTTGTTCCGTTGGAATGGCGGCGAGCGCACCGAAAGGCGGGCGCGGGCATGAGGGCGCCGCGACGGAAGGGCCGCGCGGATCTTTCGAACCGGTGGCCCTCCGTTCTCGCGGTCGCTAGTCGAACTTCTCGGTGCTGTCCGCCTTACCCTTCACCCAGTAGCCGGAGGCCTTGAGCCAGGTGAGCGGCAGGCCACGCTCCTCGACGAAATGGCTGCGGATCGCCCGTGTCACCGCGGCCTCAGCCGCAATCCAGACGAAGGTGCCGGGCTCGAGCTTCACCGAACGCACGACCGAGAGCAGCGCCGAAGGGTCGCTCGCCCTATCGAGCGGACGATAGGCCCAATGGGTCGTGAGCGCCGCTTCGGTGCGGAAGGCCTGGCGTTCGTCCGGCCCGGTGACAGCCGCGATACTGGTGATCTCGTGGCCATCAGGCGTCTCTTCGATCCGCCGCCCGATGGCCGGCAGCGCCGTTTCGTCGCCGATCAGCAGCCAGCGCCGGAAATCTCCCGAGACGACGGCCGAACCGCGCGGCCCGCCGATTTCGAGGTGATCGCCGACCGCAGCATTCATCGCCCAGGCGGTCACGGGCCCCGCCTCGTGCAGCGCGAAATCGAGCGCCAGGATGCGTGCGTCGTTGTCGTAGCGCCGGGGCGTATAGTCCCGGTGTTCCACGGTGCCGTCGACTCCGGGCACGAAGATCTTGATGTGGTCGTCCGCCCCGAGGCTGACGAAGTCCGCGAGATCTTCGCCGGAAAGCGTGATCCTGAGCATGCCAGGCGTAATACGCTCGATGCCGGAGACGACGAGCGACCGCCGCCTGAGCTCATGGCGAACGCGCTCGATGCGCGGCGCAGGAAGGTTGGAATAGTTGAGAGGATTGTCCATTTGCATCCCTTAGGGGGCTCGAAAACCTCGATCCGCAGGACACAGTCGCGCAGATCGAAGCCGCTTCAAGCCGTTCGATCATACGCGTTGAGTGACGTTAACGCTTACGTGGCCGGGATACGCCCGGTCATGTCACGCCTTCTGTCTACCGGAAGGGCCTGCACCGATCAATGCGTCATCCTGATCACATCTTCGTGGTGGCGCCAGCCAAAAGAAAAACGCGCCCGCCGTAGCGGACGCGTTCTTTTTCTGAACCGGAAGCTTGGCGTCTCAGGCAGCCAGCGCCGCCGCTTCGCCGCGGACGAGATCGCCGAGGCGGCGAATGCCCTCGTCGATCATCTGGTCGTTGGCGCAGGAGAAGGAGACGCGCAGGGTGTTTTCGCCCGAGCCGTCGGCAAAGAAGGCGCGGCCGGGCACGAAGGCGACCTTCACCGTCTCGATCGATTTCGCCAGCAGTGCCGCACCATCCATGCCCTTCGGCAGCGTCACCCAGACGAACATGCCGCCTTCCGGCTTCGTCCAGGAAACGCCCTCGGGCATGTACTTTTCGAGCGCCGCCAGCATGGCGTTGCGACGCTGCTTGTAGACCCGGTGGATCTTGGCCACCTGCTGGTCGAAGCCGCGCTCGGCAACCGTGCAGATCGCCATCTGGTTGATCGTCGAGGAATGGAGATCGGCCGCCTGCTTCAGAAGCACCAGTTTGCGGATCACCTTTTCCGAGGCGCAGACCCAGCCGACGCGAAGGCCCGGGGCCAGCGTCTTCGAGAACGAGCCGCAATAGATGGTGCGGGTGTTGTTGATATCGCCCTTCTTGGCGATTTCGAGCGCCAGGATCGGCGGCACCGGCTCGCCGTCGTAGCGCAGCGACTGGTAGGCCGCGTCTTCGATGACGGCGATGTCGAGCTCTTCTGCAAGCACCAGCACGCGCTCGCGGCCTGCCCGGTCGACGGTCTCGCCGGTCGGGTTGGCGAAATCGGCCGACAGATAGGCGAACTTGACGCGGCCGCCGGCTTCGCCTGCCGCCTGGCGGTAGGCTTCCGGCGTGCGGTTGCCGTTCGGGTTCAGCTGGTCGTAGGTCGGCTCATAGGCGTTGAAGGCCTGCAGCGCACCGAGATAGGTCGGCCAGGTGACGAGTGCGGTATCGTTCGGCGACAGGAACAGCTTGCCGAGATAATCGAGGCCTTGCTGCGAACCCGAAGTGATGAAGATGTTGTCGGCGCCTGCGGGAATGCCGATTTTTTCCATCTGCTTGGCGAGCCATTCGCGCAGTGGCTTGTAGCCTTCGCTGACCGAATATTGCAGCGCCGCGCCAACGGCCGGGCCTGCGAAGATCTCCGCATAGGCGTCCTTGAATTCCGCATCCGGAAACAGCGCGGGGTCGGGAATGCCGCCGGCAAACGAGATGATGTCAGGACGATCGAGCAGCTTCAAAAGTTCGCGGATTTCCGAGGCGCGCATCCGGCTCGAGCGCGTCGCGAAGATGTGTTCCCAATCCAGCATGGGGTGTTTCCTCAGAGATTATTGGTGCGGAAAGCGGTTCTCCGCTTTCTCCCGCGTCGTTGTAGAGCGCCGTGCTTTCAGGTGAACGCACAAAGGACGCTCGGGCATTTTCGTTCTAGAGCATCTTTCCACTTCAAGCGATCCCACTTGAGAGCGCGACGCTCTGGACGGCGAAGCGACAGGACCACGATGGCTAATTTATGTCAATATTATTGACCTAAATCCGTGCGTTTTTCGGGCTTTTTGGGCTCTTCGCACGTTGCGTCCGGGGCCTGACGTTACGTCAGTCCAAGCCGAATGCCACGCGGCCCCGGGCAAAGCAAGCCACTGCGTAACTGTTACGCTCTTGCCGCCTGCCTCTGCCGGGCGCACAGTCATGCGTCCACCGATTGTGTTTCATGGCAGCGCCGTCTGTCCGGACGGACGTCAACGGCCGCTGCAGCGCTTTCACGTGCCGCATGATTTGCCCTCGGCTCGATCCGATCGCAGGCCCGATCGCAGCAATGACGCGGCACAAAGGTCCCGATCCACTGGCGATATGGAGCGACATGCCATGAGCAAGCATCCAATATCCGATCAACCCGAACAGAACGGACAGCCTCAGAACGAACCGCTTTTGAGTGTCAGCCGCCGCGACCTGCTGCTTGGTGGCAGTGCATTGGCCGCAGCGGCGCTGACCGTCTCCGCCCCCGCGGCGCACGCGCAGCAATCAGCAGCGCCTGCCGCCGGCGGCGGCAAGCCGAACATCCTGATGATCATGGGCGACGATATCGGCTGGCTCAATCCGAGCATCTATCACCGCGGCATGATGGGCTATCGCACGCCCAACATCGACCGCATCGGCAATGAGGGTGCTCTCTTCACCGATTGGTATGGCGAGCAGAGCTGCACCGCCGGGCGCGCCGCCTTCATCACCGGCCAGTCGCCGATCCGCACCGGCCTGACGAAAGTCGGCCTGCCCGGCGCCGATCTCGGCCTGCAGCCGGAAGACCCGACCGTTGCCGAACTGCTCAAGGCGCAGGGCTATGCCACCGGCCAGTTCGGCAAGAACCACCTGGGCGACAAGGACGAGTTCCTGCCGACCGCCCACGGCTTCGACGAGTTCTTCGGCAACCTTTACCACCTCAATGCCGAGGAGGAGCCGGAAAATCCCGATTATCCGAAGAGCCCGGAATTTGCCAAGCGCTTCGGCCCGCGCGGCGTCATCCACTCCTATGCCGATGGCCGGATCGAGGATACCGGCGCGCTGACGAAGAAGCGCATGGAAACGGTCGACAGCGAGTTCCTGGCGGCCGCCCTCGATTTCATCGACCGCCAGCACAATGCCCAGAAGCCGTGGTTCTGCTATTTCAACTCGACCCGCATGCATATCTTCACGCACCTGAAGGCAGAGTCTCAAGGCAAGACCGGCAAGGGTCTCTACCCCGACGGCATGGTGGAGCATGACGGCCATGTCGGCGAGCTGCTCAAGAAGCTCGAGGATCTTGGCGTTCTCGAAAACACCATCGTCATCTACACGACCGACAACGGCGCCGAAGTGATGAGCTGGCCGGATGGCGGTACGACACCGTTCCGCGGCGAGAAGGCCACCAACTGGGAAGGGGGATATCGCGTTCCGATGCTGATCCGCTGGCCGGGCGTCATCAAGCCGAACACGGTCTATAATGACATGTTCTCGCATTACGACCTGATCCCGACCTTCTGCGCCGCCGCGGGCGAGCCGGATATCGTGGCGAAGTGCCTCACCGGCTATGAGGCCGGCAGCAAGACCTTCAAGGTCCACCTCGACGGCTTCAACCTGATGCCCTTCTTCCGCGGCGAAGTGATGGATTCGCCCCGGCGCGAATTCCTCTACTGGAACGACGACGGCGAACTGGTGGCGATCCGGGTGCAGGACTGGAAGGTCAACTTCAAGATCCAGGAACACACCGGCATCGGCGTCTGGCAGCGCGAATTCACCAGCCTTCGCGTCCCCTGGATCATCAACATCCGCGCCGACCCCTTCGAGCGCGGCCCGGAATCCTTCGAATACGACCGCTGGATGGCAGAGCGCGCCTTCATCCTCGTGCCCTCGCAGGCGCTGGTCGCCAAGTGGCTGGAAAGCTTCAGGGAGTTCCCGATCCGCCAGAAGCCGGCAAGCTTCAATCTCGACGAGGTGATGGACAAGCTCTCGACCGGCGGCAAACAATAGGCATGATGCCCCTCGCCGCTTCCATCTCGCAGGGCAGCCTCTGCGGGATGGCGGCGGCGGAAGAAGCCGCACCCGTTGCCGGAGAGTTCAAAGGAACGAAATTGCGGACAGAGGAGCTGAAGAGTAGAATTTCGCCCTTCATTCGACCGGAGGGACTAGGCCATGAGACTGTTTATCCTGTCGGCTGGCGCCACCCTGGCGCTGGCATCCGCAGCCTTTGCGGCACCCACGGCGCCCGCGACGCAGCCCCTGAAGATCTCCAAGGAGTGCAGCCAGTTCACCGGCGACACGCCGAGCTTCTGCACCATCACGGAATCGAACCTTGAGGCGATCCCGGCGGGCACCAAGATCCTCTACTACGGACCGGTGATCACCAATCCGCTCTTCTCCAGCAGCAATGCGGTCATCGCCGTCGGAAACGGCGACTCGGCGCTCGGATACTGCATCGTCTACGAATCGGCCAGTCCGCCGCTTGGAACCTGTGCGTTTCATGCGGGCAGCGGCACGCTCGCCGGTTTCCAGGCGATCGTGAAGGTCACGGTCGACGACAAGCAGATCTGGCACTGGGACGGAGGCTACGTCCTCGGCGCCACCCAGGCCGCCAAGTGAGACGTTAAGGAGTTGCCGGTCTCGCCGGCTGTTTGACATGAGTTCAGGGCGTGACACCTGATCAGGTGACATTGGCGGCGAGGCTGACGTTCGCCACGGACGTCAGTCGCGGATCGATCGGATCGGATGGCTTCAAGCCTTCCGAAGAGGAATTCCAGTGTTTGCAATAGTGATCGGCGGCGCACCGACGAACCGGTCGTCGAGCGGCCTGCGCCGCGCAGGCCTTGACAGTGGCAGGCGACTACCATCCGCTACGCTCGCTCTCTCATGGACCGCAGCCAAGACGAACGCATGGCCGAACCCGACGACACCCTCGCCTTTTACCGCGACAACGCCGCCACCTATGCCGCACGCGACCGCAAGCCGCCGACGGCGCGGCTCGCCGCCTTCATGCGCGCGTTGCCGCCGGGCGCCGCCGTCCTCGACCTTGGTTGCGGCGGCGGGGACGACAGCCTCGTCATGCTCGAAGCCGCTCTCGACGTCACCGCCTGCGACGGCTCGGCGGAACTGGCCCGCGAGGCGGAAAAGCGCATCGGTCGCAAGGTCAAGGTGATGAGGTTTCAGGAGATCGACTGGCACGACCGCTTCCATGGGATCTGGGCCGAAGCGTCGCTCCTGCACGTGCCGCGCGCCGAGCTCGCCGACGTCCTCGAGCGCGTTCATCGGTCGCTGAGGCCGGGCGGTGTTCTCCACGCGAGCTTCAAGGCCGGCGAGGCGGAGGGGTACGACCGCCTGGGGCGCTACTACAACTATCCTTCGGCAGAATGGCTTCGCACTTGCCTCCAGCACAGCCGCTGGTCGAACATCGAGATCAGCGAGGCCGATGGCGGCGGCTACGACGGCGAGCCGACCCGCTGGCTGCATGTCGCGGCAATCCGATCGGCCTGACGCCCGCTCAGCGCCCGAGTCTCGCCAACCTGCGTGTCCCCAAGGCCTGTCGCATGAAAAGGTGTCACACGCCAGGCTTTAAGCTCTTGTTTTCATGAACGTCGTCGCCGCAAAACCGCTGCACACTTCTGCCCGACAGGCATTCGATCCCCCAGCGATGCAAGCGACGCCTACTTCGGCGCCGTTGCGAACATGGCGTCGACAAACCGCTTCGCCTCCGCCTGCTGCTCCCCAGAACTTCCGCGGGTGTAGACCAACGTTCTCCACGCGTCGCGTCCGCTGACGGCCACCGTCACTTCAACACGCGTATCCTCGACACCCAAAGCCTTCCCCGTTGCCTGCAAGGCTGTCATGTCGAGGACCGTGACTGGCTGCCACGCAGAGGTGATCTCGATATCCGAGGCCAAGGCGAACGCAAGCGCCTCCGCATAAACGGCGGTTTCGACGCCTTCGGACGGGAGCTGTTCGTGACCGAACACCGCCTCCGACAGAAGTTCGGCGGAAAAGAAATAGAAGGCGCGACCATCCTCGACTTCGAGTTCCTCGGGCTGCCAGGACGCTCCGATAGTTGCCGCCCTCTGCGTCACCGGATTGGACCAGGATTGGGTTGTGCGGAGGTTCCTCTCCATCTGCCGATCCTCCATCCCGAGCACGGAGGTGCCGACAAACAGAGCGGCCGAAACGGCGAGCGCGACCCCGAAACGAACCTCTGAGGGATCGGCAAGAACTGCCGGATTGCCATCGTCGTAGCTCGCGGGCTGCCCCAGGGCAACGCGCCGGTGCTGCCGGATTTGCGTGAACAGGGAAACGAAGGGAATGCCGAACCCCAGGCCCGCCACCCAGACCATGAACTCCCTGACCAGGAAGAACGCGAAGCGGTCGCGACCGGGCGGCACGGGAACTCGCACACCGACGATTGCCTTGCCGGGCGTGGTCCCCGTGACGGCCATGCTGATGGCAAGCACCACCGCGACGAGGGGCAACAACATCAAGCCCAGCAGCACGCTGGGCATGGAAACCATTCGCAGGTAGGTGCTCGGCGCGTAGAAGACAGCCCACAGACCGATGCCCGCGCCAAGCAGCGGGACGAACAGGAAATTGTCGATGAAGCGCGCCCAAAACCGCGGCCAGGGCCGGTAGCTGACGGCCGGCCTTGGCAGGACCGCGACCGGTTCGGCGCCGGGTTCCAGCGCGCCCGGTTGCTCCGGCAGCGTTGCGAAGACCTCGGCAAGTTCGGGATGGCTTGCGGCCACCCGCCGTTCTTCCGCCCCTTCCCGCCAGACGACGGTCTCGTCCGCAATCTTGCCGTCTCGAATGAGGGTACGAACCTCGTCGTCACCGACAGGCCCATGTTGTTCTGGTCCTGCCGAGTAGTACCAAGCTGCCATGCTGTTGCCCCTTGCCTTGCGGCACGAGTAGCAAAAGCCATCGCAGCGGTAAAGTTGCAGAAATCAAAATGAACATTCCAGGAGTTGTCGCCGCGCCGTCGTCACAACAACAGCTCTGGCGCGCCGAAGCGGCAGCAGCCGGCACCCGCGCATCGGCCGAAACCGGTATCCGATCCGCTTCGCCTCAGGCTTCGCTGCTAGAGCGTTTCCCTGACTGATTGAATCATTTGGGCTTTGCAAATCAGATGGGTTCTGATTCAAACTTTCTGCCGATGGAGGTCGGCAGATAATGTCGAAAGCCCTTTCCGTTGATCTTCGCGCACGTGTTCTTGCCGCCGTCTCAGCCGGAGCGTCGCACCGGGAGGCTGCCGAGCGCTTTGGCGTCAGTGCGGCCAGCGTGAGCCGGTGGCGAAACCTGCAAGTCCGTCAGGGCCATGTTCGACCGGGTCCGCTGGGTGGAGACCGTCATTCGTACAAAACCGAAGCCAACGCCGACGCGATCATGTCGTGGCTTGAGGAACACCGGGACGGCACCTTGTTCGAACTTCGTGATGCCCTTGCAGCTCAGGGCATCGCCATCAGCAAGTCGGCGCTGCACCGTTTCCTTGTCCGGCACA